>CBDUBY010000051.1:0-19213 GCA_965365505.1 uncultured Pyrinomonadaceae bacterium | reverse complement strand
GCGACACTTATCTTCGGGCGCGGAAGTTAAACCCCTATATTTTTATTGATCGGGAAAAGGCAAATTATCCATTAAAGTTGATTTGTCTGGTAATGGGCGTCTCTGAAAGCGGCTATTATGCTTGGCGGAGACGCCTGACCAAACCACCGTGTGTCAGGCGACAAACATTAGCGCAATTAGTGACAAACTGTTATTGGGAAAACCGCCGCCGCTATGGTTCACGCCGAATCAGGGCGGCGTTAAACAAGTTGGGCATCAAAGTCGGACGCTGGGTGGTACGGCGATTAATGAAGGCGGAAAACTTAAAGGCAATCGCGCCGAAGAAGTTTACTCCGAAAACGACTAATTCCAAAGGGACGCTTGCTGCGCCAAACCTGTTGGCGGAGGTGAGCGCCTCAGAATGTGCGGCGGGCAAACTGAGCATCGGCAATATTACTTATCTGCCGCTCAGGAGCGGGAAATGGTGTTATTTGGCAGTTTGGCAGGATAAAGTCACCAGCCGCATTATTGGCTGGAGTTTGCAGGATTCAATGACCGCAGAGTTAATAATTTCAGCTTTGCAAAAAGCCATCAGCCTTTGGGTTGATCAAAGCCGGAGCGATCATTCATTCAGATCGGGGCAGCTAATATGCCGCCGCGGATTTTCGATCACTGTTGCAAACCAACGGTTTTCGCCAAAGTATTAGCGGCAAAGAAAACTGTTATGACAATGCCCAAGCCGAAAGCTTCTTTTCCAGGTTTAAGGCGGAACTTGTCGAAGGCGGTGTTTTTGAGAATATCGAACAAGCCCGCTCGGAAATCTTCAGTTATATCGAAGGTTACTACAAACGGACGAGATTACATTCCGGGTTAGGTTACAAAAGCCCGATAGAATATGAGTTGGAATTGGAAACTAAAAATCGAGGAAACAGAGACAGTTTTGTCTCCACTTTTCCTTGTCCATCTCACCATCGGCTGGTTTGCCAGTTGCGGCTATCCCGTATATTGATTCCGCAGCCGCTCTAGGGTAAGTTCTCCGACCATCGCCTTGAGTTTTTCATTCTCACGTTCGAGGCGGGTTTGCTGCTGTGCCTTCTGCGGCATTTCAAAGACCTTGCCGGCGTTCTGCAAAAACTGGTCGCGCCATAAATAATACTGCGATTGACCGATTTGATACTCATTGCAAATCTCAGAAACTGCTCTGCCTTTAATGCCCTGCATCACAATCTGAAGTTTTTGCTCAGAAGTCCATTTCCGTTTTTTCATTGATTTGTATCCTCATTTTTGACAGGATACTCTCAACCGAACCGTTTTGTCTTAGCGGGGTGCAGTATATGTTTTTCTTGACCATCACATTACATCAATAAATTGATAGTGATAATTTAAACTTAAATCGTGACTTCTACACATAAATACGTCACATCCGATTTGAATTGGTATTATTCCCTTTAATGTCTGTTAATTATCGCGGATTAGGATTAAATCACTTTGGACGTTTCCGCGTACTATGAAGAGATTTTTGTTGTCCTTTGACCAGGCATAATTAAAAATCCGACCGGATTTAAAATCGGTCAGCGGTTGCGGAGCGGCGGCGTCGAGCGGAAGCCGCCACAGATTCAGGACGCCATTTCGATTGCTTAGAAATGTCAATGATTTGCCGTCCGGCGACCAGAGATAGGAATTTATCGAATCGGCAGCGAAATCTTTGACAATCTGCCCGATAGAATTGTTTTCGAGCCGGGCGATTCGCAGTTTTTTATTGTAATCGGCTTTAGAAAATGAAATGTAGGCAATGTAATTTCCGTCCGGCGAAAGCACTGGATTATAAACGCTGAATTGCGGGTCTTGATACAAAATCGAGGATTCGCCGCCGTCAATGGAAACTTTCATAAAAGCGGTTTTGCCGTTTACGCCGCTCGTGTCTTCCTGATAAATGACTGTTTTTCCATCCGGCGTAATTTGCGGATTAAAATCGCCGGAGTTCAATTTCTCGGCTGTTAATTGCACAAGGTTTTTGCCGTCAGCATCCATTCTCCAAATTCGCGCCGTTCCCGATTGTTTCGATCCGAAAACGATATAGCGATTGTCGGGTGTGGTTCTCGGATTATAAACGCCTTTCATTTCGCTCGTCAGTTGTCGGGCGTCGCTCGTATCCGCATTCATTACCCACAGATTTAAAGCATTGCCGTTTTTGCGCGTGTGAACGATTTTTCCGTCCGGCATCTGCACCAAGCCGAAACTGCCTTCCTGGTTCTGGCTTTCCGCCGTCATTTGATTAGCTTTTCTGGTCGCCGGATCAAAATTCCAGATTGACGAAGTCGCGCTGCTTTTCTGCGTGATAATCGTTTTGTTGTCGGCGGATAATCCGAGCGAATTGTAATTGTTGACATCGTTCGTCACCGGATAAAATTCGCCGTTCGGATACGTCGCTCGCCAGACTTGACTGGGCGAATTCGGCGTTTCCTGTCCGGTGAACAGGAAACCCGAATTATCTTTCAGCCAGCAAACATTATCTATCTGCTGCCATTGGCGTCCTGAGAAAAGTTTCAGTTTCTTTTCGGCGACGGAAATTTCAGCGAATTCCATTTTATCGATTGTGCCGCCAAAATCATTGAACGCGCGCACCAAAATAGTCGAGCCGTCAGGCGACCATCGCGGATTGCCAAGCACATTAAAATTAGTTTCGTCCGACCTGATTAAGGGCTGCACATTCGCGCCTTCGACCGTCGCGGTGTAGATTATGACAACTGCCTCTTTGACAAGATTGCGCTGAAACGCGAGTTGTTTGCCATCGGGCGAAAAGGTAACGCTGCTGTCCACGTCTTCGATAAGTTTTTTCGGCGTGCCGCCGAGCGTCGGCACACGGTAAAGCGTGCCGATAACGAAATTTTCGCTCATTTGCAGAAAATAAACGTAATCACCGTCGGGCGAAAAACTAATATTGGAAAGACTCAACGCTGTCGGTGGAACAACCGTTACCGAACTATCGGTGGAAATCTGCCGCACAATCAGACTGCGACTGCCGACTTCGCCGCTCAGATAGGCGATATATTTTCCGTCGGGCGAGATCGCCGGAGCCGCGGCTTTTCCATCGGTGCTGATGCTTGAAACCTGCAATTTATCGAAAGTGTTGGCGGCGACGACAATCGGCGGCGAGTCGCGCCGCCCGTAAAAAGTTAATCCCAAAGCGGCTAAAACGGCAATCACCGTTAGTGAAACCAAACCGATTTGCCAAACGTTTCGTCTTCCTGAAGCGGCGTAATTTCCGGTTTCACGGGTTATCACTTTAGCCGCGTGCGTCGGGTGATTGGCACCGGAAGTTTGATGAATCATCGTCGGGCTTTCGCTCAAATCAATTTCATCGGAAATATGGCGCATCCGCTCGCCGCTCGTCGTATGCTCAAGTTCGTGAATTAAATTTTTCACATCGAGCCGAAAATCTTTGACACTCTGATAACGCTCTTCGCGGTCTTTCTGCAAAGTTTTTCGAACGATGCGCTGCAATTCGGCAGGCGCGTCGGGAACAAAATAAAGCAAGGAAACCGGTTCTTTGCACAAAACGGCGGCAATCGTGTCGCTCGTGGTCGCGCCGCCGAACGGCGCTTGTCCGGTCAGCATTTCGTAAAGCACCACGCCTAAACTCCAGATGTCCGTGCGCTCGTCAACCGGCAGACCGCGTGCCTGTTCCGGCGACATATAACAAACGCTGCCCATCACCATTCCCGGCAGAGTCTTTAATAAACTGTCACAGCTTTTTTCATCGGTAATATCCGAAAAAATTGGTTTGGCTAATCCGAAATCAAGAACTTTCACAATCGAATCATGGCGCACCATAATGTTTTCCGGCTTAATGTCGCGGTGAACAATGTGCGCGGCGTGAGCGGCAGCCAGAGCGTTTGCCACTTGCTCGACGATTTTCAAGATTTGAAACAGGGAAAGCGATCTGTGCTTGATAAAGCCGCGGAGGGTTTCGCCGTCAATAAATTCGGTCGCCAGAAAACTGCCGCTGTCATTTTTACCGATCTCGTAAATCGTGATGATGTTCGGGTGATTCAGCCCGGAAGCGGCGCGGGCTTCCTGTCGAAAGCGGCTTTGCCGGGCTTCGTCAAGCATAAATTCGGCAGACAAAATTTTCAGCGCGACGGCGCGGTCGAGTTCCGAGTCGTGAGCCAGATAAACCTCGCCCATTCCGCCGGCTCCGACACGCTCACGAACTTCATAACGCCCGAACTGCTTTCCAACCAACATATTTTCCTTTTACTACCTGCTAAATATAAAACACCGTTAGCAAACGATTTATGACAATTAATTGGGCTGCGACAAATAGTTGTTAAGTTAAACGATTGTCGTCGGGAAATTGTTTAGTTTTTAACAAAGTTTTTGAAATTTTACAGCCGCTCGTAATTTACTTTTGCAAGTTCTAAAACATTTTAAATGGCTGAATTATTGACCTTCAATATACAATCTAGGAAACACCAAATGGAATCATTAGTTCCTGTTTCTTAATTTGATGCGCGATTTACTAAAACCGCTATCAGACACGGAAAATAATTTTAGAGGCAGAAAACGAGATGATAAAAGGGCGGCATTCGCTAAGGAATTGATTGGCTTTTTGCTTCAGGCGTGTTTTTGTTTTTTAAAAAGATTCAGCAGGCGGTCGCGGTAGTTTCGGCTGAGAGTCAGTTCGCGTTTATCCTGCATAATCACCATGTAATCGCCGCTAAAGAGCGGGTGAAGCTCCTTTACGCGGTCAATATTGACGATGCACGAGCGATGAATCCGCAAAAAGTTTTCGGGATTGAGCGATTCTTCCAAACCGCTCATCGTTTCGCGGAGCAGATGCGTTTCCCGCCCGACGTGCAGTTTGGCATAATTTCCGGCGGATTCAATCCAATCAACTTCATCGGTTTTGACGAAGTAGATTCGCCCGGAAGACTTTAGCAGCAGTCGTTCGAGATATTTATTTTCAGTCTTTAAGTCGTTCAATAAAGCGGTCAGTCGCTCGTCAACCGTATTCGGCTGCGTTATTTGTATCTGCTCACGCACCCGATTCAGAGCCGAGCGCAGGCGGTCTTTGCTGAAAGGTTTAAGAAGATAATCGAGCGCGTGAAATTCAAATGCTTTGAGCGCGTATTGGTCAAAAGCCGTAACGAAAATAATAACCGGCACGTTCGGCGGTTCGATGGATTGCAAAACCTCAAACCCGTTCATCTGCGGCATCTGAATATCGAGAAAAACCAGATCGGGCGCGATTCGTTCGATTGTTTCGACGGCTTCTAATCCGCCGACGCATTCGCCAACAATCGCAATGTCTTTTTCGTCCTGCAGCATCCGGCGAACGCGTTCTCGCGCAAGGGGTTCGTCGTCAACAATCAAGGTTTTGATTTTCATCGCTTCTGCGGCTTGCCGGAAGAAATTGATTTCGCTTTTTTAACTTCGTATCTTTTGAACGGAACAATCAGGTTTACGGACATTCCCTTTTCTTTGTTCGATTCGATTAAAAATTCGTGGGCGTTGTTGTATAACTGTTTGAGTCGCGACCGCGTGTTTGAGATGCCAATGCCCTCGATTATTTCTCCCGAAGCACCGATACCGTCATCGCATATCTCGACGCGCAAATTGCCGTTTTCTTTGACCGAGCGAATGTGAATCGTACCGCCTTCAATCAGCGGCGCGATACCGTGTTTGACCGCATTTTCAATCAGCGGCTGCAAAATCATATTCGGAACGGTCGCGTCCAAGGTGTCCGGCGCAATATCTTTTTCGATTCGCAGGCGGTCGTGAAATCTGGTTTGCTCGATTTCCAGATATTTATTAAGAAATTCCAATTCCTGCTGAAAAGAAACTTCTTCGACATTCAATTTGTTGAGCGACATTCGCAGCAGATCGCTTAAATTCTCGACCATTTTTTCAGCCGTTGCCGGGTCTTTGTGAATCAGTTCGGCGATGGCGTTGTGCGTGTTGAAAAGAAAATGCGGGTGAAGCTGCATCTGCAAAACCTTCAGCCGGGTTTGCGCCAGACGCGCTTCGAGTTTTGACGAGCGAAGTTCTCCTTCGCGGAATTTGTTGTAATATCTGATGCCGTAAATGATGCCGTTAATTTGCAGATAGACCAGCGAACTCCAGTGAAAATTTAGATAAAATTGAAATGCAAAAGCTGAAAAGGACGTTTCAAACTGCCGGTTGCGGAAATTCAGCACCGATTGCGAAAAAGCGTCGCACGCGAGATGAACAAGGACGAGTGCGACGCAGCCGATTAAATTAATAATTATATTTCTTGCCAGATTGCCGCGCCGGTCGAGCGGGTAATGATTTGCCAGCCACAAAATCACCGGCATCAAAACAAACCAGCCGTAGCCCGAAGCCAGCTGTACCGAAACGGCTTGACCCACGCTCGTCGGCTGCGACGAAATTTGATTTTGCAGCACGTAATTGCTGGCGAAAAACAATGCCGCCACCGTCCACGCGCCGAAAATATACAGCCATTTGCGCCAACTGATTTTTTTGTCGCTTCGGTCTTTGCTCATTTTTGCCTTGACGGAAATTTATTTGTGTATGAATTCCGAAATACGGATTATTAAACTAAGGCATTATGAACAATTCGACCGAGTTTTCAAATCAGCGACATCGAATTTATCAGGGCTTGACCAGCGAAGCATCAATCACATAATCACGCCAGAATTCTTTTTTCAGTTGTTCGGCTAAATCGGCGTCAATCTTTTCCAGCCGATCAAGATTTTCCCGCGCCGCCGGACGTTTTCCCTGTGCGAGATAACTGACGGCAAGATTATAAATCGCGTATTTGTATTCGGGGTCAAGGCGCAACGCCTCCGCAATATGTTTGTGCGCCTTTTTGCTTTTCCCGCATTCCAGCAGCACCGCTCCGAGATTGCTGTGCACTTCCGCCGAATCTGGTTTTAACGCAAGGGCTCGATCTAGACTTTCCAGCGCATCTTGGCGACGATTCAAAGATAGAAGTATTGCGCCGCGGTTGAGATGCGCCTCGAACAAATCAGGCTTCAATTTAATCGCCTCATCAACATACTTTAAAGCCTGCGGATAATCTTTTGTGTGATAAAACGAAGTGGCGAGAGCGCACAGCGTAATCGGGTCATTCGGCTCGATTGCCAGAGCTTGTCGGAAGACAGGGATGCTTTCCGTATAAAGCTTTTTCTTGCTTAACGCCTCTCCCAAACTGGCATACCTGCTGGCGGCGACGGGCGTTATTTTGACGAGTTCTGTAAAAATCTCAATCGCTTCGTCGTAATTTTCACTTTGGATATACGCTCTACCCAGATTAAAGCGGCAGCTAAGACAATCCGGTGCCATTTCAATCGCCTGCCGGAACATAGCAATTGCGCTCCGGTAATCATTCTCCTTGTTTATTTTTTCAACACCGCGCTCGTTTAATTCGACCATCGCCGCATATTTTTTCGATTCGTCGAGTTTTTTATCCGTCATCGGAGTTAAAGAATCGGGCTGTTTTTCGGTTGCCGGCTCGAAACTTCGGTTAAACGTTTGGGCGTTCGCCATTGATGATAAAAATACCAATATAAAAATACAGATTATTCGCTTCATATTATTATTCTCCTTGGGCAAACAGTCTTGATATTTCTCCAAACAAACGCTACGCCTCGCCCGACCGGTTGGAAACGATTTTGTGACGAGCCGCACGATTTGATTGACCAAACGTTTTTCGAAGCGGATTTACGGGCGCTGCGGTCTTTTGAAAACAAAAAAAACGGATGCCGTTGACGAAACAGCATCCGTGAAAATATTTTCCCAAAAAATGTTTAAGGGAAAATTAAATTCCTAAAATTCAAAGCGCGCACCGAACTGGAGAATGCGCGGCGCATAAGTATTGGTAATGCGTCCGAAAGCCGTGTTATTGACGTTGAATGCGTTACTGTTTTCGCCCAGAGCGCCGTCGCCGGCTCCGGTTCCGAGAACGAAGTTGGCTCGGTTCAGCACATTGAACGCTTCGGCGCGCAGTTGCAGACCGACATTTTCACTGAACCGGAAACGCTTGCTGAGTCCGAGGTCAACCGTAAAAAAAGACGGTCCGTTCAGAAAAGCACGCTCCAGATTGCCGGTTTGTCCCGCCTGCGCATTGAAGAACACTTGCCCCGCAAAAGCCGGATTGTTCGGTGTCGCGGTGACGTTGCCGCCCGTCGCGGTGCCGTTTGGCGCGATGACATTCGGATTAATAAAGTAAATTCCGTTCGGCGTGCGATAAATTCCAATCAACTCCTTGATTTGCTGTTTGGTCAGATTGGAAACCGCCGTTTGTCGTCCGGCGCGACCTGCCCGGTTGATGGTTCCGCGCGGGTCGCGGATGGAAAACGGCGCGCCCGACACGGCTTGGACAATCGCACTGATTTGATAACCGCCGAACAGCGCATCGGTCAAACCGCCTCGATCTAAAAACGCTCTGCCTTTTCCGAACGGGAGTTCGTAAATGGCATTAAAGTTAAAGGCGTGCGTGCGGTCGAAATCTGCCCTTGAATATTCGAGTCCCGGATTCTCGAGGTCGAGATACGGGTCGAAGCGATTCTGGTCTTCTTCCGGCACGTCCGTCAAAGTTTTCTGAAAAGTGTAATTCGCCTGAAAGGAAAAACCCTGCGTAAATCGCCGACGAACTTCAACCTGCAAAGCATTGTAGCGATACAAACCTTCATTCGCCAGATAATCAACCGGACCGGCGTTGCGATTGGCACGGAACTGAACGCCGACTCCGTTTTCGTCAATGTCCAAACCATTATTGATATAAAGCAAAGCCAAGTCTGCCGGAGTGCCGTTTTGAATCGGCGCGAGAACTGCCGAATTGTTCAAAAACGTGCCGAACGGAAGTTGGGCAAACACGGGAAGCTGCTGACTCCCGGGAATCGCGGCATTAAATCCGGCGTTTGTGCAGTTCAATCCGGTCTGTCCGATTGAAGCGGCTTGCAAACGACAGTTGCTTTGCGCCCGCAGGAAATCGGTCAGAAATCCGGTATCTCGGATATTGATTTGATTGAAGTCGAAAGCACGAATCAAACTGTTGCTGCGACCGCCGACGTAGCGAATTTCGAGCGCGGTGTTGAAACCGAGTTCGCGCTGAATGCCGAAGTTGTATTCGTCAATTCGAGCCACTTGCAAATTCGGGTCAGCCGCAAACACAGTGTTAAAAAAATTACCGTCTGCCGCGTTGCCTTCGGCAAATGTGAACGGCGGGCGCAGAGCAGCCGGAGCCGGGAAATTCCCGCCTGAAATGTTCCGCAGGCGACGATTCAAATCAACCGTCGTGGTGCCGTCCGGCAGCACGTCGAGAGCGTTGACCGTGACGCCTAAACCGGCGTTGCCGCGATAAGAGTTCAGCACCGATTTAAGGTATTCATCGTTGACGAAACTCGACCGGTAACCGCCGCGAATGACTGTTCTGCCGTTGCCGAAGAACGAGCCGAGCAGATTGTTTTTGAACTGCGGCGACCACGCAAAGCTAAACTGCGGTCCGAAATTATTTTTGTCGGCTTTAAAGAACTGTCCCGGCTCGCCGATATTTGTTCCGACAATGCCGTATGAACCATTCGGGTTAAGAATCGCCGCAATCGGATCGGAATTGTTCGGAATCAGCGGTTCGAGAAAGATTTGGTCGGGATTGCGAAGCGGCGTGAACATATCATATCGCACGCCAATATTCACCGTTAAGCTCGGCGCGAGGCGCCACTGGTCGGAGACATATAAACCGACGTTTCCAAAGCGCAAATCTTCAATCAGCGTCGCGCCCGTAATCGCGCCGGAAGTGCTGGAAGTCGGATTCGCCAATACCGCGCCCGCGCCGATGATGCCGCCGAGGAAATAACGAAGCGTATCGGCGCGAGTGCGTTCCGTCGCGCTGATTCCGCCCGGAAACAGCGGTGCATTAAGGCGCGGCGTGCGCGTGTTCAAAGTGTCTGTAAAAGTAAACGTCGGAGTTGTTCCGCCGGAATTGCTGACGACTATTTTGTGCCGGTCATATTGCCCGCCAAAGCGCAGCGAATGATTGCCGCTAGAATAAGTCGCGTCGTTTTTGAAACCGAGCAGTTGCGTGTTTCGACCCTGGTTTTCAAACGTTGCTTCGGGATTGGTAATGCCGAACGGCAGTGCCGCGCCTTGAATGATGAAATCAGAATTAATGTTTCCCTGGTTAAAAAACGGCTTGGACTGCGTGTAGCCGATTCTGACTTCATTGGTAAAATTCGCGCCGATTATCGTCCGGTAAGCGCCGGTCAAAAGATGCGTTTTGTCGTTTTGAATGACGAACGGGTCGCGCGTGAAACCGACGTTGGCATCCGGGCGATCCGTTACGTCGCCGACGAATCGGTAAACGAAATTGAGCGTATTGCGGTCGTTAATATCATAGTCCATGCGGCTGACGAACGAATCGGTATCACGGTTGCTGCGGGCGTTAAAGCGAAACAGTTGCGTCAAACCGCCGTTCGTCGTGCCGCTTAAATTTCCGGCGGTCGGAATAAAGTTCAGCAGACGGCTCTGCACCACCGGATCAACCGTCAAAATGCCGCCCGCGTTGTTAAACGCCGATAGATTTGCCGCTGTCGCCAAATTCAAGCCTTGCCCGGTCAGGACGTTGACCGTCACTTGCTGACCGGCGACGATGCCGTTTGCCGGGTCGTTATTGAGTGCCGTATAAGTGAAAGTTCCGTTCCGCGCCGCGCCGAGCAGAACCGTGTTGTTAGCGGTCGCTTCAGTGCGGAGAAACAACCTTTCATACGCGGCGAAAAAGAACGTTTTGTTTTTATCAATAACCGGACCGCCTTCGCCGAAATGCGGAAACGGCAGCGGTCCGCTGATTTTGCCGCCGATTTGATTGCGGTTCAAGAAAGTTTGCGGCGTGCCGGCATTATTATTGAAGAATGAGTTGGCGCTGAACTCAGAGTTGCGGTTAAAAATAAACGCCGCCCCGTGAAATTCGCTGCCGCCGCGCGGAGTCACGAGTTGAATTTGCGACGAACCGCCGCCGCCTTGGTCAGCGCCCGCGTTTTGCGTCGTCACGGTAAATTCGCCCGTGTCGTCAACCGTCGGCTGGTCTTGGACGAAATTGCCCGAACGGATGAAATTATCCTGCACGTTAATGCCGTCGCGCGTGACGTTGATGTTCGACGAACGCTGTCCGTTAATCGAATTGCTCGTCGCATTTGCGCCCGGCTGAAGGCTGACGAGCGCGAGCGGATTGCGACCGTTAATCGGCAAGTCAATCACCTGTCTGGGGCTGACCGTATTGCTGAGGGACGCGTCCGCCGAATTTATAATATCGGCTCCCGCCTGCACCGTCACGATTTCTTCGACGCCGCCGATTTCGAGCGTCGGATTCAGCGTATATTCACGACCGGCATCAATTTTTAAATCGGTCGTCGAGAATGTCTTAAAGCCCGCTGCGGTAATCGTCACGCTGTAAGTTCCGAAATCAAGCTGAGGCACGCTGAAGCTGCCGTCGCCGCTTGCCTGAACGGTTATTTCTCTGCCTGTCTGATTATCTTTAACCACGATATTCGCGCCCGGAATAGCTCCGTCGGGACCGCTGATGGTGCCGAGCAGTCTGCCGGTGGTTTGCGATAGAGCGGCGGTTGATAACAAAAGGAGCGATAAAATTACGGTAAAAGTTTTTTTCATTTCTATCTCCCTAAATTTTTTCTGTATTCGACGATTCGCCGACCGCTTGACCGAATCCGCGACGTTGATTTTCAACGGGGAATTTCGGCTAACTTTAAAGTCGGCTCATCCGTCTGAGATAGAAAATGGCAACCATTATTCCAAGTCCTTTAACAGATTGAAAG
Source organism: uncultured Pyrinomonadaceae bacterium (assembly GCA_965365505.1). GTDB lineage: Bacteria > Acidobacteriota > Blastocatellia > Pyrinomonadales > Pyrinomonadaceae. The sequence continues at coordinate 7,421 of CBDUBY010000051.1, read as the reverse complement.
AACACTTTGAAACATCGGTAAGTCTTTGATTAATATAAAGTTGCTCGATTAGGTAAGTTGATTTCGGAAAGTCGCGTCAACGGTAAAAAACTCCAGAACATCATATAAAATATGATGTTTGAAATTATGCAATTTGTGGATTTATACAACTGAAAAGATTTACGCCGAATGGTTTTCCCGCGACTGAAATTTCGGCGAAAGATTTGCGCCGATTTGATAATTTAACGCACGACTGAGGACTAAATTCAATTTGTCGCTGCGCGACGATTTATGAACATCAATCCATCGCTAAGGCGGAAAAACCGAAGTGAGCAAAATTTCACGCGCCGATTTTAACTTACTCAGATAATCTTATTAAATATCATCTTTCCGACGAAGAGTAATTCGGAAAAGCATCCGACGTTTCTGCTAAATCGTGCTCATAAATACACTTGTCGTAAAAATTGCAAAAATTATTGCCGAGGTATATCTGTTGCCCAAATCATCTCCGGTCAGAGATTTACTCTGACAAGAAATATTTACTTTAGGAGACAAACAAATGCAGAAAAGATTTTCAATTGCTCTCGTTATAACTTTTCTAATGATGTGCGGCGGCGCGGCGCTCGGACAGGTGACGGGCGGCGCGATTACCGGCACAGTTGCGGACAACAACGGCGCCATTGTTCCGAATGTAACCGTTAAAATTACCAATAAGGATTCGGGAACGGAATTCAACGCGCAATCCACGAGTTCCGGTTCGTATAATTTCCCGAACGTGCCGGTCGGCAATTACACTTTGACGACCGACGCGAGCGGATTTAGCCAGGTGAACCAGGATGTTAAAGTCGCGCTTAACCAGACGACTTCGGTTGATGTTAAATTACAGGTCGCGGGCGTTTCGGGAACGGTCGAGATTAGCGCCGCCAGCGAAGCGTTGGTGCAGACCGATTCTTCGCAGCTCGGCAGAACTTTTGAAACCAGGCAGGTTCAGGATTTGCCGATTTTCGGCAATCAAAATCAATTGGCGGTGCTGGCGCCGAACGTCGTCGAACGCTCGGCGGGCGTCCTCGGCGACGGCGGCTCGGTCGGCGGCACGCGTCCACGCGGCAACAATTTTACGGTTGACGGCGTGGACAACAACGACGCTTCGGTCACCGGTCCGGTAAATTCAGTGATTCAGGACGCCGTGCAGGAATTTACGCTTTTAACCAATAATTACAACGCCGAATTCGGCAACGGCGCAGGCGGACTTTTTAATACGATTACCAAATCGGGAACGAATCGCTTCAACGGTTCGGGTTTTTATTACGGTCAGAGCGAGCAGTTCAACGCTCTTTCGACGCAGACCGAAAATCTGATTCGCAGCGGCGATTTAGAAGACAATCCGCGTTTCCGCGACCATCGTTACGGGTTCACCGTCGGCGGACCGATTTTGAAAAACAAGCTTTTCTTTTTTACCGCTTTTGAAAGGCAGAGAGATCGTTCGGCAGGATTGACTTATTCGTTCGTCGCGCCGACCGCCGCCGGATTGAACCGCATTGCCGCGCTGCCGGGAGCGAGCCAGTATATCGTGAACATTCTGCGACAATATTCGCTGCCGGCTTCCAACCAGGAGTTTCTGCAACCCGTTTTAGCGGCGAACGTGAACTGCGCGGCAACACCGAATAATCCGAACTGCATTCCGTTCGGCACGGCGACCGTCACTTCGCCGAACGGTTTTGACAACGATCTGTTTCATTTGAATTTCGATTACAATCCGAACGGATCGAATCAATTCCGAGGTCGTTACAGCTACCAGAAAACGAGCGCCGAACAGCCGGGCGGTAACGCTTTCGGCACGATTCCCGAATTTAACAATCTTTTGACTTTCGACTCGAGTTTGCTTTCTATAAATTGGATTCGCACCTTCGGCTCGAATCTGGTCAACGATCTGCGCGTTTCTTATCGCGACACAACGCAAAACTTTCCGCTGAAGAACGAAGAATTCAACTTTTTCCCGAATATTTTCGATGTCGAAACCGGCATTGACATCGGACCCGGCGGATCCTTGCCGCAGGGAACGCCGGTGGACAATCTTTATCAAGTGTTCGATTCGCTCAATTACATTCGCGGCGAACACAACTTTAAGTTCGGCGGCGAATATCGAAAATATATCGGTCGCGGTTTGTTTCTGCCGCGCAGTCGCGGAGATTATATTTATTCGAGCTTCGACGAGCTGATCAGCGATTCGGTTCCGACTTTCTCGGCTTTGCGCGGTGTCGGTTCGCCGGAATTTGTCGGCAACCAAAACTCGATTTATATTTTCGGTCAGGACGACTGGAAAGTCCGTCCGAATCTAACCTTGAATCTCGGTCTGCGTTACGAATACACGACGCTGGCGCGCGACGAAAAATCGCAGGAATTAAACGCCATCGCCAGCGTTCCCGGCGTGATCGAGTTTCGCCGTCCGAAAACCGACAAAAACGATTTCGCGCCGCGCGTCGGTTTCGCTTATTCGCCGAACGGTGCCGGATATTTCGGGCGACTTTTATTCGGCGATTCGGGACAAAGCTCGATCAGAGCGAATTTCGGTGTCAGCTATTACACGATTTTCCAGAATCTATCAACTAATTCGCTGCCGCCGCAATTGGTGGGCGAACTCGACCCGGATGTGGTCGGCATTAATCCGAATCTGCCGTTCCTCCAAAACGGCGGCTTGCCGTCGGTTCTGCCGCCGATAACCACCGCAGCGCAGGCGCGAAATTTAACTTCGTCGAGAATCGGCGACCGCACAACCCCGATGTCATATTCCTTTACGCTTTCCTACCAGCGTGAATTGTCTTCGTCAATGGCAATCGAAGTTCGTTATCTCGGCACGCGCGGACGCAATCTGCCGGTTCAAGTGCGCTTGAACGCCGGAGTCGTGCCGCGCAATCTCGGTCTGCCGACGTTCTTTAATGCACCGTCGGCACAGGAATTAGCGGGATTGACGACGACTCTGGGCGACATTAACGCCGAACGCCGCGACGCGCTCGGACAATACGGCTTTGTCGGCGCGGTCACGGAATTCGTTTATCGGGGCGAATCGAAATACGATGCCGGTTCGGTCAGTTTAACGCGTCGGCTCAGTCAGAATCTGGCGTTGACCGCCGCTTACACTTTCAGCAAAACGATGGACAATGCGACGAACGAATTAAATTCGAGTGCCGTCAATCCGCGCCGCCCGCAGGACGCTTTTAATTTAGAAGACGAGATGGGTTTGTCCGCGCTCGACGTGCCGCATCGGTTTGTTCTGTCGGCGATTTACGACGTGCCGTTTTTCAATAACGCGTCCAACCGGTTCGTCAAAACTTTGCTCGGCGGCTGGCAAGTCAGCACAATTTTTCAGTCGCAATCGGGACAGCCGATCACTCCGCTTTCCGGCGTTGATTCGAATCGCAACGGCGACGGCGCGGGCGACCGCACGATTGTCAATCTGAACGGCGCGCGCGGAACCGGCAGCGGCGTGCAGGCTCTCAACGCGCAGGGACAAGTCGTCGCCCTCGGCAGCGCTTCGACCGTCGCTTACGTGGCGCTAAACGGAAATGCGCAGTATATCCAAGCCGGACCGGGCGCGATTGCCAACGCCGGACGCAACACCCTGCGCTCGAACGGATTTAATCGAACGGATGTTTCGCTGTTGAAAAACTTCCGGTTTAATGAGCGATTCAATTTACAACTCGGAGCCGAGTTCTTCGACTTTTTTAATCAAAGACCACAAACCATCGGGACATTTAACCCGACGGCAGTGGCTCTGAACATCGGCGGGCTGCAGACGAACACTTCGTTCGCCAACGTCAACAGTCCGAACTTTAGCGATTACGGAATCGGCGACCACTTCGGACGCTCGGTTACTTTCCGCGCGAAATTCTTTTTTTAATTAAAGAAAATCAGACAATCAAAAAGCCCGGAGATTTCATGCCTCGCGGGCTTTTCGATTGTCTGATTTATAAATAACTTACTGCTTTGCTATCTCGGGCATTTACAAAGAAAGCTGTAAAACGAGCGGCTCGGTTAAATTTTCCGGCGCGAATATCTCGCCTTTTTCATTAACCATTTCCCATTGAGCATTAGCGATGAAATGAAATTTACTGCCGATTATCACGCCGAGCGTCGGTTCGGTCATCTGCGCGATATTCGCTTCGAGCGTTTCGGAGGCGGTGAGGCGCGAGAGTTTTGAATCTAAAGTTAATCTGATAATTCGCTGCGGATTGACACCGTTTTGGACGGCGACGAGCTTGCCGCGATAAAAATAAAGCCCGTCAATCCCCAAAGCGGTGACATTTTCCGGCATCAAAAGCGGTTCGACTCGCTTAGATTTAACTTCAATCCGAAATACGCCTTTTGAATAATCGGCAACGAACAAATATTTCTCGTCGGGCGTAAATGTTACGCCCTGCAACGCGGCAAAGGAATTATCAGTCAAGAAAATTTTTAATTCGTCCGATTGCCGGTCAATCGAGTAAATGTTCGGCGAAGTGCTGTCGGTGGCGTAAACGTCGCCGCCGGTGCTGACGGTTAAATCTCCTAAAAGATGTTTTTCCGATTGATTGTCGAGCGGGTATTTCTTCAACAATTTTCCGGTGTCCAGGTCATATTTGAAAATGCCGGACGCGCCGTCGTCGGCTTTGAGAAAACCGACCATTTGCGGAACTGCGGAACTGCAAACCCACAGCAGACGGCGTTTCTCATCAACCTTCATTCCGAACACGCTCCACAAGCCGTCAGCAGGCGCGGAAAAATCCGCTGCCTTTCCTGCCGAATCAACCGCGACAATTTTCCGCTTGCGAATGCTGCCGATGAAAAAGCGTCGGGTTTTCGCGTCGTAAGCGATGCTTTCGGTGATTAAATCTTTTTCGGCGAGCGCAAAAAATTTGCCGCTTCGATTGATCGGCTGGCGATTTCTCTCAAATGCGGAAATTATTTTTACGAATTCCTCACTGCTCTCCAAAACGCTGAAATCAGTATCTTTTTCAGGTCGGTAACTCAAGCCCATCGCGGCGAGATTGCCGAGTAGCTTTAATGATTCAGCGCGTCGTCCGTTAACCGAATAAGCGACTGCCAGCGTGTAGGTCAGACGCGGATGATTGGGGCGCAAATCGAAAGCCTGTTTCGCGTTATCGAGAAACTCCGAGTACTTTTTCTCTTTGTAAGCGGCAATCGCTTTTTGCTCAAATTGTTGGGCTTGCTTTAACGGATCAACCACCGCTTGCGCCTGAACATGATTTGTCCAGAATGCCGGGCAGAGAGAAAATGCTGCCAATATCAGATACTCGAATCTGAAAAGTTTTGTCCAATTCATAGAAAATTGTTAATGGTTTCTGCCGCTTCCGAATAGTAATCGTTCAAATTGATTTATATAAAAATTCTTTCAAAGCCTTGGCAATTCGCAAATTCGTTTCCCATTCGGAATCAGTTTTGGTGAAAACGCTCAGTTTGGTGTCGCGTATATTTTGCGGCGGATTTTCCGCATCATCCCATAGAAGGATAATCTGCCGGTTAAATAAAGCCAGCGCGGTATTGATTTCGATTATCTTTTCATTTCGCAATTCAACGCTGCCGTTTTTGTGTTTGCGGCAGTGAGTTTCGTCGAGTATAAACAAACCGAAACTGCATTTTTGCATCAGCGATATTTGCGCCGAATTGAAAAAATTGTTCTCCAAACTAAAATCAATCGCGGTCAACGCCGTCAAACCCGTCAGTTCCAGCAGCTCGATTAAATTGGCGGTTTCCGTTCTTCGCCCCAAAGAGAGATAAACTCTCGGAATTTGATTTTCCGGTTTTGCTTTCGCGACGAAATCATTCTCGCCAGCCGATGCAAAAATCTCGATTTCCGTCGGATAATCTTTTTTTATAAACTTTTTTATATCGCCCGCGTTCACGCTCAGTCTGGTCGGCTGCCCGCGTTTGCCGACGGTCATAATGCCGAGTTCGGCGGCGTGGCAGATGCTGAAAAAACTGAGCGCGGCGTTTTCGATTTCTCTCATTTCACGTCTGCCGAGATGCAAAGCGGGAAAGTTATCCGACCAGAAATCCGCCAAGTCGTGGAAAGTTATAATTCGTAAATTCTGCCTGCCCATCCATTCGACCGCGCTTTTGTACTGCGGCAGATTCGATAATATTTGGCGGTAAATCTGTTTCTCGAACGTATTTCTTTTCGCCAGTTCGCCGCCCAGTTCGGAAAGCCGAATCGAATGTTCGTCACGAGTGATGATTCCCCAGGCTTCGTAGGCGGCGAGTTTGTGAGGCTCGAAAACGCGGCGCGGTTCGGCGTTTTGCAGTTCGGTGATTCTCATAGAAGCATTTTCGCGGCTCAAAAACCTGACGATTTCCCGTATGTCGCCCGCACTTGCCGCCGCCGGCAATTCAACCGTTATTTCTTCGGAAGGCTCTTTCGGCATTCGAAATTTCCCATCGAAATTCGAGACATCGAATGCCGGTATAAAATTATTCCCCGTTTCGTTTCGCGGTTCGTATTTGAGTAACATAACTTTTTAATCCTCACTTCACGTTTGTTTGCCCGACTGAAAAACGGCTAAAAGATTTAACGTTGATTTCATAACGTTTTATTTTGGCGTTTAGCGTTGTCGGCTTGATACCGAGAATTTGAGCCGCTCTTTTTTGACTCCAATTCGTCGCCCGCAAAGCGTCCCGGATTAATTTTTTTTCAAACGAGGTAATCACCTCGTATAAATTAGAACCTCTATCGGACGGCTCTATGGTCACTTCCGGCAGTTCGCTTTCGAGCGCTTCTATTTTTCGCAAAAGCAGATTGGTGATTGATTTAATTGATTCGATTTGTTCATTATCCGCTGCCGTTTTGACATTGCTCGAATAATTAACCATAAATTTTCCAGCGTTTGATTTGTTAGCCATATAAAACCTCTAATAAATTGTGATTCAAAGTCCGCAGACGACTGTGTTTTTTTTACACTACATTTTTTTGAATAAAAACAATTTTGTGATAAGTGGAAGAATTTTGGGATGAAGTAAACCAGAGGCTGTTTAAGAAATACATTTTCAGTGACTTGTTTTAAGTGGCTGATATTCTTGTGCCATCACGCTCGAAAAGGAGAAGTTATGCCCGCTACTCGACGTTCTTATTCAACTAGGATGGTTAAATTATTCAAGAGAAAAAACTCTCTGTAAAATGAGAGGATTGAGATGATTCAATAAGAGTGGAGGGAAAACTGTCTTTGGTAGAATATCAAAGATATGTGGAAAAAATATGATGACGAATTTAAGCGCAATGCTCTCAGGAAGGTTTTTGACGGGCAATCAGTCAAATCGGTTGCCGAAGAATTGGGAGTTAATGAAAGTTTGATTCATAAATGGAAACGAGCCGCCTTAGCAAAAGGTGATGGCAGCCGGAGCGGAGCCGAAATAAGCGAGATTGAAACTTTGAAGAAACGCAATCGAGAGCT
>CBDUBY010000050.1:0-19231 GCA_965365505.1 uncultured Pyrinomonadaceae bacterium | reverse complement strand
ATAATGCGTCAAACTCGGCATCAGAAATTTCCGGCGCGCTTTTTTGATAATAAAGTTCGTTGTGCCGATTGATTTCGGCGCGAAGCGTTTCGATTTCGGTTTGGACGTTATTTGCGGCGTGTTCAAAAAGATTCATAGAAAAATTTTAGCGCAAAAACAAGAAGGCGCAAGGACGATTGAGTTTATCAACTTGTAAATCTTATCTTAAATTTTCTTCGCCAAATCGCCTTTTTCTATCACGCCTGCCTGCACGACTTTGGCGTTGATGCCGCGCAGGTGAAGTTGTTTTCCAGCAGGCGAATTAACAAATTTCATCGCGTCCAATCCGAATCTTTCGACAAACTTTTTACAACCGTTGTGCGGCTGCGCAGTGACTTCGACGATTGCCAAGCCGATTGCCAAACGAGTTCCCGGCGGCAAATTTTCATCGCTTAAATCCAAATCTATAAAAAGCTGGTCGCCCGCCAACTGCCAGCGGCTTTCCTCCTGCGCGAAGAGCGCGGCGGCGCGCGAGTTCATAATGTTAAGCTGCATATCAGGATGCGATGAGCCGTCCGCCGTGCGTGAACTGCCGCGCGTCTTCCACGTATCGCCGATTAAGCCGTCGGTTAAATCCAGCTCGCCCGTCTGTAAAATTTCCCTGACATTTTCCTGCGGTCGCCGCACGATCAGCTTTAAAACGCCGTCATCTTTCGGCGATTGCCGAATCGCTTTCAGTCCGGCTTCGAGTTCAGCGGTCGTTAAATGTCGCATTTGAATTTTTCTCAATCTGTCATAAATTTCGCAATCAAGCGATGAAAATGATGCGTTCCCTGCTCTCTTTCAGTCGAATACCTGCCGGTCGTGTAAAACCGCGAACGAATGCCCTTTTGCACCGCTTCGACGACCGCTTGATCTTCCAATTCGACCGTTTCCAAATCCGCGCCCGCACCGTGATTCGATTTTGATTCGTCGGCAACAAAAGTTAAATAGGAAACTTTCGTCAAATCAAGTTCAAGCGGTTTGACAACATTCACCGACAAGCCCCAGGGATAAAAGTTGAACATCAAATTCGGGAACACGAAAAAATAAAAAGCGGCGATGTTTTCGTCGAAAGAACTCGATTCTTTTGATATTTCCATCTCGCTTGATTCGCCCGCCGGCGATTTTGACAAAGCCGTCTGCAAACTCGAAAACGGAAAAAGCTCGGTCGTGTATGAACCGTAATCAATTTGTTGATTGAGCGATTGGTGAACAAACGGAACGTGAAAGCCTTCGAGATAATTTTCGCAATACAACGCCCAATGCGCCCGCACCGAATAATTTTTCGCCGCCGTGAATTTTAATTTCCCGAAATCGAACCAATCCATTTTTTCGCGCATCTCGCCGGTAAAACTTTCAAACGGCGCGAACGGATTGATTGAAGCAAACGTGAAATTTTCCCAAACGCCGAACGGAACGTGCGGCAAATCGTCGCGCTCGCCGGGGAAATTTTCCGTTTGTTCAAATTCGGGCATTGATAAAAATTTGCCGCGCAAATCAAACCGTCTGCCGTGATAACGACAGCGAATTCCGTTTTCCGCACAGTCTTTTTCAATCAAAATACTGCCGCGATGCGTGCAGACATTTGAGAAACAATGCAGGTCGTTTTCGGCGCGTGAGATTAAAACCTGTTCGTCCAAAAAACCCTCTAAAATCGTGTGCGGCTGAAGATTTTTCGCTTCGTCCGCCGCGCCCAGAAATTGCCAACTGCGGGCAAAGATTTTTTCTTTTGACTGCTCGAAGTATTTTTCGTCCGTGTAAAAATCCGACGCGAGCGTGTGCGCCTGTCTGATGTCGGGATTGATGTCGAAAATGGACATAAGATTTTTAGCCGCGAAAGAACACGAATGAACACGAAAAACTTAAATTAAATTTTTTCGTGTTCATTCGTGTTCTTTCGCGGCTAATCATTTTCTTGAAATAAGAGATACTTCGGATTCATTGGGTTTCGCTCGAAACCGCGACCGACTAACTTGTCGGCGAACGCCTGTTGAAATTCTTCTTTGACACGCCGTTGTTCAGCGACGGCTCTTACGGGATTTTCTTTGACCAGCGCATTCCAGTGGTTCGGAATTTCAATTTGTTTTACAACGCTTTCCATTTCAGAAAACTCTTCGCCTTTCGCCAATCGTTTCACCTTATCGCTTTCCAGGTTCCACTCGGCAAACAAACGGTCGCTGTCGAGTCCGATTTGTCTTGTCTTGTCATTCGAAATCGAGTAATCCGTGCCGTAGAAATTCGGCTCGTAGCGGCGGGCGACTGCGCCGAGTTTTTCCAAATTAAAATATGCGTTGCGGGCTTGGACAGGCTGAAAAGTCCATTTTATAAACGTCACGCCGCGCCGCAGAGCCTCGCTCCGCTGCGCCCATTTTAGCCGTGCGCCGATGCCGCAGCTTTGAAACTCTCCTTTGACCGCCATCATATGCGAATAGAAAAATCGCTCGTTGCCGAAGAATGCTGAAACCGACAGAACGAAACCGACGAGCGTTTCTTCGGCAAATGCGCCAAGCGCGAAACCGCCCGCGTGAAGAGTGACGATGAAATGGCGCACGGGCGAGATTTCGATTTCGGGCAAAGCGAAAACTTCGCGTTGAAGCGCGACGCATTTGCTCAAATCTTCGACGCTCGTGCAGTCGCGAATTTCAATTCGGTCATTTGTCATCTCTTATATTTGCGTTTCGGTGAACCAATCTGCCGATACTTTCTCAATTTGTTTGTCGGCTGTCAAATTCTTTATATCGGAAACAAAATTTATCAAAACAAGTCTGCCCGGTGAACGATATTTAACGGGAATTTCCGCCCGAAGCTGCTCGACAAATTGAGCGGCGTTTTGCGCGATTTTGAAGAGCGCGAGTTTGCGCGTGCGCGTGTGTTTCAAAAGCCAGTTGGTTTTCCGCAGCGAATTCATTCCGGCTTCGCCCCAGAATAAAAAATCTCCGGCGTGATTTCGCGCCACCAAATCGGGTTTATAGCGCAGTCCGACTTTGACCTCGATTTCGAGCGTCGGATATTCGCGGACGAACATCGCGTAACCGAGTGCCTTCATCAAAACGTGTTCGTAACTTTCGCCGTTTCGCTGCCACAGACGCGCTTTTTGACCGGCTATCTGAAAATCGTGAAGCATTTCTTTAATGGTAAATGGTTATTCGTTAATTGTTAATCGTCTTCGGAGAAATTATTGCTTAACTTTTTCGGCTCTGATTTGTTACAATTTATAAGGGCGAATATTAAAACATTTTAATATTCGCCCTTAAATTACCTGCCCGCGAAATCTTTCCCGATGGATTCTCCAAATAATCTCGACACCAATGGCGACTTGCTGATAAATTCCCTTGCTGAACTACTCGCCGAAATCGCGCAAAATAAACTCAACGGTTCGCTGCGAATGGCAAATGCCGCGCAGAAAATCGCCGTCTATTTTGACGCGGGCGATGCGGTTTTTGCCGTGTCGAACGCCAGACAGCACCGGCTTTACGAACTGCTGCGGCAAGCCGAAAAAATCTCTAAGCAGCAACTCGCCGCGATTCCCGATTTCACCAACGATTTGGCGTTGAAGAGTATTTTGTTAAAAAGCAACTTGCTTGAGAAAACAGAATTGGACGGATTTTTTTCCCGGCAAATTTCCGCGATTTTGAAAACCGCGCTTCGCTGGCGAACCGGCGAATGGACGTTCAGCCCGCTGGTCAGAATCAAAGGAGATATTCGGTTTTCCGTTGACGTGCCGAATCTGCTCATCGAACACGCGCGAAGTTTGCCGGCATTAGAAATCGCCCGCAAGTTTACCAAACCGCAGGAATTCTTCAGAGTCAAAACTGCGATGCCCATCGGCGTTAATTTATCCCCAACCGAATCATTCGTTTTTTCGCGATTTGAAACGGCGGCGATGACGATCGAGCAAATTCTGACTATAAGCGGGTTGCCCGAAGCGGAAACCCGGCAAATTATTTATGCCTTGTGGCTCGGCGGCTTGCTGGCGCGGGAAAATTGGAGCGCAGCTTTTTCCGAAAGGAAAATCGCTGCGATTTTGTCGGCAAAGCTCGCTCTGAAAAAAGACGAACACCAACCGACCGCAATTCTGCCAGTTGCAAAAACCGAAGCCGCACCCGCTGAAATTGAACAGGAAGCATCAGAAGAATCGGCGCCAAGCGAAGAGCTGATTTCGCTCGACGGATATCTTAGCCGCGTCGAACAGGCGAAAAATTATTACGAAATTTTCGCGCTACCTTCCGATGCCGCCGCCGCCGACATCAAACAAAATTATTTCTCGCTGGCGAAACGCTTTCACCCCGATTTGTTTCACAAAGAAGCGGACAAGCAACTGCTTCAAAAAATTCAGTCGGCTTTCACACAGCTTGCTCAAGCCTACGACACGCTAAAAACCGAAAGTTCGCGCGAAGTTTATGATTTCAGAATGCGAAAAGAGCTGGCGGAAATGAAAACTATGCAAGTTGAGGGAATAACGCCGGAAATGATTGACCAACAGAAACAAAACGATCAGGCGACAGAGAATTTCGAGCGCGGCTTCGCATTTTTAATGGACGGGAATATGGAAACCGCCGTTCCGTTTCTGGCTCGCGCCGTGCATTTCGATGCACGCAACGCCCGTTATCACGCTTATTACGGCAAGGCTCTCGCGGCGGACATCAAGCAGCGTCACAAAGCCGAAGGCGAACTGCAAACCGCCATTAAACTCAGCCCTGAAAATGCCGTCTACCGGCTAATGCTTGCTGAATTTTTCGTTTCCTTTAATCTTATTAAACGCGCCGAAGGCGAGCTGAAACGGCTGTTGGCAATCGAGCCGGGCAATATGGAAGCGCGAATGCTGCTCGACAGTCTGCCGAAAAAGTAGTTAAATTAAGATTCAAAAATTTTAAGATTTTAACCTTTAACTTTCAAATTTGAAAGTTTTATTTTGATTTTGCTTATGATGAGAAACTTCTCTGCCAAAGAAGCAGAATTCGACGAGCGCATTGTCAAAATCGCCCGCGCGACCGACGCGTTTGAAGAATATCGAGAAGCGCACGCAGCGCGTATCGCCGCCGTATCCGACGCGCTCGCGCAGCAATTTAATTTGGCATCGCACGACCGCTACTCGCTCCGCCAAGCCGCGCTGCTGCACGACATCGGCGCGGCGCAGATGAATCGTGAATACATCAAAGCCAGCCGAGTGCTGCGTGAAGACGAGCGCGTTGATATGCAGCGACACACGGTTATCGGCGAACAGGAAACGGCAAAACGCGGACTCAGCCGCGCCGCCCAACTGCTCGTGCGCTGGCATCACGAATGGTGGAACGGCGCCGGTTATCCTGACGCTCTGGAGCGCGGACAGATTCCGCTCGCCGCGAGAATTTTGCGCGTTTCAGATACTTTTTGCGCGATGACTAGTGAGCGTCCATATCGCCGGGCAATTTCAGAAACGGAAGCGAAAAGATATTTGATCGAATGGGCGGGCATCGAATTTGACCCGAAAATCGTGAAGGCGTTTTTGTCCGTTAGTCCATCGTCCTTCATCAGTATTCCTTCGCAATCGCCGACGGAAACCTCGATTTTCAATCAAGCGAGCGAGGGACAGAGGACAATGGACGATGGACTTTCTAAAGATGAAGGACTTTTTTACGCCGGACTTGTATGCTAAAACCAACCACTCCGAAAAGCTGGCTCGCCTTTGAACTGAACGTGCTGCGGCGTTTGAAATTCGCCTCGGCGATTTTGCCGTTTACCGGTCAGCCGCATCTGGGAGTTTATCTGAAACGCTGGAACGTGCGAGTTTTAGCAAACGACGCGACTGTTTCCGGCTGGACAAAAGCCGTCGCCGCTATCCAAAACAATTCGGAAAAATTATCCGAGGAAGACTTAAATGTGGTTTTGGAAGATGCTTATGTTCCGCGCTATCGTCCGCAAAATCCCGCGCTTCGCGACTGGTTCAATGAAACCGATGCGTGGTGGTTTGACAACGTGCGGCAGAATATCGAGCGACTTGCGTCGCCCGTCGCGCGGGCAATCGCGCTCGATATCGGGATGAGCGTCGGCGATTACGCGATGTCGTTCACCGAAGAAACTCTGGAACTGCGCCAACCGCTTTCCAAGGCTTATCGAAGACTGTGGAGCATCACGCCCGAACCAGTCAACAACGGTCAGAACAACACCTGTCAAAACAAATTAGCCAATGAATTTATCGGCGAAAACTTTACGGACTTGATGTTTTTGAGATTGCCGGCGGCGCACAATCAAACACAGCGAATGCATCTGGGCGCAGAGGCTTGGCGCGAAGAATGGCTGCGCGGCGCGGCGGATTTTTGGACTGATTTGGAACGGGCGCAGAGCGGCAAACTCGGAACTCTAATCGAAACGAAATCGCAATACCTGCGCCTCGTCGAAGAAACTTTACGGACGGCGAAAAGCATTCCAGTCTGGGCAATCGCGCACGTTGAAGACGGTTTCGTCGCCACGCAGGATATTGTCGAAACCGTCAGCCGCTTTCGCCGCGTGGAAACGATTTTTACAAAGGATTTCTCGGAATTAACCGGCGCGAAGGCGGTTATCGTTACTGCGTAACGAAAGGATGAGGGATGAGGGATGAAGGATGAATAAAACAAATTCTTATTCATCCCTCATCCCTCATCCTTCATCCTTCAAACGGATGTCCCGCCAAAACCGCCCGCATATTGACTTGCCCGAAAAGCGTTTCGAGATATGCGCCAAAGCGGTGCAAAATCGGCACGAGGTCTTTTTTGTCAGTCGTTATCAGAACTTCTTCGATAAAACGCTCGACCGTTTCCATATCTTTATAAAATAGGAAATGCAGCGTCGTGTTGAGAAAATCGGTTAGTTCACGACGAAGGTTTTCAAGCTGAGCCGCATCTGGATTCTGCTCGGTTTTTTGAACGGATTGAAAAGCCCGCCACAAATTTTGACGCAGGGCAAGCGATTGTTTGATTTTGCTCTGGAAGTTCGGGAAAAGTTTCGTCGGCTCGACTTCCGGGTCAATAAGTTGCGCGAACGTCAGCAGGGTTTGCTGGAAACTATCATTGAGCAAGGAGTAAGCGGTTTCAATTTTGGCGTAGACAAGCGGCATCTGACGAATCTCGGTCAGACCGGCGAGTTCGTGCTGATAAACTTTTTTCAATTCAATCGAAGCCGTATAAGCCGCGCCGTCGAGCGAACCGAATAATTGGCTTTCTTCATCGGCGAGCCGCAGCAGACGATTATTCACATAGTCCATCAATTCCTGAATCTGTTCGTAAATGCGCGAGAAAATCAGCAGCGTCGGTTTCAGCGGTTCGTCCTGTTTGAGCATTCGGTCAATGACGCTCAGCCATTTCAAAATTTTTCCGAAGCGCGGCAGAACGAGGCGCAAATCAGATTCGAGCGCGAGCGGCAGCGGCTTGGTTTCGAGCAGCGTTCGCAAAACGTCGGGTAGAAATTCTTCGCCCTGTTTTTCGGCGGTTTCGATGAGTTTGTCGAAGGCTTTGCTGGTTTTTAATTTTTCGTAAAGCAAACTGCTCCACGCCGTCCATTCACCGAACTTGAGCGGCGCGGCGCGCAGCAAACCTTCGCTCAGCAGAATCGAAGATGTTAAAGTTTGTGAAAGCTTATAAATTTCACCGAAACTGATTTCAAAACTTTTGGGCGCGAACGATTCGACCTCAAAATCCAAATCAATTTCATCTGCCGAGTCTTCGTCCTCCTTCAAAATTTTGCCGATTTGAAACGTCAATCTCGAACACAACAGTAAAGTCGAATGCGTCAAACGAAATTCTTTCGCCCAATCACGTCCGGCGGCGCGAGCGCGATTTTCTTCGGCGAACGAATGGCTGCGGACGTTCAGGAAACTTTCCAAACCCGACAGCCACAAACCGATTTCAAAAGCCAGATCGTCGGCATCGGGCGCGGGCAAAACCGGCACACGCTCATCCGTAACGGCGGTTTCCGCCGACGTATTTATCGGATTAAAAGTTGTATTTTCGATTACGGCAGCGTCCAAGGCAGGCATTCCTCTCAAATAAAATCGTCGGTCGGTGCAAGGCGCGGACGGAAAAATCTTTCCGCTATATAATTTATACCTTGAAACAGACCGTCTTGGCAACAAAAAAGTCACCCTGACGAAAACCAATCGGGACTTGGGAGGTAAATCGTTCAAGATTCGTGTCACAAAATCTCGACCGGGAATAATGCAAGCCTGTGTCCGTAAGAAAATACTTTACATCGTTGCTCGTCTGCACTCGTAGCTTGTTATCAAATGCCCGCGCCATTCAGATATTTCCTCAACGTACCGCTGTTGTCGTCAACCAGTAATGTCTTGCCCGTCGTAGATAAACTTCTCGATTTCCCGTCCGCCTTTCGTATGTGGTTGAACCCGGCAACCGAGCGCGTTGTAAAATGCGTCTTTTCCACTTTATCAGCACACGCGACATCATCGGCTCACCGGAAAACGGTTTATTTATTTATCAATAAAATAGAGAGGTTTACTTTTGAATAACCAAATCATTTCAAGTAAGATGAATTCCAGCTCCGGCTAGAATCTTCAAGAAGTTAGCAACCTCTGTATAAATCCTTCCAAACTTTGTGATTGTATTAAATATAACCACAAAGAAAGCTGAGTAGTTGACATAAAACTTAAAGATTAATCCGTTTTTGATTTTTATATCTACTCGACGGTTTAACGTATCGGTTACTTGAGTTACGAATTCAAAATTTACAAAAAATTAGGTTCACTATTAGGTTTATTATGAAAAACAAAAAAAGTTCTTACGGAATACACGCCTTTGCGGTTGTAGGTATTTTGATGATGGTATGTTTTGCCGTTTGGTTTTACGCGGGAGATTTCTCGACTGCATCCCGCCAGCCGGAAATTGCAGCCTTAAATGTTCCGAAAGTCGAATCAAACGAATTTGAAGGCAACGTCGAAAAACGGCAAAACTGGTTTATGCAGCAGCGGCTTTACGGTTTAGGAGATATTCCTGCCGAGGCGCGCAAGGCGGCTCAAGAAACGGCGGATAGAATCGCACCGTCGCTTGCCGAAAATTTGTCGTCCGGCAATACGTGGTCGCTGATCGGTCCGCGACCGACCCGCTCAACGGCTGATAACTCAGCCTTTGGAGATTCGAGCGGACGCATTAACTCTATCGCCGTTCATCCGACCTTGCCGAATACGGTGTTGATCGGATCAGCGACGGGCGGCATTTGGCGTTCGACTAACGCGCTTGCCGATGTAAATGGGGCGAATCCGCCGCTTTTTACGCCCGTCAGCGACTCGCAGGTTGATCTGGCAGTTGGCACGATTGCTTTTTCTCAACTGAACCCGACTGTCGTTTATGCCGGTATGGGCGACATTGATAATAACTATCTCGGAACGGGAATTTTGAAATCTACCGACACCGGTGCGACCTGGACGAGAATTGACACGAATGGAATTCCGGCGCGTGGGACGACTTCTCAAATTGCTGTTTCGATAACCGATTCCAACACGGTCTACGCCGCACGCGCCGAGTTTTTCCGCCCCGAACGCGCGGCGCAAGAAGGCGGCGGCTTTTACCGCTCGACTGATGGCGGCGTAAATTGGACGCAGACGCTTGCCGGAAATGTCACGAGCATTGCTCAACATCCGACGAACACAAATATCATTTATATCTCGGTCGTCAACACGCAGATAGAGTTCCCGGCTCCGGCAAACGGTGTCTATATGTCAACAAACGGCGGAGCGAATTTCGCTCCGATCAACGGGGCTGTTGATTTTAGCGGTTATGCTAATTTGCTGGTTGCAACGACAGCCGCGAATCCGCAAAAGATTTTCGCTTACGGCGGCTCGGCATCAAATGTATTTGTTTTAGGTGCGAATAACGACGGAGTAAATCCGGTTATTTGGACTGTGAATTCTCTGGCACCCAACCAGCTTGATACGGGACAATTTGGCTACAACACTTATCTTGCTGCTGATTCATTTACGGATGGACGGCTTTATATCGGTTCGCGCGACCTTTTCCGCGTTACTTTGAATGCCGCGAATAACAATTTTATGAGTAGTGAGAACGTGACACAAAGTTGGGCTTTTAATGCCGGCACCAACCAATGGGATTACACGCTAGAGGGCGCGAAAGCGCACTCCGACCAGCAGAGTTTTTCTATGGCAAATGCCAATTCGTTTTTTATCGGCAGTGACGGAGGCATCAACCGCACGACCGACGGCGGCATGACTTTTACAAAAGAAATGAATCGCACGCTCGGTCTGACTCAGGCAGTCGGCATCACTATTCACCCGACCGATCCGAATATCGCTTACTCCGGCACACAGGATAATGGAACACAGCGACGCTTAACCGGAACGCTGTGGAAGGAGTTCAGCAACGGCGACGGCGGTTATGTCGTCATTAATCCGCTCGATACAAGTATGGTTTTCACTGCGTATGTGCAAGGTGCTTTTAGTCGTTTTACAAACAATGGACTAGACGATGCAGTAGTAATAAACGAAAATTTCGGCACTATGCGAATCAATTTTTACTGCCCGTTCGTCGGTAATGGAACTGATTCGACCCTTTACACCGGAACACAAACGCTGGCTGTCTGCACTGATTGCGCGACGGCTTCTTTTAACAACCGGGTCGGAAGCTGGACGTTTCCAGCCGGAGGCAGGTCTGATTTAACGCGCGGCGGAAACGATGCACTCAGCGCGGTTGCTGTCCAACGTGCGGCGTTTGATAACACCCAGACGATTTACGTCGGCTCGAACACCGGCGCGTTTCAAGTCAGTCAGGACGGCGGAGCGACTTTTACCAACCGGACAATGGTGATGGACAATGCCGTTCACAACAACAATCCTCCCGCTAAAGACCCCGGACGAACCATCACAAACATCAAAATTGATCCGGCAAATGCGGGAACGGCATATCTTACGGTTTCGGGTTTCGGAACAAGCCACGTTTTCAAAGCAACCAATTTCGGCGCGACTATAATCGCACTTCCCTTTGCGGTTGATATTCCTACCAATGATATTTTGATTGACCCGGAAACTCCGACGACCTTTTACCTGGCGACGGACATTGGAATTTACCGTAGCACGGACAGCGGTACGATGTGGAATCAATTTAATACGGGCTTGCCCCCGGTTGTCGTTACAAGATTTGACTCCGCGCCGGACGGTCGCATCGTTGCCGCCACATACGGTCGCGGTATATATCAATTGGTCGCACCGACCGCCGCTGCGGTCAGCCTTGGCGGGCGCGTTTTAACCGATAATGGGCGCGGTCTGGCAAATGCCGTTGTATCTTTAACCGACGAGAGCGGCAGCATCCTCACAAGGAGAACAAATTCGTTCGGTTATTTTCGTTTCGATGATGTTAGAGCTGGACAGACTGTTGTGGCATCGGTTAAATCGAAAAGATTTCGATTCGCTCCCCAGATCGTCAATGTTATCGAAAACTCGAACAAACTTAACTTTTATGCAGAGCCTTAAAGTAAGAGATGTTACACATCTCTTAACTTAAAAAGAGCAGATAGGCAGTTTTTCTGAGAATCACCATAAACCCCGCGAATAAAATTTCGCGGGGTTTTATAAAATGTAAAAATCAAGATTTAATCGTCCAAAAAGAAGTTTTTAGTTATGACTTAACCGACACTGGCAGCACGATGGCTTTTGTCAGGCATTTTGCTTAAATTCGTCATCGTATTTTTCCAAATATCTTTGATGCTCTACCAAAAATAGTTCTCTCCACTTTTATTGAAGATCAAATTGTTGGTTCTTCCGGTTATTTCTTCATAGAATCCGTCACCGGCGGAACAAAAAAATCATTTCCGATATTTGGCAAGCAAAAGTTGCGATCAGAATTTGATTTCACTATTCGCCATAGTATATCCACGCAAATCTCAATTTCGACAACTTTTACCAGTGCCGACTTGTAACCGATTTGGACATTCAATATCATCAAACAAACGAATTTTTCATTAAACGATGACCGAACAAAAATTGAAGCGAGTATTTTTAGTTGATACGATGTCGCATATTTTCCGTGCGTTTTTTGCGCCGATGGGAATGCGGCAAGAACCTTTACGCAACTCGAAAGGGCAGGTCACGCAAGCCGTTTTCGTGTTTACGAATATGCTGCGGAAACTGCTGAAAGACGAAAACCCCGATTACATCGTCGCCGTTTTCGATTCGTCAACGCCGACTTTTCGCCACGACAGTTTCGCCGGTTACAAAGCGAACCGCGCCGATATGCCCGACGATTTGAAGGCGCAGATGCCGTATATCAAACGGGTTTGCGAAGCCTTTAACATTCCGATTTTGAAATCCGATGGCTTTGAAGCCGACGACATTATCGGAACTTTGGCGCACAAAATCGCGGCGCAAAATATGCAGGCGGTTATCGTGTCGAACGACAAAGATATGTGTCAACTCGTGCGCGACCCACTGATTGTCTGTATGCGGCAAAACTCGCAGAACGTGAAAAGAAAAGTTGCCGTTCCGCCGATTGAATGGTGCGACGAAGCGTGGGTCGAAAATAAATTCGGCGTCAAACCGTCGCAGATTATTGACCTGCTTGGATTGATGGGCGATTCGATTGACAGCATTCCCGGCGCGCCGGGCATCGGCGAAAAAGGCGCGATGAAAATCATCAAGCAATTCGGTTCTGCGACAGAAGCAATGAAGCGCGCCGACGAGGTGACGCACAAAACTTACCGCGAAAGTTTGCAGAATAATCAGGACATTATCCGGCAATCCGTCGAACTCGCCACGATTCACGTCGGCGTTCCGGTCGAACTCGATTTAGAGCAATTCAAATACGACCAGCCGAACCGACAGCTTGCTTACGCGCTTTTCCGCGAACTTGAATTTACATCTCTGACCAGAGAATTTGCCGATTCCGCGCCGCTTTTCGACGGACTCGAATCAGCCGCGTCCGGCATTCCCGAACGCCGTTATCAAATCGTCAAAACCAGTGCGGATTTGGACAAACTGATTCGCAAACTCTGGGAAATCGAGCATTGGAGTTTTGAAACCGACGATTCAAACTCGCCGAAAACCGCCGCGTCGTATCAAAAGAAAGAACCGTGCGGCGTGGCGATTGCGACTGGCGCGGGCGCGAGTTATTACGTTGATTTGGAAAATTTTGAAGGCGGGCGCGAACCGGCAGTCGTCCCGCTCAGAGATATTTTATCGAACGGATTTCTGTCAAAGGCGACGCACGATTTCAAACGCAATCTGGCGGTCTTGAAAACCTTGGACATTGAACCGGAAGCCGTGGAAGACGACACATTGCTCGCGGCGTATCTTTTAGATTCGAGCCGCGCCAGCTACGACGCTTCTCTGCTTGCTATGCAGAATCTCAATCAGGAAGCCGCAACAGAAATTCCCGAAAACTGGACGGAAATGCAGTATCGAGCGGCGGAACGCGCCGATTTCGCGTTTCAACTCGCGCCGATGCTCAGAAAAAAATTGCAGGAAGACGGCTTGGAAGAAATTTACACCGACATCGAATTGCCGCTCGTGCCGCTGATTTACCAAATGGAAATGGCGGGTTTGAAAGTTGACACCGGCGTTCTGAAAGGTTTGTCGGATTTCATCACGACCGAAACCGACACGCTCAGCCAGAAGATTTTCGAGCTTGCCGGACGCGAATTCAATATCGGCTCGCCGAAACAAGTCGGCGAAGTTTTGGAAGAACTCAATATCGGTTCAAGCAAAAAAACAGCGACCGGGCAAATGTCCACCAGCAAGGACGTAATGACCGAACTCGCCGAAAATTACGAGCTGCCGCGTCTGGTTTTAGAATTCCGTGAGCTCGATAAACTCCGCGCTACGTACGCTGACGCGCTGCCGAAGTTGGTCGGCGCGGACGGCAGAATTCACGGGCATCTTAATCAAACGGTGACAACAACCGGCAGACTTTCGAGTTCAGAACCAAATTTGCAAAACATTCCGATTCGCACCGAACTCGGTCAGCAGATTCGCAAAGCGTTTATTCCTGAAGAAAATCACAAGCTGATTTCCGCCGATTATTCGCAGCTTGAATTGCGTCTGCTGGCGCACATCACGCGCGACGAACGAATGCTCGAAGCGTTTCAAAACGGCGAAGATATTCACGCGCAAACCGCCGAATTGGTTTTCGGCGCGAAGACTGCGGCGGAATTGAAAATCGCCCGCCGCAACGCGAAAATCACGAACTTCGCCATTGCTTACGCGGTCGAAGCCTACGGACTTTCACAAAGAGTCGGCATCTCGCGCGTCGAGGCGAAAAAGGTTATCGAGGATTATTACGAAACTTATAAAGGCGTGAAAACTTTTATGGAAGAAACGCCGAAAATCGCGCGCGAACAAGGCTACGTTTCGTCAATCTATGGCAGACGGCGTTACGTTCCGGCAATCAAAGACCGCAACTATAACGTGCGTCTGCGCGCCGAACGCGAAGCCATTAATATGCCTATTCAGGGAACGGCGAGCGATATTGTGAAGATGGCGATGCTCAAAGTTGACGATGCGCTGAAGCGTGAAAATCTGAAAACGCGAATCATTATGCAGGTTCACGACGAACTGCTGCTCGAATCGCCGAACGATGAAGTCGAGCGGGCGAAGGAAATCGTCAAACGAGAAATGGAAACGGCGGTTGAATTGGACGTGCCGCTAACGGTCGAAATCGGCGCGGGCGAAAATTGGATGTCGGCGAAATAACGCCGCGTCAAACTTAAAGTCAGAAAAGGCAAACTCTTTCGGGTTTGCCTTTTTAACTGCCGTCTGCATTGCTTTCTCAAGCATTGAAAATCAGCCGACGAAAAAAATTCGATTTTCACCCTGGCGCTTATTTCTTTTTCTTAACGACGTAATCGGTGCGAGCGCGAACGACCAAATCTTGCCGGTCAACACGAACTTTTATCCGGCGGCGTTTTCCAGTCTGCGATTCGGCTTTCGGGTAATAGCCGAGGCTGTAAAACTCGCGGAGTTCGGCGGCGATGCGCGAATAAGCACCGGCGAGATTGGCGGCGGAAACGGCATTATAAACGCGCCCGCCGGTGCGTGCCGCCATTTCGCTCAAATACTCTTCGGCTTTGCGGTAATCTTCGGCGGTCGTTCCTTGGCTGGTCGGCGTTCCGGTCGTCACGGTCGGAAACGGAGTGCCTCTGGTTGGCGGTTCGATAATAACCGACTTGTTTTTCATCTGCTGCACGTCCGCGAAAGTGTCGTATTGAATCGGGTAAATCAGCGCGTCGAGTTCGAGCGCGTCGCTCAGATTATTCAGAGCGTGAGCGCGTCGGCTGGTCGTGTCAACGCCGTCGGTGAACAGCACGATTGCCTTGCGCCCGGAAGTTTTTCTGAAACGCTCGTTTATTACCAGATCAACCGCGTCATAAAGGCTCGTGCCGGAATTAATTCTGGTATTTTTGATAGCGGAATATATCACTCGCCGGTCGGTCGTCGGATTGCAGAGCAAATGAACCTGTTCGTCGAAGGAAACGACCATCACCTTGTCGTTCTCGCGCAGTTGGGCGATAAAACCAATTGCCGCGCTTTGAATCTCGGCGATTTTAAATTTGGCGGAATAGCTCATATCCAAAACCAGAGCGACGGTGAACGGCTGGTCTTCGTTCGAGAAATAAGCGACTTCCTGCGGCACGTTGTCCTCGAAAATCTGGAAATTTTCTTTTGTCAAACCGCTCACCAAACGATTTTTCTTGTCGTAGATTTTAACCGGAACAGTTACGAGCTCGGTGTCAACGCTGATAATTTGGTCGTCGGTAATAATTGGCTGGTTGTCGGCTGGCAATTCTATTTTTTCGACAGTCGGCGTGGGCGACGGCACAGGTTTCGTGTCGCGTCTATTCGCTCTGCCGTTATCCAAAGTCGGCGGAACGCGGCGCGATTGGGCATAACTAATGACGCAGTTTAAGCAAACAATCGCCAGACAAAACAGAACGACATATTTTTTCATTTATCAAACCTCGTTTCAAATTATACGATGAGTTGATAATTGAAAAAGATGTAATTTAAGCCGAGAGCAATTACAGGCATAAAAGGGTCAACAGAGATTTTAAATCTTTTGATTTCATTCCAGTTGACCCTTTTATTCTTACTATTTTCTTTTGTAAATTTTTAGGCTGTAAACTATTTACCGGCGAATTTCCTGTCCACATCGCCGATGACATAGCTGCCTTTCGCCCGCACAACTACGCTCGGTCGTTTGACGCGGACGCGGATTGTGCGGCGTTCGCCTTTTTGACCGACTTTATCAGGGTAATAACCGAGCGAATATTGGCGACGCAGTTCTTCGGCGATGCCGGAAAACGCCGCCCGCAAATCGTTGTTCGCCTCAAACTTTCTGCCGCCGCTGTTTCTGGCGAGCTCTTCCAAATATTTTCTGCCCGTTTCATAATCTTGACGAGTACCGCCGCCGCCAATCTGCACATTGCCGCCGCTCAAGATGCCGCCGAGAATGTCGCCCAAAATATTACCGCTGCTTTTCTTTTGCGGCGGATAATTCGTCATACTGCCGCCCGTTCCGTCGTCATATCGAATCGGATAAAAGAGCGCGTCAATTTCTTCAGTGGCGCGCGCGGTGCTTTGATAATTCGCCCGCCGCGAAGTTGTGTCAACGCCGTCGGTGAACAAAACAACCGCCTTGCGACCCTGAATTTTTGTCAGCTCACGATTGATAACATAATCAACCGCTTCGTAAAGCGATGTGCCGTCGCCGAACTGCGCCTGGCGAATCGCATTTTGCAGCGTCCTTCGATTGTTGGTCGGCTGACTTAGAACGCGAACGCGCTCATCAAAAGCGATGACCATTACCTTGTCTTCGCCGCGCAATTCGTTCACAAAGGCGATTGCCGCTTCGTGGATTTCATCAATGGCAAACTGGGTCGAAGGACTGACATCAATCAGCAAAATAACGGTAAACGGCTGTTGGACAGTCGCAAATTCTTCGATTTTCTGCTCGACACCGTTCTCAAAAATCTGAAAGTCCTCTTTTTGGAGTCCGGAAACAAACCTGCCTTGCCGGTCGAGCACCGACACGGGAATCGTCACGACGTTCGTTTCGACTCGGATAACTTCATCGTCGTCAATCAAAATTTCTTCGGTCGCGGGCGCGCTTGGCTGAGCCGGTGAGTTTGTTTGATTAGTCGTTTTCGTATCGCCTTTCAAAACCGGCGGAAGTTTGGTCTTCTCCGAATTTTGAGAATTCGTTTCAGGCGTCGTCGGCTCGACCACGACGCGCGGGCGCGTGACTTTGCCAGACTGCGCCAAAATGTGCAAACTTAAAAAACAAACGCAGACCAAAACGACAACAAATCTTTTCATATTCTTTTACACTCCGAACGAAACTATTTCTGTTTTGGGAAGAGAAGTTTTATGATTGAAAATCGGCGAATTAAGATGCCCGCTAACTGATTTGAGATTTAGGGTTCCGAATTGCGGATTTATCATCAGCTAGGTTAAATTCCAAATTCTTCTGCGGCGAGTTCGTGAAACCGTCGGCGCACGTCGTTGATATTGGCAAACGGCAACCGGCGCGCGTGTGTGCGGTTGGTGAGCAAAATGTAAATCCGCTCGGTTTGCGGGTCAATCCAAACACTCGTTCCGGTAAAGCCAAGATGCCCGAAACTGTCTTTTGATAAAGCCGCGCTCGCCGTCGAATCTTTTGTCACGGCAAGTTGAAACGCAATCGAACGCGCCTCGTTCAGATTTTGAGTAAAATTTGTGCGAAACAATTCGCAGGTTTCGGGTTTCAATAAGATTGTTTGGTTTGCCAGAAACTGCCGCGCGATTTTGAAAGTTTCTTCGGCGGTCGAAAAAAGTCCGGCGTGACCGGAAACGCCGTTCATAAACCAACAGTTGCCGTCGTGAACTTCGCCCCAAATCTGCTTAGTGCGAAATGCGGAGTGCGGAGCGCGGAATTTATAACCTTGCTCAACACACATTTGTTTTTCAAACTCATTTCCCTTTTCACTGGCGGCAATTCGCGGACGCAAATCTTTTGGTGGATTATAAAAAGTATTTTTGAGATTCAAAGACTCGAAGATTTCTTTTTGAGCAATTTTATCAATTCTTTCGCCGCAAAGTTTTTCGAGCAAAAATGTCAAAGTAATAAAATTCAAATCACTGTAAGTAACTATCGGTTGCTCCCAATCTAATGGAGTTTTTACGATTTCCGTAAGAACTTCCTCACGATTTTTAGCTGATAAATAAAATGGTTTCCAAGCGGTAAGAAAAGAATTATGTGTAAGCAGTTCCGTTATTGATGTGTCCCAACCGTTAACTTGACGCGCATAAGAGCCAAATTCGGGAAAATAAAAAGTAATAATTCTGCCTAATTCTAATTCTTTGGTTTCAATCAACTTCGCGCACAACAAACCCGTGATCAAAACTTTCGTCAAACTCGCCAAATCGTAAATCGTGTCGAGATTCGCCTTAATTTTTTCCGGTTCGACGACGGCAAAACCGAGCGCGTCTTGAAAAATAACCTCGCCGCGTTCGGCAATCAAATAGACGGCTGACGGGAAATCGCCCGCGTCAATTCTCGTCTGCAAAAATGTCGAAATTTTTTCGGATTTCATTCGAAAAAAACTTTCTTCGCGTGTTCCTCAATTTTTTCTAACACACCGAGAGCCAATTCGAGAGCGCGTCGTCCGTCTTCGGCAGTAATCGGCGGCATTTCGTCGCGCGTAACGCAGTTTAGAAACGCTTCGATTTCTGCCCGCAACGGCTCGATGTCCTCAATTTCCAGACGATTGATATTAATGCCGAGAAGCGGATGAATTGCGTTCGGCGCGAGACTCGTGATTGAAGCGAATTTCGTCGCGTAATCCAAAACAACGTAACCGTCCGACTGATAAAATCTAGTTTTGCGAATTTTTTCCGTTCCAATTCTCGACGCGGTAATGTTGGCGACCGCGCCGCTTTCAAATTCGATACGCGCGTTTGCCGCGTCAACTTTATCGGAAATAACCGGAATGCCGACGGCGCGAATCTCGGAAACTTTTGCGTCAACCAGCCACTGAATCGCGTCAAGGTCGTGAATCATCACATCCAAAACCACGTCCACATCGAGCGACCGATTAGGAAACGGCGAAACGCGATGAATTTCAAAATAAAGCGGTTTCGTGACCAACGGACGCAAGGCGACCATCGCCGGATTGAATCGCTCAAGGTGTCCGACCATCAATTTCGCACCGGATTTTTCGGCGGCGGCAATCATCAAATCGGCTTCTTCCAAAGTTCTGGCAA
>CBDUBY010000049.1:0-19570 GCA_965365505.1 uncultured Pyrinomonadaceae bacterium | reverse complement strand
TAACGCTGCCGAATGTCGTCGCCTTTGTAATTGTATTCTTCGAGCATCTCCATTCGCTCGTGACCGGCAATGTGATGTTCGAGCGGCATAAAACCCCACGAATAACCGCCGGTCATAAACTGTAAACCACCGTTTATCAGTGCCGACCAGCGACCCGATTGAAATGAAGCGTGAAAATTTCTGACCGCGTAAAGTTCATCGTAAATCCAGCTCGCGTCAATTTTTTCGGTAAACCGGCGCAGAGTTTCCGAAGTGTAATCGTCGTGGCTGAACGCGCCGACAATCGTTTCCGCCGCGAGCATTCCAGACTTCATCGCCGTGTGAATTCCCTTGATACGCTGACCGTTCAAAAACGAAGCGCAGTCGCCAACGAGCAAAACGCCGTCGGCGTAAAGTTTCGGCATTGTGTTCCAGCCGCCTGCGTTAATCGTCTTCGCGCCGTATTTAAGCATTTTGCCGCCTTCGAGAATTTTGGCGATTTCGGGGTGCGTTTTGAATTTTTGAAATTCGGCGTGCGGGTCAATCAGCGGGTCGAGATAATCTAAGCCGGTCACGTAGCCGATGCTGATGACGTTATTTTTCATTCCGTAAATCCAGCCGCCGCCGTAAGTTTTCGTATCAGACGGAAAACCGAGCGTGTGAATGACGCGACCTTCTTCAAAATTCCCGGCGGGAACTTCCCAAAGCTCTTTTACACCGAGCGAAAAAACCTGTGGTTCTTTGTCGTCCATCAAATCGAGCCGCTGCATCGCTTGTTTGGCGAGCGAGCCGCGCGAGCCTTCGCCGAGAACCGTAATTTTGGCGAGTAAATCAACGCCCGGCTCGAAATTTCCTTTTTGATGACCTTCTTTGTCAATTCCCTTGTCGCCCGTGCGAACGCCGATAACTCTATCTTTTTCATCGTAAAGAAGTTCCGCGCCGGGAAATTCAGGAAAAATATTAATTCCGGCTTCTTCACATTTCTCGCCGAGCCACTCGCACATTTTACTCAAACTAATAATGTATTTTCCGTGATTTTGCAGCGGCGGCGGCGTAATCGGCGAGACCAAAGCTCGATTTTCCGTCAGATACCAAAACGCATCGCTCTCAACGGTCGAGTCAACCGGACAGCCTTGTTCGAGAAAATCCGGCATCAACTCGCGCAGCGCAATCGGGTCCATCACCGCGCCCGACAAAATATGCGCTCCGATGTTCGCGCCTTTTTCGATAATGCCGATTTCGAGTTCGCCGATTTCCCTGCCCGCTTTTCTGCCGAGCCGAACGAGTTCGTCGTGTTCCTCAATCGCCGCTTTCAGATGCAGAGCCGCCGCCAGATTCGCCGGACCCGCGCCGACGAAAACCACGTCCATTTCGAGTTGTTCGCGTTCAATCATAATTTTTATTTTAGAAACTGAATGGTCATTCAGTTTTTATCAATATACCAAAACCACGGAAAATCCTCTAGTCAAAGTCTTTACAAAAATGTATATTCACTTGGTTGTGATGTTTATTCGCCTGCGACAATTAACTTTATCATTAAAATTGATTATGATTTTGTGCGCGCTCCCGTTTTTTAACGGAAGCTGTCGGCATTTGACGACGGACAAAAATATGCCGGATAAAATTCTTTGGGCGTGGGAACGACCGGAAGATTTGCGGTTTATTGATACGAACAAATTCGGCGTGGCATTTCTGGCGCAAACACTGTTGCTGGTAAATGATAAAGTTATTTTTCGCCCGCGCCGACAGTCTTTGCAAATCGCGCCGAACACTTATTTGATTGCCGTCACGCGCATCGAATCCGGCAAACAAAAATCAAACAAATCCGAGTTGTCGGACGAAGCCATAGAAAAAGTTGTTTCTTCGGTCGTAAAGACTTTAGAATTGCCGAACGTGCAAGCCGTTCAGATTGATTTTGACGCGACGAGTTCGGAGAGAAATTTTTATCGCCGGGTCATCAACGACTTGAAAAAACAACTGCCCGGAAATACGCCTTTGACGATCACGGCTTTGGCTTCGTGGTGCGCCGGCGATGCGTGGTTTGCCGATTTCCCGATTGACGAAGCCGTTCCGATGGCGTTTGAGATGGGCGCGGACGAAGCTGAAATTCGTAAATTTTTGATTGGCGGAAACGATTGGCACGAACCGTTGTGCCGTAAAAGCTACGGCATCGCCGTTGATGAAAACTTGAAAATAAATTTTCGACCGAACCGGCGTTTTTTCTATTTCAAATCGAAAGCATGGGAAAAAGTTGACGTGGAAAAACTTGATTAAGCGCGTTTTGAGTTACGGCTTTAGCCGGCTTTTGCCGCGAAACAAGCCGGCTAAAGCCGTAAACTCAGAACGTCAAAAACTATTTTTGCAATAGATTGACGTAATTTTAATTCTTATGAAAAATGCAGCTCGTTTTTTTGTTTCGATTGCTTTGGTTTTTTGTTTTCTGTTCAGCAGTCTGCCGATGGCGAAGGCGTGCGGACCTTTTACGGTCGAGCCGCTTTTTAGTTTTACGAGACACGGCGATTATCCGTTGGAGAATTACACCCGCGGAAAGCTCGGCGTTGTGCCGAACACTTACGGACGCATTTCGCTGTTTGTTTTTTACCGGCAGTTAAATAATCTGCCGCTAACGGAAAATGAACGAACACAAGTCGTCAAAGCGATAAAACGCCGCATCGGAATTCACACATCGGAAAATGAAGCCGCGCAAACTGAAAATTCCCAAAGTCAAGCAGTTGACGTTCCCGATTTTTATACGAAATGGTCGAATGCCAGAGCCAAAGTTTTATCCTCGAAATCAGAGATTACGAACGACAAAACAGTTCCCGGCGGTTACAGTTATTACGAGAATTGTTTGGCGGACGCTTTTAATACTGCCGCGAAAACGCTGGAAAACAGAATTGCCGAATTCGGTATTAACGAAAACACGAAAGAATGGTTGAAGGGTCAGGACGCGGTTTTCTCGAACTGCGGCGGCGAAGGAACGCTTCCCGAAATCGTCGGCGCGAACGCTCCCGAATGGCTCGTCAAAGACCGTCAATATCAGATTGCCGCCGCGCTTTTTTACTCGGCGAAACTTTCCGAAGCCCGCCGCAATTTCGAGCAAATCGCCAACGACGCAAGTTCCGAATGGAATAAACCGGCAAAGTTCGTCGTCGCCAGAACTTATATTCGTCAGGCGAGCTTTATCGAACCGGCGGAAAGTTCGGCGAACGAAGAAGCGAGAAAACTGGAAGAGCAAAAAATTTTGGCTGAAAAATCCGAACTTCTGCAAAAAGCCGCTAATCAATTACGAAATATTCAGGCTGACGCTGCGATGAGCGAATATCAAACATCAGCCGCAAAACTTCTCGATTTGGTAAAGTTTCGGCTCGATGCGGCAGGAAGACAAAAAGAATTGGCGAAAATTCTTTCCCAATCGAAAGAGAATTCAAATATCTTCAACGATTTGACCGATTACATCTGGCTGCTCGACAAACCCGAAAGCGAGGCTTTGCAAACGGGTGTGGAAACCGATGAAAAGGAAGCGAAAGCCGCCGGCAAAGAATATAATTACGATTACAAATTAAAACTACGCGATTTGCCGCCGACCGTCCGCGAAACGGATTTGACCGACTGGCTTTACACTTATCAAGCCGTTGACGGTTTCGCGCACGCTTACGAGAAATGGAAAGCAACCGGAAGCGCGCATTGGCTCGTCGCCGCCATTTCCCACACCGCGCAGAACCACGC
This sequence comes from uncultured Pyrinomonadaceae bacterium, assembly GCA_965365505.1. Taxonomy (GTDB): domain Bacteria; phylum Acidobacteriota; class Blastocatellia; order Pyrinomonadales; family Pyrinomonadaceae. The sequence goes on along the minus strand of CBDUBY010000049.1, from coordinate 15,862 downwards.
GCAGAAAGCTGAAATTCTCGACGAAGCGGCGAAAATCCCGAAAAATTCCGCCGGTTACGCAACCGCTCGTTATCATCAAATCCGACTTCTGCTCGAAGACGACAAACGCGCCGCGGCGAAAAAATTGCTCGACGAAATTTTGGCGGATAACTTTCAAAATTATCCGGTTTCCACGCAAAATAAATTTCTCGCGCAAAGAATGATTTTATCGGAAAATCTAGCGGAATTTCTGAAATTCGCTCAGCGTAAAGCCGCGACTTTTGTCTGGAGCGACGACGCGACCGAGGCAGGCGACGATTTGCAATCGGATAAAGATTTGCAGCCGTGGACGAAACGCGAAATGTTCGATGAAGATTCAGTTGCGTTTTTGAACGAGAAAATGCCGCTGTCAATTTTGCGCGAAGCGGCGACGAATCCGCAGTTGCCGGAACATCTGAAAAAGTTTTTAGTTTCGGCTGTCTGGACACGCGCTTTTCTGCTTGGAAATGAATCAATCGAGCGCGAGTTCACGCCCTTAATGACGCGCTATTCTAAGGAGTTTTCGCCTGTGTTTTCAAAATATGCGAACGCCGCCAATCCGACTGAACGCGAAGCCGCCGCGCTGTTAGTGATTTTGAATTATCCGGTGATTCAGCCATACGTTCCGGTCGGTTTCGGGCGCGAAAATTCTCCGCCGGACGTGATTGACAGCATTCGCGGCAACTGGTGGTGCGCCGAAGACGAAAATAAAAAAGCCGACAGCAGTTACAATCACTACAATTTTAGTTATCCGAAAACTTACCCGATTTTTTTGACCGCCGAGCAAACTGCCGACGCCGCTCGTGAACTCAAACAAATTCAGGCTTCGGGCAACTCGGCGACTTTTCTGGCGCGGCGCGCCGTCGAGTTTGCCAAACGCAATCCGAGTTACAGCCAAACGCCGGAAATTCTGCATCTGGCGGTTCGCTCGACGCGCTACGGCTGCACCGACGCGGAAACGGCAAAGTTTTCAAAAGAAGCGTTCACGATTCTGCACAAGCGTTATCCAAAATCACCCTGGACGGCGAAAACGCCGTATTGGTTCGGTCAAAGATAAAATTTTGAAATGAAAGAAAGTTAATAACTCACGCTACGCAGTTTAAATTTTCAGCCCGCGTTGCGGGCTAAATCCGAACTGCGTGCGTGATTTATTAATTTAACTCGGAGCTTGGTTGGCGGGAAAAGCGTTTTCTTCGGGCAGTTCATCGGCAAGAAGTTTTTCCCTGTAAATAGGCGGCAGCGAACGCACTCGTTTATTTTCGTCAGTAACAAGATGCAGAGTTTCGCCTTCGGCAAGTAAGGTTTCGTCGGACGGACGATAGATTTCATAAACGAATCTCAGAGAACGGCTGCGAAGTTCTTCGATTTTCGTGCGAACTGTTAAAACGTCTTCGTAGTAAGCGGGCGATTTATAGCGGCAGTAACTTTCGGCGACGACCAGCAGTGCGTTATCTTTTTCCTCCATTTCTCGATAGGAAAAACCACGCGCTCGGCAAAACTCGCTTCTGCCGACTTCAAACCAGACCAGATAATTTGCGTTGTGAACGATGCCCATCTGGTCGGTTTCCGCATAGCGAACGCGGATTTCGGTTTCGTGCCAATCGTTCATAAAAATTTGGCTGGGAGACAGGGATTCGAACCCCGATAGGCAGATCCAGAAACTGCAGTCCTACCATTAGACGATCTCCCAGCAAGACAGAATCTAATTTATGAACTGCCGCCAAACTTGTCAAATGTTCTGAAGTCAAACTTTATTTACACCCGCAGCAATTAAGACTTGCTTAACAAAAAATTGACGGGCAAAATAATAGTTATGCCCGCGCCTGACAAAGACATTATCAATAACCGTCACGCTTTTTTCGAGTATCACATAGACAATACTTACGAAGCGGGCATCGCGCTGCAAGGCACGGAAGTCAAAAGCGTGATGCTCGGTCGAATTCAACTCAAAGAATCTTACGTCGCGGTTAAAGACGGCGAAGTTTGGTTGCTGAACGCGCACGTTTCGCCTTATTCGCACGGCAATCGAAATAATCACGAGCCGCTCAGAAGCCGGAAATTATTGCTTCATAAAAAGGAAATCGAGAAACTCGAACGCGAAACGACGCAGAAAGGAATGACTTTGGTCGTGACGCGAGTGTATTGGAAAAACGGGCGCATCAAATTTGAAATCGGCGTAGCGAAGGGTAAAAAACTTTATGACAAACGCGAGGATTTAAAGAGCCGAACGATTGACCGCGAAACTCGCGCCCAGATGAAAGAACGTTAAGTTGAAAGAAAGCGCGAGTTAAGTTATAGTCAGAACAATTTTTGCGGGAAACAAAAATCTAATTATCATCTAAAAAATCAGAGGAAAACGAATGAAAACTCAGGCTATAACTGGAAATTTTCTGGAGGCGAATGTTGACGCGCTGGCAGTCGCGGTATTTAAAGACGAAAAACCTTCGGGCGGTATTTTAAAGGATTTGGACGCGCTCGTCGGCGGACATCTCGCTTCCATTATTAAATCGGAAGAATTCAAAGGCGAAAACGGCGATACGGCTTATTTCGTTTTTACGGCGCAGGGGAAAAATAAAGCGAGTCGCCTTTTACTCGTCGGTGTCGGCGACCGCGCCGATTATAAAACCTCGGATGTCGGAACGCTGGCTGGGACGGCAGCGAGAAATTTGCGGAAGCGCAACATAAAGAGTTTCGCGCTCGCGCCGCGCTCGGACGGCGACGCGGCAGATGTGGCGATGAACGCGGCGGCGGGCGTTGTGACCAGTCAATTCGAGTTAGACAAATACAAATCGAGCGACAAGAACGACAAGCAAATTGACAATTTTGTTTTGTATGTCGAAGACGGCAGCGCCAAAGATTTAAAAAATGCTCTTGAACGCGGCGAGATTATCGGCGATTCGATGAACTTCGCGCGCGATTTGGCGAACGAGCCGCCGAACATTTTGCACCCGACCGAAATGGCGAAACGCGCCGAAAAAATGTCAAAGGAAGTCGGTTTAAAGTGCGAGATTCTCGACGAAGCCAAAATGCAAAAACTCGGAATGGGCTCGCTGCTTTCCGTGTCCGTCGGCTCGGCGCAGCCCGCAAAATTGATTGTGATGCGCTATGAACCGAAAAAATCCAGCGGTAAAAAAGGCGAGATGCTCGCGCTCGTCGGCAAAGGCATTACGTTCGACACGGGCGGCATTTCCATCAAGCCAGCCGAAGGAATGGACGCGATGAAATACGATATGTCAGGCGGCGCGACCGTTATCGGCACGATGCGGGCGATTGGTTTATTGAAGCCGACCGTTCCCGTTCTCGGAATCGTCGCCGCAGTGGAAAATATGCCGGGCAGCGCGGCGACTCGCCCTTCGGACGTTGTCACCGCGTCGAACGGGAAAACCATCGAAATTTTAAATACTGACGCCGAAGGTCGTCTGGTGCTGGCTGATGCGGTGGCTTACGCCGAAAAAAACGGCGCGACGCGCATCGTTGATATGGCGACTCTGACCGGCGCGGTCATCATCGCGCTCGGCGATTTGAACACCGCTGTTTTGGGAAATGATCAGGAACTGGTTGACGAGATTATCGAGTGCGGCAAAGAAGCGGGCGAGAATTTCTGGCAGCTTCCTGTCGGAAAGGAATACAGCAAAATGATCAAAAGCGACATCGCCGATTTGAAAAATATCGGCGGCGGTCGCAAAGCCGGAACGATTATCGGCGCGGTCTTTATTCAGGAGTTTGTTAAAGACGCAAAATGGGCGCATCTCGACATCGCGGGAACGGCGTGGGCGGACGACGCGAAACCGCACCGGGCGAAAGGTCCGACAGCCGTGGCGGTTCGCACATTGCTCAAACTGGTTGAAAAATCGCAATAAGCGATTAAAGAGTTGAGAGTGGAAAGCGGAGAATAGAAATTGGCAAACTAATTTTTATTGGCTGCTTTCCGCTCTTTATTTTTTAAAAATGTATTGACAATTCAATGTCAAATCTTGTCTAATCCTAACAACCTGCCAATCTTTTTATGAACCGCAACCAGTATAATTCACTCATCGTCCTAGCGATTTTAATCGTCGTGACAATCGGTTGTTTTTCCAGTTCGGGCAGAGACGGCGAACCGGCAACGACACCGGCGGCGAGTCCTTCAAAAACGACTGAAACAAACACCAAGGACGACAAAAAACCCGCTTCGAACAAAAAGGAAGACAAAGGCGATTTTATCGTCGAGCATCTGGGCGTAAAAAATTCGCGCTATAACGAAATTGACCGGCAAATCAAGGAAGAAAAATTACTGGAAAAAGCGGCGGACAAATTAAACCGTTCGCTGATTTTGCCGAACGATATTTTTCTGCGGACGAAAGACTGCGGCGAAGTCAACGCTTATTACGACCCAAGCGAACAAGCCGTGACCGTCTGTTACGAGTTGATGGAACATTTTTACAAAGTCTTTCGCAGCGACGGGCTATCGGACGAAAAGGCTTACGATAAAATGTTCGATGCCGTGCGCTTTGCCTTTCTGCACGAAATCGGTCACGCGCTGATTGATATTTACCGGCTGCCGATTACCGGCAACGAAGAAGATGCGGCTGACCGCTGTTCCTCGTTTATCAATTTAACCGAACTCGGCGAAGATGGTGTTCGCGCGGTGCTTGCCGCTGCCGACGCTTTCGCCATCGAATCGAAGAACTCTACGCCGGGCAAGCGCAATCTCGCCGATGAACACCTGCTTCAGGAGCAAAGATTTTACAATTCACTGTGTATGCTCTACGGCTCTGACCAGCAAAAACACGGATACATTTTGGAAGACGGCTATTTGCCGAAAGAACGCGCCGTGCGCTGCCCGCAGGAATACGAGCGAACCGTGCAAAGCTGGAGCGATCTGCTAAGAAATTGGCGAAGAGAATAAATGGAAATGATAAATGCGCAGTGATGATTGATGAATAAAGTTTATCGTTACAATTTCTATATTTAGAAGGAAAAACTATGAAAAATTTAATGCGTGAGCTGGTTTTCGGGAAAGGCGCGAAAGCGTCTGCGATTTTTGTGTTCGGAATTTTAGCGTTCGTCGGTTTAGGCTGTTTCGGCGGCAAATCGAGCAGTTCCAAGCCCGTTCCGTCAGAATACTTTGGCGATTGGAAAGGTTCGGACGGTTCGACGATTTCGATTCGCAGCGACGGCAAAGGTAATTATAAATCGGGCGGCACAACGGTTGACGGCGGCTCGGTGGAAATTGATGACGCGAAAAAAGAATTGAGTATTACATTTTTCGGCATCGGTCCGTCGCTGAAAATTGACAGCGCGCCGTCCGGCGATGAAATGAAGCTCGGCGGCGTGGTTTATAAAAAATCTGGCGGTGGTTCGACCACGACCACCGATACGAAGAAAACCGTCGCCGACACAACGCCGACCACTAAAGAATCGCCGGATAAAAACTCTTTTGAAAAAGCCGACGCTTCACGCGGCGAGATTCCCGAAGGTGACGAATTACAGACAATGGCGCAGAAAACATTGGTCGAATTCAACGATGCCATTCAAGCCGACGACTTCACTGATTTTTTCCAATCCATCTCGAAACTCTGGCAGCGTCAAAGTTCGCCTGCCAAATTAAAAGAAACTTTTCAAAAGTTTATTGATCGGAAATTCGACATCGGCGAGGTGCGGACAATGGAAGCTGATTTTACGTCGAAGCCGCGAGTTGACGACAGTAAAGGTTTTAAGGAATTAATACTTGAGGGCAGATATGATACCTCTCCGAACCCGACGAAGTTTGAACTGAAATATACGCCTGAAGGCAAAAACTGGAAGTTAACCGGTATAATGGTGGACAACACGCGCTAGATTTTTTGTGGTTAATCAGAACGATTCGAGGCGGTTGGTCGCGCCAATCGCCTTTTGCTTTTTGCCGTCTGCACGGTTAAACTTTTTCTGCCTTTCAAAATAAAATCGAGCGAATAAAAGTCTATGAAAATACACGAATATCAAGGTAAAGAACTATTAAAAACTTACGGCGTTCCTGTGCCGCGCAGCATTGTGGCGCGAACGCCTGAAGAAGCCGAGCAAGCGGCTCGTGATTTGGGAACCGACGTAGTCGTCGTCAAGGCGCAAATCCACGCCGGCGGACGCGGCAAAGGCGGCGGCGTAAAGCTCGCCAAATCGCCGGAAGAAGCCAAAGAGATCGCCGGTCAGATGATTGGAATGAATCTCGTCACGCATCAAACCGGTGCGGAAGGACGCGAAGTAAAAACGCTGCTTATCGAAGAAGGCTTGCCGATTGATAAAGAATTTTATCTGGCGATTACGCTTGACCGCGTGACGGGCAGAAATGTTTTTATGGCTTCTACGGCAGGCGGAATGGACATCGAAAAGGTCGCTGAAGAAACGCCCGAATTGATTTTAAAGGAAGCGATTGACCCGTCGGTCGGGCTTCGCGCGTTTCAAGCCAGAAATCTCGCGTTCGGTCTCGGATTGCCGGGCGAACTCGTCAATCAGGCAGCAAAATTTATGCTGTCGCTCTACGACGCTTACGAAAAAATGGACGCTTCTTTACTAGAAATCAATCCGTTTTTGCTGACGAAAGATAATCGCCTCATCGCGCTTGACGCGAAAGTTAATTTCGACGATAACGCTTTGTATCGCCACAAAGATTACGCCGCGCTGCGTGATTTGAACGAGGAAGAGCCGCTCGAAATCGAAGCCTCGAAATACGATTTGAACTATATCAAGCTCGACGGCAATATCGGCTGTATGGTCAACGGCGCGGGATTGGCGATGGCGACGATGGATATTATCAAGCTCGCGGGCGGCGAACCCGCAAACTTTCTCGATGTCGGCGGCGGCGCGTCGCAGGAACGAGTCGAACAGGCGTTTAAAATTCTGCTCGCCGACGAAAACGTGAAAGCGGTTTTAATAAACATCTTCGGCGGCATTGTCCGCTGCGATATGGTGGCGAACGGCGTGGTCGCGGCGGCGAAAAACTTGGGCGTTTCGATTCCGATTGTCGCTCGACTCGAAGGCACGAACGTCGAAGAAGGAAAACGGGTCTTGCGCGAATCGGATATTGGCATTATCTCCGCCGACGGAATGAACGACGCGGCGGAAAAAGTCGTTTCGGCGGCAAATGCGACTTACTAAATAGCTAATTAACTGATAATTCTTATGAAGAGAGAGAGTAATTCTCTCTTTTTTTATACCTTAACTCTCAAAAATTTTGGTTAACGATCAAAATTTACCGAAATTATTTTGGCTGACTTTTATGCTTTTTTCCGCTTTATCTATTAAGAAATTTTCAACAGGAAAATTTATCTAAAGATACAGGAGGAAATTTATATATGTCGTCAGCTTACGTAATCGGAGTTCTGGATCCTAAAAAGGTCGTGCAGATACTTTACGGTCTTTCATATAACAAAACTTTAGCTGAAAAGTCGAAAACAAGTGTTGATCAAATAGATGCTGTTTATGGATACCCATCGAGCATATCTCACGGAGATAATTTTGCTATGGCTACCTTTAACAGATGGGTGAAAGAAGAGATGGATCGGCAGATGAAAGGTTTTGCCGCAGCAGCTAAGAAAGACACTTTCAATCTGTTGGATTTCATAAAAGAGAAAACTTTGGAGCGGAATAAATATTATCAAGGCAATATAACCGCTCAACAGAACATCGGCAGACAAAACAAAGAGATGGCAGACTTTTACACTATTTGTATGAGGACTACCGCCTCGATTCAGTATGCGGCGGAAATGTCTTTGATGACACTCGGAGCATTTGCCAGCGCGCCGACGACTTTGGTTATACTTGGCAAAAGAGTAATTGTCGGAATCGGAACCGGTCTCGCCATATCAATCGCTGAAAATTGGAGTCAGGCTAAAAATGCAGATATGCTTGTTATGCCATCTAATGCTGAAATAGACTCAAATATCCGTGCCAACATACCAAGCATCTCGAAAGATTTTAACGATGTATGCAGCGTATTAAACGACTTGTCCTTCGGCGAAATTGAAAAATCAGTTGCGTTAGCCGACCGACAACTCAGAGCCGCTAATCAACAATTAAGGGCGACAACCGATGCGCGTGTCAGGTTCAATATTGAGAGTGAAATGCAAAAAATAAAGATGCAAAGGGCTAAAGATTTGTCTATGCTTAGTCAGTTAAAGGAAGCCGCCAATGTTCCAAAACCAACCTATGCCAAAGGTTCCAGCGACTTCAAAATTGAATCACCCAAGATAAACAACGCCGGTCTGACAACCACAGCTAAATCCCTGAACATAGGTCTAAACGTGGTTTGTTGGGCTTTGGTTGTAAAATCCACGTATGACAGCACAACCAAATTTGCAAAACACTGGCAAGGAGAACTTTAATGATTTAGGTTTTTTGCTTTTTCCCCTTTCCGCTCGTTATACTTCTTGTTTCAAAAAGTTATGAATCTTATACAAATACAAGAAGAATTGCGGGGAAAAGTACAGAAAACCGCCAGCGAAGTTTTCAATGTAGAAATCAACCAAATCGTCGCCGAAGTTCCGCCAAAAACGGAGTTCGGCGATTTGGCGTTTCCGGTCGCTTTTGAACTCGCCAAGCAAATCAAACAGCAAACCGGCGAAAAGCAAAATCCGCGAGCGATTGCCGAAACTCTGAAAACTTCGCTCGAAGAATTTGATTTCGTCGAACGAGTTGAAATCGCCGGCGCGGGATATCTGAATGTTTTTCTCAACCGCGCGAAATTCTTCAATGAGGAATGCGGAATGCGGAGCGCAGAATTAAAAACCGAATCAGATTCTGCATTCCGCATTCCTCATTCCTCAATGCCTAAAGTCTGCATTGAGCATACATCGGTGAATCCTAATAAATCGGCGCACATCGGTCACGTTCGAAATTCGGTTTTGGGCGATACGTTCGTGCGGATTTTGCGAGCCGTCGGCAAGCGTGTCGAGGTGCAGAATTATATTGACAACACAGGTGTGCAGGTCGCCGATGTCGTCGTCGGATTCGTTTATCTTGAGAAAATGTCGCTCGAAGACATTAAAAATCTAAACGAAAAACTGCTTGCCGAAAATCGAACTTTCGATTATTACTGCTGGGATTTATACGCGAAGGTCGGACAAATTTATCAAACCGACGAAGCGTTAAAAGCGAAACGCGCCGAGGTTTTGCATTTGATTGAAACGGGAAACAACCCGACGGCGGAACTCGCCGATTACGTTGCCACGCGCAACGTCGAATGTATTCTAGCGACAATGGAACGATTCGGAATTCGCTATGATTTGCTGCCGCGCGAATCGGAAATCCTGCATCTGCATTTCTGGGCAAAGGCGTTTGAAGAAATGAAGCGGCGCGAAGTTATCCGTTATGAAACTGAGGGCAAAAATGCCGGTTGCTGGGTAATGCCGTTTGACGAACATTCAGGAAATGATGAACACGAAGCCGACAAAATTCTCGTTCGCTCGAACGGCACGGTAACTTACACAGGCAAAGACATCGCCTATCAAATGTGGAAACTCGGCTTGCTCGGAATGGATTTTTACTACAATCCGTTTCACCGATACGCCGACGGCAAGGAAGTTTGGATAACGACGGCGGAAGATTCTGGAAGCGAAAACGTCCCGGAATTCGGCAATAACGAAACTGTTTATAACGTGATTGATTCGCGTCAATCGTATCCGCAGGAAGTCGTCAAAAAAGGCGTAGCGACAATTTTCCCTGAAAAAGGCGAAGCGGCAAGCGTGCATTTAAATTACGATATGGTTTCGCTTTCGCCGACTGCCGCCGAAGAATTAGGATTTGAAATCAGCGAGGAAGACAGAAATAAATCGTCCATCGAAATGTCGGGGCGCAAAGGTCTGGGCGTGAAAGCCGACGATTTATTAAATCGGATGGAAGCAAATGCTTTGTCGCAAGTTATACAAAGAGAAAAATTAAGATTGGAAAAATTTCCCGATGACGAGGTTCTTTCCGAAAGTCAGAAAAAACTCATCGCCCATCAAATAGCAGTCGGCGGTCTGCGTTACTTTTTACTCAAATTCACTAGAAACACCGTTATTGTTTTCGACTTCAACGAAGCTCTGGCGTTAGAAGGCGAAACCGGCGTTTTCTGTCAGTATTCCGCCGTTCGCGCCAACTCGATTTTCCGAAAACTAGCCGACAAGGGCGAAACGATTTCAAACTTTACATCTCAAATTTCAAATGTAGAATTGGTTTCGGAAATCTTCAACGCCGAAGACGGCAACGATATTTGGTCAATGGTTGTTTTAGCCGCGCGGCTCGAAGAAACAATCGCGCAGGCGGCAAACGCGGTCGAACCGGCGATTTTGGCGAAATATACTTTCAGTCTTGCAAAGGCTTTTAATCTTTTCTATCACAATCATAAAATCATTACTGAAACCAATGAAACGAAACGCGCCGTTCTGATTGCCATCGCCGATTTGACGCGCCGTAACCTGACCGCCGCGCTAGACTGTCTCGGCACCGAAGTTCCCGAGCGGATGTGATTTGATTTGCGCTTTGCGCTTTGGTCTGCTAATAATTACACTAATGAATCTCTTACGAGCGAATTTTAATCGAACCGCAAGCTGGCAAAATTGGTGGCGCAACGAGTGCGTCGGCGATGTTCAGCACGGACGATTAAAATTTACTTTATAATTTAGAGAAAGTAATTTTTGAATCTTTTTTGTAAACGCCGCCGAAAATAATCGGGGGCGTTTTTCATTTAGGCAAATGATTTTTAAGAATTTAGAATGACCGACACAACACAAAATTTCAAAAGTTTTCTCCGCGCGACCGCATCGGCAAACGTCATTCCGGTCCTCGAAACCTTGACGGCGGATTTGCTTACGCCGCTGGCGGTTTATTTAAAACTTTCTGCCGACGCGAAAAATTCTTTTCTGTTTGAATCAGTCGAAGGCGGCGAAATTTTGGGACGTTATTCGTTCGTCGGCGCAAATCCTGAAATGATTGTCAGCGGCAGCGACTCGCAAACATTCATCTGGAAAACGAGCAAAATTGAAACTCGGCAGACTTCCCTTTTCGATTTCCTGCGCGAATTTTTCGCCGACAAAAAACTCGGCGCGGCTAATGATTTACCCGCGTTCAACGGCGGCGCAATCGGCTTTTTTGGATTTTCGTGCGCGGGTTGGTTTGAAAAATCATTACAGCAAAATTCATCTGAAACCGATGCCGCCAAGTTAATGTTTTTCCGCAGCGTAGTCGCTTTTGACCATGCCAAACAAATCATCAAAATCGTTTCGCTCGTCTTCACCGACGAAGCCGAAAGCGAGGCAGAATTAAAAAAACTTTATGAAAACGCCGTCGCCGAAAACAACCGAATCAAAGAAATTCTGGAAAATCAATCAATCGTTTTACCCAAGAACCAAGAACCAAGAACCAAGACCAACAAAACTACTTCAAACTGGAAACGCGAAGATTTTGAACTTGCTGTTTCAGAAATTAAAGAACTGATTAATGCGGGCGAATGTTACCAGGTCGTTTTATCACAATGCTTCACCAGAAAAACCGACGCTGACGCAGTTTCGATTTACCGCGCTTTGCGCTCGCTCAATCCGTCGCCATATATGTTTCTGATTCAAATTGGCGGACAGTCAATCGTCGGAGCGTCGCCCGAAATGCTCGTCAAATGCGTTGACCGAAAACTCGAATACCGACCAATTGCCGGAACCAGACGGCGCGGAAAATCCGCAGAAGAAGACACGGTTTTATCCGAAGAAATGCGCACCGACGAAAAGGAAGTCGCCGAACATTTAATGCTGGTTGATTTGGGACGCAATGATTTGGGTCGCGTGGCGAAATACGGCAGCGTGACGGTCGAAAGTTTGATGCTGGTCGAAAAATACTCGCACGTTCAGCATCTCGTTTCACGTCTGAAAGCCGATTTGCGCGATGAATTCGATTGTTTCGACGCGCTCGCCGCTTGCTTTCCGGCGGGAACGGTTTCCGGTGCGCCGAAAGTTCGCGCCATCGAAATTATTCAAAAACTCGAACCGACGCGGCGCGGCATTTATTCGGGCGCAGTCGGCTATATTGATTATTCCGGCAATTTGGATGTTTGCATTGCGATTCGCACTCTCGTTTTGGAAAACGGCACGGCGAAAATTCAAGCCGGCGCGGGCATTGTCGCCGACTCTGTTCCCGCATTGGAATTTGAGGAAACGATCAACAAAGCAAAGGCACTTTTGAAAACAATTGAGATTGCGGAAACAAAATTTTAATGAAAAATTCACTGGAAAACTTTTTAGAGATTTTATCGGCGGGCGCGAATTTGTCGGAAAGCAAAACCATCGAGTTTTTCACGGCGCTGCAGACGGAAACCGAAAACGAACCGTTAATCGCCGCCGCACTGCTCGCTTTTGAATCAAAGGGCGCAACAGACGGCGAGATTTTCACGCTGGCGAAATTGATGCGTCACCGCTGCGTTCGAGTTAATTCGACGCACGAAACTTTCGTGGATATTGTCGGCACGGGCGGCAGCCGCGCCAAAAATTTCAATGTTTCAACTGCCGCCGCTTTTGTCATTGCGGGCGCAGGCATTGCGGTCGCCAAACACGGCAACCGCGCTGCGACAAGTCAGTCGGGCAGTGCCGACGTACTTTCGGCATTGGGCGTCAATCCGGCGGTTGACGCGCCGACGGCGGAAAGATGTTTGAACGAAATCGGCATGTGTTTTATGTTCGCACCTAATTTTCACGCGCTGTCGCCGATTCTCGGAAAAGTTCGCCGCGAACTCGGCGTGCCGACGATTTTTAACAATCTCGGTCCGCTCTGCAATCCGGCAAGCGCGCCGCATCAGATTATCGGAGTTTGGAACGAAAATTTGCTTGAGAAAACGGCGAATGTTCTGGCGCGTCTGGGAACTAAAAAATCCTGGGTCGTTCACGGTTCTAACGGTTTAGATGAAATTACTTTGAGCGGCAAAACCGCAGTTGCCGAAGTTTCCGACGGCAAAGTTAAGACGTTTGAAATTTCACCTGCCGATTTTGGCTTGAAAAACACGACTTTCAATTTAGCCAGGTGTTCACCGACGGAAAGCGCGAAAATTATTTTAGACGTTTTTAGTAATGACAATACTGACGAAAACGCCCGCAATATAATTTTAATAAATGCGGCGGCGGCAATTTATGTAACAGGAAAAACCGACGATTTACGCAGCGCATTTTTACTTGCCGAAGCGAGCCTGAATAACGGTAACGCTTCGGAAAAGTTGAATAACCTGAGAACTGCCACGAAGTAAAATGTTTTTAACTGAAATCCTTCAATTCAAAAGAAAGCGCGTCGCAGCCGCGAAACGTGAAACTGATATTACTTTGCTGCGAAAACAGGTCGAACAAATTCGCGCTTCGTCGCAGCCGCATCGCTTACGCGAAGTTTTGCACAGGAAAAATACGACGAATATCATCGCCGAAATTAAACGAGCTTCGCCGTCGAAAGGCGTTATCAATGATAAAATTGATGTTGCCGAAACTGCGAAAAATTATGAACGCGGCGGCGCGTGTGCCGTTTCAGTTTTGACCGAAGAAGATTTTTTTCAAGGTTCTTTGGAGGATTTAAGAATGGTTAGAAACTCGGTTTCGCTGCCGGTTTTGCGAAAGGATTTTATCTTTGATGAGTTTCAAATTTACGAGTCAGCGGCGAACGGCGCAGACATCGTGCTGCTCATCGCGGCGATGTTGAACGACGAAGATTTATCGAAACTTTATCGCCTAGCCGAGCAGGATTTGGGTTTGGACGTTTTACTGGAAGTTCACACGCTCGAAGAATTAGAACGCGCTGTAAAAATCGGCGCGAAAAGCATCGGCGTAAATAACCGGGATTTACATTCGTTCGCTGTTTCGCTGGACGTTTCGCGTGAAATGATTAAACACGCGCCGCCGGACGCGCTGTTAATTTCCGAAAGCGGTTTGCGGTCGCGGGAAGATTTACTCGAATTAAAAAGTTTAGGTTTTAGCGGTTTTTTGATTGGCGAAACTTTGATGAAATCGAAGAACGCGGAAAAAGAGATGCGACAATTAGCCACAGATGAACACAAATGAACAGGATTTTATTTTGATTTTATCCGCGTCTATCTGTGTTCACCTGTGATTTGAAATTTTTTGAGCGATTACGAAGATTATGACGAAAGTAAAAATTTGCGGCATCACAAATTCTGAAGACGCGCTGCTCTCGGCAAAGTTCGGCGCGGACGCGCTCGGCTTTAATTTTTACCTGAAAAGCTCGCGTTACGTTTCGCCGGAAAAAGCGCGTGAGATTATCGAACAACTGCCGAAAGAAATTTTGAAGGTCGGCGTTTTCGTCAATGAAGATTTAGAGAAAATTATAGAAACGGCTTGCCTCGCTAAACTCGACGCGATTCAACTGCACGGTGAAGAAACGCCGAAATTTGTGCGCCAGATCAAAGCGAAAACGAATCTCGAAATCATCAAAGCCTTTCGCGTTTCGCCGGAATTTAAGCCGGAAGATGTATTGCAATATGAAACTGTGGATGCGGTTTTGTTAGATGCTTATTCGCCGGTTGAACACGGCGGAACGGGCGAAACTTTCGATTGGGAAATTGCGAGAAAAGTGCAGGAGATTTTTCCAAAAATGTATCTTGCGGGCGGACTTTTTTACGAAAATATCAGTTCGGCTATATGGAATGTAAAACCTTTTGCTGTTGATGTTTGTAGTGGAGTTGAATCTAAAAAAGGTCAGAAGAATAAATTCCTGCTTCTTAACTTTATTACAAAAGCCAAAAGATGTTTGGACTTTAAATCGTTTGATAAATTTTATGACTTTTTGTCTGCGATTAAGCAAGGACCGGAAATGTTTTTAGGAGAAAAATCATTGTCCAAATTACAAATTTACTTGTTCGGATTTATGAACGCATTATATTTTTCAAAGTCGGATTATAATATAGGTAAATACGATTCGGAAGAATTTAGAATGTGGATGAGCAAAAGAGTTGGCTACTGTTATCCAAATACTATTGATTGTATGACTCACATTTTAAGAAAATTTGATAATGATGAAGAGAAATCTTTCGATTATTTTTTCGCGCTTTTAGAAGAATTTAAGTTGGAAAAAGAAGATTTAGACAACCACTAAACTGTGTTAAAGTTTTCAAATACGAGGTTAAGGATATGACGACTACAGAAATTTTAAACGAGATACATAAATTGCCGATAACCGAACAGGTCCGCGTCAAGAAAAGTTTGCTCGACAACGCGGAAACGACAAATGAAGCTTTAAAACAAGATTTGTGGCAGAAATTATTTGAAGAAGGTTTGATTACGCATATACCAAACGGCATTTCCGACGCGGAAGACAATTTTGAGCCGATAGAAATCGAAGGCGAGCCGGTTTCCGAAACGATTATCAGGGAGCGTCGGTAATGGCTGGTTATTATTGCGACAGCAGCGCGGTTGTTAAGCGTTACATCGGCGAAACAGGAACGAATTGGCTTATTGGGTTGATGCGTCCGGCGACGGAAAATGAATTTGCCGTCGCCCAAATTACCGGCGTTGAAGTCGTTTCGGCAATCTCGCGCCGACATCGCGGAAATTTTCTGACAACCGCTCAATCCGACAAAGCGATTCACCGATTTCTGCGCGATTTTAACAATCGTTTCGGTGTCGTCAAAATAAACGATGTGGTTATCCGAAACGCTATTCATCTGGCGCAAACTTATGTTTTGCGCGGTTATGACGCGGTTCAATTATCGTCGGCAATCGCGCTGAATGCTAAACTTTCCAAACTCAAACTTACGTCGTTTATATTCATTTCCGCCGATAATAATCTCAATTCAACCTCGCAAGCCGAAGGTTTGACGGTTGATAATCCGAATAATCACCCGTAGAAATTTTATGAATTATCAACCAGACGA
>CBDUBY010000048.1:0-20109 GCA_965365505.1 uncultured Pyrinomonadaceae bacterium | reverse complement strand
TTATCGAAACTTTGGAGATGATTGAAGAGGAAGAAGCAGAAGAAGTGGAGGAGAAGAGGAGTGGAGGAGAAGAGGAGTAAAGAAGAAACGCGATTTACACAAACAATTTCCTCCACTCCTCCACTCCTCCACTCCTCTTCTCCTCCACTCCTCTATTCCTCCACTCCTCTTCTCCTCTTAAACTGCTTCGGTCCATACCATAGCCAAAAACCGGAAATCGTAAAAAGCAATAGCGCGCTGCCCATAATCGTTGTATAAACTAACTTGATTTGCTCGCCGTCGGTGTCAATTAAATAATCGAGAATCGAGCCGTCGTGAATATTTTCGATAAAATCCGAGCGGCGTCGTTCAATGTGCAGCAGTTCGCCGGTCGTGCAGTCGAGCTGAACGCCCCAGTAATCTTCGATAAACACAAACTTGACCATTCCCTTATCGGGACGCACGTCAATGCGTTCGAGTTCCGTAGATAAATCAGGCGAAATCTGTTCGCGCACGACTGCCAGAGCCTTTTGATGCAGCACATCAATCGGCAGCCAGTTTTTCATATCGGTTGATTTTCCCTGAAACGATTTGGGCAGAATTACGCCGCCCGTGTGCTTTTTCCAACCGAGCAGAAGACCCGTGCAGGCGAGAATAAAAAAGAAAATGAACAACAGCGCGCCAGTCGTGCGGTGAAGTTTGCGGGCGATTCTGAGAATTTTCGCCTGCCGTTTTCTTTGTCCGCTATCCATTGTGAGAATTATAAGTTATGGAGCGACAGATTTGAAATTTGCGATTGCTAAATGTCCTTTCCGACGAAAAATATCTGCGAATCAAATGGCTTTTTTTTCGCGTCGGGCGTTATTTTTTCGTATTTGCCGTCGGCGGAAAGCAGTTGGGCGTTAACCGTATCTTTCAAGTATGTTTCGAGAATTTCATCTTTGATATATTGGCGCAGTCTCGCGTCTTTGATCGGTACGATGGCTTCGACGCGGCGGTCGAGGTTGCGGTGCATCCAGTCCGCGCTGCCGATGTAAATTTCCGCAGTGCCGCCGTTCTCGAAATAAAAAATGCGGCTGTGTTCCAGGAATCTGCCGACGATGGACACGACGCGAATGTTTTCCGATAAGCCTTCAATGCCGGGTCGCAGAACGCAGATGCCGCGCACGATTAAATCAATTTTCACGCCCGCCTGCGATGCGCGGTAGAGCGCGCCGATGATTGTATCGTCGGTCAGACTGTTGACTTTGGCGATGATGCGCCCGTTCTTTTTATCGCTCTTCTGATGCTCGATTTCGCGTTCAATCATTTCCAGCATTCGTTCGCGCAGATTTATCGGCGCGACAAGCAGACAATTGTAGTCGGTTTTATACGAGTAGCCGGTCAGAAAATTAAACAAATCGCTCGCGTCTTTGCCGATGTCTTCGTCGGCGGTCAGCAAACCCAAATCCGTGTAATGTTTCGAGGTCGTCGGGTTGTAATTGCCCGTAGCGAGATGAACGTAGCGACGCAGTTTTTCCTTTTCATAACGCACGACGAGCGTGACTTTTGAATGCGTTTTCAAATTGCGCATTCCGTAAATAACGTGGACGCCTTCGTTTTCCAATCGCCGCGCCCATTCGATATTGTTTTCTTCATCGAATCGGGCTTTCAATTCGACCAGCGCGGCAACCTGCTTTCCGTTGCGACTCGCCCGCATCAGCGAATCAACAATCGGCGAATCTTTTCCCGTGCGATACAAACATATTTTGATGGCGCGGACATTTTCATCGTCCGCCGCCTCGTTAATAAAATCAGTCACCGTGCTGTATGCCGTGAATGGATGATGCAGCAAAATGTCCTGCTTTTTTAAAGTTTCAAAAATGTTCTCGGATCGTTTCAGTGCCGACGGTATCGAATAGCTGATCGGTTTGTCTTTCAGTTCGGGACGTTCCAATCCGTAAAGCAGCATCAAATCGGGAATGTTCAAAAAACCGTCGAGTTTATAAACGTCGCGCTCGGTCAAGCCGATTGATTCGGTCAGATAATTGACCATTTTATCCGGCATCGAATTGGTGATTTCGAGCCGGACGGGAAAACTGAAACGCTTTTGATTGTGCAGTTCGCGCTCCATTGTGCGAAGAATATCGCTGGCTTCGTCAACGCGCAGTTCGATATCCGCATCGCGCGTCAGGCGGAACAAATGACATTTGCTCGTTTCCATATTCGGAAACAGATAACTAATGTTCGCCGCGACGAGTTCACCAACCAGCGCGTAACTCGTTTCGCCGTCTTGAATAGGAATCAGGCGCGGAGTATTCGGCGGCAATTTGATTCGCACGAAACGGTTGCGGTTATAAAGAAACGTCAGCTTGCCATGATCATTATTCTTATCGGGTTCAACCATCAAACCTAAATTCAAGCTCAAGTTTGAAACATACGGAAACGGATGACTGATATCAACCGCCTGCGGCGTCAGCAGGGGAAATACATTTTTGAGAAAATATTTTTCGAGCCGCTTTTTCTCGTCGTGATTCAAATCCTTGTGCGAAACGATTTTGATTCCCGCCTCGCCGAGCTGCGGCAAAACTTCTTTAGTAAAACAATTCATTTGCGCACTAAGCAGCGGCAGAACCGCAGCGCGGATGGCAATGAGCTGCTGTAGTGCCGTCATTCCGTCGCGCGAAGTTTCGCGCACGCCTTCGGCGACCTGCTCCTTCAAGCCGGAAACGCGAATCATAAAAAATTCGTCGAGATTGGTCGAGAAAATCGAAAGGAACTTAAGCCTTTCGAGCAGCGGCGTGGTTTCGTCCAACGCTTCGTCTAAAACGCGGCTATTGAATTCAAGCCAGCTTAATTCACGATTTGAAAGAAATTCCGCGTCATCAACTTTCAATAGTTTTTTAGTTTTAACCGGCGAGGCTTTCTCGGCAACAGGATTCATAATTTAAATTTTATACGGTAAGCCAATCCTAAGGCAATGAATTTGATGTTAAATTTTTACGGTTAGCCGGTAAAAAAAAGCAAGGTTGAAAAAGTAAATGATGCGCGGCATTTGGCAAAAATTACTTTTCAACCTTTATTCTTTGGATTCGTTTTACGGAATATACTGTTTTGGAATCGGCTCGTCGGAATTGATACCGAATACGGCAGTCAAAAATCCCGCCGTCGAGCGGTTGATATACCAGGTTCCGCCGCGATAAACCGCGACATCCGATTTACCGTCACCATCATAATCGCCCGGCACGGGAATATCGGTCGGGATGCCGAAAGCAATGCCTGTAAATCCTAAACCGCTGCGCTGCAAATACCAGATGCCGTCACGATAAACGGCTAAATCGGTTTTCCCATCGCCGTCATAATCAGCCGGAACAAGTTTATCAGTTGCCAAACCGAAGGCGACGCCAATGAATCCGAGCGAGCTTCGTTGAATATACCAGACACCGCTGCGGAAAACCGCGATGTCGGTTCTGCCGTCGCCGTCAAAGTCGTTCGCCGCCGGAACGTCGAATCCGCCGCCAAACTGAACGGCGAGCGTGCCGCCGCTGCTTTGACGAATATACCAAGTACCGTTCGAGAATCGGAAAACCGCGATGTCGGATTTGCCGTCGCCGTCGTAATCGCCGATTTGCGGCACGTCGTTGGTCGCGCCCCATTGAACGGTCGTGACGGTCGAGTTGCCGCTGTTCAAAATGTAGTAAGTCAAGCCGGGAAATTGTCGGCGCGCCACGGCGACATCGGTTTTGCCGTCGCCGTCAAAATCGCCCGGCGTTAAAATGTCGGTCGGCGCGCCCCACGCGATGCCGGTAAATCCAGCGGTTGAACGGTTCAGATACCAGTTGCCTTCGGACGGTCGAAACACCGACAAATCGGTTTTCCTATCGCCGTCAAAGTCGGCTCTAGCTTGAGAAGGTGTCGGCACGCCAACACTTTGACAACTAAAACTCGTCACCAACTCGACGTTATCGAGGAAAGTTCCCGCGCCGCCAATCGCCGCGTCCGCGCCCGTATTCCAGCGGAATTGGACGTTTTGATTATTGGCGGCGGCGGGCAGAGTGATTTCAACATCCTGATAGCCGTTTGAATTTCCCGACCACGCCGCACGTCCGGCGTTCGGGAAATTTCCGCCGCTGATAATTGTCGGATACGCGCCGGCGACGAACGTACCGCCCGCCTGAATAATGTCCTGATACGCGCCCGCACCGATTTTTATATCGAGCGTCGTGCCGTCCCAACCGGATTCGGTGTCGTAATTTATCTTGAATTTCAGTTTCGCCGAAGCGTGGGAAATCGCCAGCGGCGTGGATTCGAGATGTGCCAGATATAAATTCGCCGGGTCGGGAACAAAAAGCGCGTTCGGCTGACTCGCCGCGCCGCTCGCCTGCAAACGCCAGGGAATCGCGCTGCCCGTGCTTGGATTTGGCGCGGGCGCAGTCCAGCCAGTCGGCAGATCAGGCGCGGTCACGCTGTCAAAAGATTGTGTAATTCCGCCCGCCGGTTGACCGATTAAAATCGAGCGCGTTTCGGTTCTCGGACCCAAACTGCTGTTGATGTTCAGAGTAATCGTCAAAACGCTGCCGCAAGTCTGGTTGTTCGGAACGGTGTAGCTGATGCCGCGCGTGACGGTTTGATTGTTGGCAATCGTGCCGTAATCAGCCGCGCCGCCGCCGACAATTTGCACCGTCGTGCCGACTGCCGCATTTCCCGTGTTGTTCCACAGCGAAACGCTCAACTGTAAATTTTCGCCCGGATCGGCAAATCCATTATTGTTGCCGCCCGCGTCGCTAAACGAGAAAGGCGAACTTAGAACGACGTTCGGCAAATCAAATGCTTCGGTGACGTTCGCCGGTGACGGCGTATTGACGATTGCCGAAAAACCCATTCCTCGAACGGCAAAGCCCGCCCAAATATCAGCGACATCCGCGCCGCCGTTGCTCGCCTGTGCCGCCTGGATAATCGCATCGCGTTCCTGTAAAAACGTCGGATTGAGCGGAGCTAATTTCATTCCGTCGGTGACGTATTGCAAGGCGCGGCGGTTGCCGATTGCCCAACCGTGATTAGCGACGAGTTTGGCGCGGACTTCCCAAAGTGCCGAACTCCAAATTTCTCCGGCGGCGTGAACCTGATCGCAAATCGTCGAGCCGAACGGTCCGCGCGGATATGCGCTGATCGTTCCGATAGTCGTTGTCGTTCCGATTTCCCCGTTGCAGTCTGAATTCAAATGGCGGAACGACAGCGGATTATGCGGTTTGCCATTCGGTCCGACGAACGATTTGACCGCTTTCGGAAAGCGGCGGATGCCGTAATAATAATTTTTTGTGTTGCCCGCGACATTGCCCAGATAAGTGGTATAGCCGCCGGTCGTGTAGATGCCTTCAATCGGGTCGGACGGTTCGCTGAGCATTGCGTGTCCGAAAAAATCGCCCCAGCCTTCGCCCATTCCGCGAGCCATTGTTGTCGTTAACCCGCTCGCGTTGCCGTGCAAACGGTTGGAAGTGCCGTGCGTCGCTTCGTGAATGATAATGTCCGCGTCAATTGTTCCGTCATAATCGGGAGTCGGATTCGACCACAGATACATCTGCATTACGCCGCGCAAGCCGTCTGCCGGAGTGAAAAAGTTCGCGTTGTTAAATCCCGAAGAATCCTGACCTTCCGCCGAAACGCGGTCGCCCGCGACGCCGCCGCGTCCGAAATTGTCGTGCTGGAAGTTTTTGGCGGCTTCGGTGAATCCTAAAAGATACATTTCGTCGTGATAACGATTCATCACGTAAAACATTTGCGTCACCGCGCCTTTTTGAAATTCCGGCAAAAGCGGTTCGTCGCCGGGCGCGGGATTTCCCGGCGGCGGATTGTAATTAAAATTAAAAGTGCGGTTCGTTCCCGCAACGGTCGCGTCAATTCCGTCGGGCGCAACGCGGTCAATTCCGGCTTGCACGGCGTTTCCGTCGGTAACGCTCGCGCCGTCGGTAATCCAGCCGTTGTTGTTGAAGGTGTAAGGTGCTTCATTGCCGATTAAAGTGACGTTCGAGCGCGTTTGGACTGCCCCTTGAGTTCCAGGCGTCGGGTCAATCGGTCCCGGCGTGAGCGGCGCGGGACTGTCCAATACTCGCAGATAGCTCGTGGTGTTGGCATAAACATTAAATGTAGCGGGCTGCGTTTGTTCTTCGGCGATATTTTTTCGCCACAGCATCGCGCCCGTTTCGGCATCAATAATCACGTAATAAGCATTTGCGGATTGCCAA
This sequence comes from uncultured Pyrinomonadaceae bacterium, assembly GCA_965365505.1. Classification (GTDB taxonomy): domain Bacteria; phylum Acidobacteriota; class Blastocatellia; order Pyrinomonadales; family Pyrinomonadaceae. The sequence continues at coordinate 13,909 of CBDUBY010000048.1, read as the reverse complement.
ATCAGAACGCGCCACGCGGCGCGAGCCACGCCCGGCTCAATCGGAAAATACATTTTTTCAGCGGTCGTCGCCCTATCGCCCGTTCCGAAAACCGCCTTCAAAGTGGTTGAAGCCGTTTCGTTAAACCAGACGTTAGACGGTGTTAATTCATAATTAATATAATTGGCGGCGGCTGTTACAGCATCGAGAGGATTGCGGAAATCTGTCGCCAATCTCGCGTAATTGAGCTCCGGCGCGAGATTGTTAATCACCCGAATCATCTCGCCGCGTTTCGTGAAACCGGCTTTGATTTCGCCGCGAAAAACCGGGACGCCGTTGATAATCTGGTCATAATGAACGAAGGCTAATTCGCCGTCGGGATTCGTATAATCAGCAGCTAAATTCAATTGATTAGCCTGCTCGTCCGTTACACCAATTAGCAAGTTATTTTGTTTTACGAAATTGCGGAGAACTTCCGCTTTTTTCATTTGTGTCGCGCCGGTTAAATACGCGCGACCCTGTTTGATGTCCGGCGCAATGACTTCCGGCGTGCGGATGTCTTCGTTATATTCGATCGTTAAAGTCGGGACGCTCTGGCGCAGAAGATTTTCACCGGCGACGAACTTGTCACGCGCGTCGGCAATTTCGACTGCGCTGCGGTTTGCCGATTGGCGAAAGTTTAACAAAGTTTCGGCGGCGGATTTGTCCGTCCGAATGTCGTAATTTTCCAGTCCGGCATTTTGATGAGCGGTTTTCTTTAAAACTTCGCCCGCTACATTGGCGACGGCGGCGGAACGAAATTGGTAAAACATCAATATTCCAATCGTCATACCGACCGTCGTTAAAATCAAAATTGCCCGATTGGAATTGAACTCTATTTTTGAAAACTTTCTCATTACAAAAACTCCTGGCGTGCAGAAAAATTTTACATTCTATAAATTACATTTTACATTACCCGTCAACAAAAACTCTGTAATTTTAGTGAAATTTCTCTTCACAGTTAACTTAAATGCGGCTGAAGGCGACAGTAATTATCGCTTCCAGCCGCATTATTTTTTATTCCGATATGTTTCTACGGAATATATTGTTTCGCAATCGGCATGTCAGAATTGACACCGAATGCCGCAGTCATCGAACCGGCGGTCGAACGGATGGCATACCAGGTTCCGCTGCGGAAAATCGCCACGTCGTATTTGCCGTCGCCGTCGTAATCGCCCGGCACCGGCACGTCAGTCGAATTGCCGAATACTATTGCTCCGTAGTTGGTTGCCGCGTTCTGCGAAATATACCAGGTTCCGTTGCTCGGACGATAAACCGCAATATCGGTCAGACCGTCGCCGTTGTAATCAGCGGGCACTAGTTTATCCGTCGCTAAACCGAAAGGCGTAATTTGAACGCCGCCGCTCGATTTATTGATATACCAGGTCGCGTTTGACGGGCGAAATACCGCGACATCAGTTTTGCCGTCGCCGTCATAGTCGTTAGCGACCGGAATATCACCGCTTTGCCCGAAAGTCGCTCCGGATGTTCCGCCGTTGCTGTTGCGAATATACCAGTTATTATTTGACGCTCGGAATACTGCGATGTCGGCTTTATTGTCGCCGTCATAATCGCCGATAACCGGAATGTCGGTCGCCGCGCCCCATTGCAAACTGGTTGTTGTCGAGTTTCCGCTGTTCAAAACGTAAAAGGTCAAATTGCCTGCGTTCTGACGAGCGACCGCGACATCGGTTTTGCCGTCGCCGTCAAAATCGCCCGGCGTTAAAATATCGCCGTCCACGCCCCAGCCGACGGCGGTAAATCCGGCGGTCGAGCGATTCAGATACCAATTGCCTTCTGAAGCGCGGAAAATGGACAAATCGGTTTTGCCGTCGCCGTCAAAGTCTGCGCGGGTTTTGTTAACCGCATTGAACGAGCAAACGTAGCCGCTGACCATCGAAATGCTGTCAACATTCCAGGCGTTTCCGGCAACCGAGCCGTCGTGTCCCATACGCCATTTCAGGCGGACGGTTTGACCGTCGGCATTCGCCGGAAGACGAACGCTCGTCGTAATGTATCCGTTTGAATTGCCCGACCAAGCCGGACGAGTGCCGAGCGGATTGCCCGTGCCTCTCACTCCGCTATTGTAGCCGCCGGAAATCCATGTGCCGCCCGCCGTCACGATGTCGGTGTATGCGCCGCTGCCGATTTTGATTTCCAAAACGCCGCCGTCCCAGGTTGCTTCGGTGTTGTAATTATTACGGAAATTCAAAACCGCATTCGGAGAAGTAACAGCAAACTCAGGCGATTCAAGGTCTGCGCCGCCCGCCGTTGCCGTATTCGGTGTGCGAGCCGAGTTCGGAGCCGAATCAGCCGTCGTGGTCGCGGTGACAAAGCCGGTGTTCGAGCCGGTGAATGTCTGCGTCCAGCCGGTCGGAAGTGCCGGAGCCGTCACACCGTCAAAGTTTTCCGTCAAGCCCGCGCTAATCGGCGAACCGAGTTGGAACTGGCGAATTTGCGGAGCTTGTGTGCCGATGTCGCTGCTGACATTGATTGTTACCTGATGCAAATTGCCGCAAGTGGCATTTGCCGGAATCTGATAAGAAATCTGACGGCTTACGGTCTGCGTGTTGCTCAGGTTGCCATAGTTGGCAGAGCCGCCGTTCACCACGCTCGCCACAACATTATTCACCGTATTGCCGGTGGTGTTAGTTACGGGAACGGTCAATTGAACGAGTTCGCCCGGTTCGTAGATGCCGTCGCCGTCGCCGCCCGGAGCTGCGTCGGAAACTGCAAAGCCGGTTGCGGCAAGCGTCGCATTCGGCAAGTCAAATCCTTCCGTCACTGTGTTGCCGGTCGGATTGGTTGCACTAAAGCCTAAACCGCGAACTGCAAAGCCAGCCCAGATGTCAGCAATATCGCCGCTGTTGCCGTTGGCTAACGCCGCCGCAAGAATCGAATTGCGTTCCTGAAGCATCGTCGGGTTTGCGGGAGCCATTTTAAATCCGTCCATCACTAATTGGAGAGATTTTTTGTTTCCGGCAGCCGCGCCGAGACGCGTTACAATTCGGGCGCGAACTTCCCAAAGCATACTGCTCCAAATTTCGCCGCCGTCGTGAACCGCCGTTGCCGAACCCGCAAATGCCGGAGCAAACGCGCCGTCGCTCAAATTCATTCGCGCCGGGTCAATGTCGGCGTAGGTCAGCGGATTATGCGGGCGATTCAACGGTCCGCCGGTCGAAGACATAATCGCTTTCGGAAAACGCCGAATGCCGTAATAATAATTGCCGACGCTTGAGAACGGCGCGGCGGCTCTCAAATTGAGCGTCGCATACGCGCCCGTCACGGAAATCGCGCCGACCGGATCGGTTTCGTTGGCGAGCATTACGTGACCGAAAAAGTCCGCCGAGCCTTCGTTCATCTGTCCGGCTTGCGTGCCGCCGACGCCGTTGTGAAGTCGTCCGAAAAGTCCGTGCGTGAATTCGTGAACGACGATTTCCGCGTCCAAATCACCGTCGCGGTTCGGGGTCATATTCGTCCACAGATACATCTGCATTCTGCCGCGCACGCCGTCCGCGCCCGCCGCAAAGTTAGCGTTGTTCGTGCCGGAAGAATCCTGCGCTTCAGCCGAAACGCGGTCATTGGCAAGACCGCCGCGACCGAAGTTGTCCTGCTGGTAATTGCGGGCTTGTTCGGTGAATCCGAGCAGGTAAGTTTCATCGTGATAACGGTTGATAATGTGGAAAAGATTCGTTGCCGCGCCGTTTTGGTAAACGGGCAGAAGCGGCGAATCACCGGGTCCGTTATTGGCTCCCGCGCCGGGCGTATATGCGAAATTGAAAACGCGGCTCGTTCCAGTTACCGGTGCGTCAACGCCGTTCGCGCCGTCGCGGTCAATTCCGGCTTGCACGGCGTTTCCGTCAGTCGTATTGCCGCCATCGGTAATCCAGCCGTTATTATTGAAAGTATAAGGTGCTTCGTTGCCAACGAGCGTAATGCTCGTGCGGGGCATTAAAACGCCTTGCGTGCCGAGTGCCGGCGAAACCGGATTTGTGGCGAGCGGCGCGGGATTAGCCATTGTCTTAATCATATTCGTCGTGCTGGCATAAACATTAAAAGTAGCCGCCTGCGTTTGGTCTTTGACGATGTTTTCGCGGTAAAGCATCGTGCCGGTTTCCGCGTCAACAATTACGTAATAAGCGTTGACCGGTTCCCAGATGAGAACGCGCCACGCGGCGCGAGCCACGCCCGGCTCAATCGGAAAATACATTTTCTCGGCGGTCGTCGCCCAATCGCCTGTTCCAAAGACTGCTTTCAAATCGGTCGAAGCCGTTTCGTTAAATTGCGATTCTTCGCTCTTTAATTCGTGGTTGATATAACCGGCGGCGCGGCGCACGGCTTCTGCCGGGCTGCCGAAATCTTTCGATAATCTCGAATATTCGAGTGCCGGAGCAAGATTATTCACAACGCGATACATTGCGCCATCTTTGTTGAAAGCCGCTCTTAGTTCGGCGCGAAAGACGGGAACGTCGCCGACAAACTGCTCCATTCTGGCAAACGAAAGTTCACCATTCGGATTCGTGTAATCGGCGGTAACTTTCAGACTGTTGATTTGCTCGCTGCTCAAAGCAAGCAAACTTTTATTTTCGATGGCAAAGCCGCGCAGAATATCAGTGCGTTTGGCGTTTGAAGGCTGAGTCAAAAAAGCGCGTCCTTGCAGCACATCAGGACCGATAACTTCCGGATTGCCTAGTTCTTTGTTATAAACAATTTCCAAAGTCGGGACGGTTTGGCGCAGACTGTTTTCTCCCGTCACAAAACGGTCACTCACGTCGGCAATCGTCGCCGCGTCAATGTTTGATGTTTGACGAAAGTTCATCAGCGACGCAAAAACGTCCGAGGTTTTTTGATGACGGAAATCGTAATCCTCTAAACCTTTACTTCGTTCTTCGGTCGTCTGATGACCGGCGGTTTTTTCATTCGTCGCCGCCGAGCGAAATTGCGTGGGCAGAACGATAACTGCCGCAATCAAAGTCAAAACAATAAAACTAAGCAGAAGACTGCGACGAGTCCCTGCACCTGAATTTCTTTTCATTTACGAATTCTCCTTGGTAATTTTAACGGGTAAATTTGGGATAATGACGAATAGAAATTTTTGCCAGTTATGCAAAATGATAAGAAAACATTTTGAAGAATGTCTTAGCTACAAACAGATTTCTCAATTCAATCCAATTTGCTATGATTGAGCAATTGGGAAGCGCATAATAAATTTTAGGCTTGCTTAAATCGAAGGGCTGTAAATTTTTCAGGATATAAAGGATAAAATTTAATAGGATTTTCACAAAAAGTCAATTCAGAAAAGGTTAAAAAGAAAAACGTGGAAGAAATTTTCGGTCAGGGCGGGCTCATCGCCAAATATCACAAAGAATACGAATACCGCATCGGTCAAATTAAAATGGCAACGGCGGTTTTGCGGGCATTTGAAGAAAAGAAACATCTTATCGTCGAAGCGGGAACCGGCACGGGCAAAACTCTCGCCTACCTTGTTCCAGCCATCGCCGCCGCTCTCGGACAAAAAAAGCGCATTATAATCTCGACGGGAACGAAAAATTTGCAGGAACAACTTATGGAAAAAGACATTCCGTTTCTGCAAAAAGTTTTACCGAAGAAATTCACTGCCGCGTATATGAAAGGTCGCTCGAATTACGCCTGTTTGTATCGCGTCGCAAAAGCCGAAAACCAACCGATTCTCGACGGTTTGGACGAGATGGATTATTTCGAGGAAGTGCGCCATTGGTCGCGCGAATCGGCAACCGGCGACCGCGCCGAACTAATCAACCTGCCGGAAAATCTTTCGTTCTGGTCGAGAATCAACGCCAAATCGGAAATTTGCCTCGGTCAAAAATGCCCGGATTTCGAGCCGTGTTTTGTGACACGAATGCGAGCCAGAGCCGAAGAAGCCGACATCGTAATCGTCAATCACCATTTGTTTTTCGCCGATTTGAATATTCGCGGCAACGAATACGGGCGCGTTCTGCCGGATTATTCCGCCGTGATTTTCGACGAAGCGCATTTAATCGAAGACATCGCCGCCGATTATTTCGGCTTTCAGGTTTCGACTTTTCAAATTGACGAACTCGTCCGCGATTCGGAAAACTTGCCGATAACCGATGCGATTGTGACGCGCGATTTAACCAAACTCGCTGCCAGAATCATCGGACTCGCCGACCAATTCTGGACAAGGTTCATCCAAGGACGCGGACAGGACGGCAGATTTCCGCTGCTGCCAAATGCGTTCGCGCAGAAAGTCCGCGATGAAATTCAACCGACACCTTTGGGCGAAGCGTATTTCGCTTTGGATTCCGCTCTCGAAAGATTGGAAAACGCGATTGACGTTTACGCCGAGAAAATGACCGAAGCCGAAAGTTTGGTGCGGCGCGTTCGCCAAACTCGTTTCGATTTGGATTTCGTCTGCTCGCAAGCCGAGAAAAATTACGTTTATTGGATAGAAAAACGCGGCAGAGGAATTTTCCTGCGAGCTTCGCCGATTGACGTTTCCACGCTTTTGCAGGAAAAACTTTTCGACAAATTAGAAACCGTCGTGATGACTTCGGCGACGCTTTCGACGAACGGGAAATTCGACTTTATCAAAGACCGTTTGGGTTTGGACACTGCGAAAACCGACACGATGCTCGCGCCGTCATCGTTCGATTATCAAAAGCAGGCGATAATCTATCTGCCAAAGGCGATGCCCGAACCGCGCGCGCCTGAATTCAATCAAATCGCGGCAAATGAAATTATCAAATTGTTGAATGTGACAAATGGACGCGCCTTCGTTTTATCAACCAGTTTGAGTTCGATGAACTCGCTTTACGAATTAGTTTCGATGCGCGTCAATTTCCCGTGTCTGGTGCAAGGCTCGATGTCGAAAGCCGGACTTTTGGAAAGATTTCGCAAAACGCCGAACGCGGTTTTATTCGCCACCTCTTCGTTCTGGCAAGGCGTTGACGTGCAGGGCGAACAGCTTTCCTGCGTCATCATAGACAAACTCCCGTTCGCCGTCCCAACCGATCCGATTGTCGCGGCGCGAACGCGCTTTATAGACGACAACGGAGGCAAATCGTTTTTCGATTATTCAGTTCCAAATGCCGTGATTACACTAAAGCAGGGAATCGGGCGGCTTATCCGAAGCTCAAACGACCGGGGTGTAATCGCGTTGCTCGATTCGCGTCTCAGAACCAAAGGTTACGGCAAAGATTTTCTGAATAGCTTGCCGCGTTGTAAAATAACGAGCGAGCTAAAAGATGTCGCACAGATTTTCGGCGAAGGTGAAAAAAGCGCAAACAACTTTAGATAAAACATACAAAAAAAATTATGCCGTCGTTTTACGAAGTAATGATTGAACGCCATTTTTCAAGCGCGCACCAACTGCGCGGCTATAAAGGGAAGTGCGAGAATCTTCACGGACACAATTATAAAATCGAGATTTTCGCGCGGGGCGAAGAACTCAACAATATCGGTTTGCTGATTGATTTCGGTGATTTGAAATCGGCGGCGGACGAGATTGTGAATTATCTCGACCATCGCAATATTAATGAGTTGCCGCCGTTTGATGAAGAATTAAATCCGTCGGCGGAAAATCTGGCGCGTTATATTCTGGAATACATCGCCTCGCGCATTGACGACGATCGCGTGCAGGTTTATAAAGTTCGCTGCTACGAAACTCCGACGAGCATTGCAACGTATCAGACCGAATAGTCAACTAATTGTTTCCCGACAAAAAATAAAATTATGAAATATATTACGATTCTGTCGCTGCTAATTTTTTGCGCTGTTTCAGTTTTCGCGCAAAACGATAAAAATAAAAAACCGACTGAAAAAGATAAATCGTCGGTCACAACATTTGATTTGAAAAACGCCGCACCGATGGATTTAGCCAAAGCCGCGTTGCTGGCGCACGGCGGAGATAAATTTAAGAATATGAAAACGCTGGTTGTCATCGGCACGGCAGACGTTTCCGGCTCGCCTTCGATGACGTTTCCCGCGCCGTTCGTGATGACTTATGCGGGCGACAAGTATCGTCTGGAAATGACAACTCCATTTTTGCAGTTCAAACAAATTTACGACGGTCAGCAAACTTATTCGTCAACCGGCGATGTTACTTTGCCGCCGATCAACCGGCTCGGTTTGCCGCTGCTTCCGAAAATCGAGGAAAAGGATTTCGTTGTCGCCGTACTTCCAGAAGCGAAAAAAAAGAAAACGGGTTTTCGTATCACCTCGCCCGAAGGTTATTACACGGATTTTTATATTGACGATAAAACCGGACAGGTCAAAGGCTATGAGGCAAGTTATTCGTTTAATGACAGAACGATTACAACTTCGGTTGAAATTGACAAGTTTCGCGAGGTCGAAGGCGTGAAAGTGCCTGAAAAATACGCGCAGCGTTTTGAAACAGGCAACTTAACCGTGTATGCAAATTTCAAAGCGAAAGATATTTTGGTTAACTCAGTCGTCGCTGACGATGTTTTTGTAATGAGTAAGTAATTCTGTTCAGTTGAAAAGCAGAAAGCGGGAAATAAAAATTTTTATTTCCCGCTTTCTGCTTTTTAGATTAGAAACTTTATCAAACAGTCATAATTTCCTGTTCTTTAGCTTTGGCAAGTTCGTCAATTTTCGTCGTATAAATGTTAGTCAGCTTTTGAACTTCGTCCAATCCGTAACGTTCGTTGTCTTCGGAAATTTCTTTATCCTTAGCCATTGATTTGAGCATATCGTTCGAGTCGTGACGAACGCTGCGGACGGCGATTTTGTGTTCCTCAGCGATTTCGTGAACTTGTTTGGCGAGCATTCGGCGGCGTTCTTCGGTTAAAGGCGGAACGCTCAAGCGAATTACTTTGCCGTCATTCGACGGGCTGAATCCGAGATTCGCGGCGTTAATCGCTTTTTCGATTGCGCCGATTTGTCCGGCTTCCCACGGCTGAATCGTCAGCATCTGCGGTTCGGGGGCATTGACCGAAGCCATCTGCGCGAGCGGTGTCGGCACGCCGTAATAATCAACCGTGATGTTATCCAAAATTCCGACGTTGGCGCGTCCGGTTCGGACGTTGGTCAGCTTGCGCTTTAAATCTTCAATCACTGCCTCCATATCAGGCTTGGTTTCACTTAAAACAATATCTACACTCATATTTTAATTTTGATTTTCGTTCAAAAGTTTTTTTAGTCTTTCGATTTCAGATTTTAACTCAGCGTTTTCTTCCGCTAATTCTTCGGTGGTCTTTAAAATTTCGCCGGTCTGCGGATTAAAAAGGCGCAGGGTTTTGCCGGAGGCGACTAAATCCAAACCTAAAACTTCACTTCGCACTCGCCCGTCGGTTATTTCCGCCGCCTCATAGTCACCGTTTTTCAAATGCAGGGCAACAAAACGCGACTCGGATTTCAAATCGAGCGGATTGAAAATAAAGTATTCCTTTACGCCGAGCATCGCATACAGACCGCGTTTTTCAACCAAATCTTTACGCCACGTCCCGCGCGACGAAAGTTCGATGATGATTGACGGCACGACATCGTTTTCTTCCCAGGTTTTATAGCTTGTCCGCTCACCTTTCGGTATACCGAAACAAACCATTACGTCAGGCGAAATTACTTCGTTTGGTTCGCCTTCCGCATAGTAAAACATTATATTGCCCGTAACATAAACATCTTCTTGGTCGGCAAAGAAAATTTCTAGGCAGCTTGTTAAATATAAAATAAGTTTGCGATGCGTATCTGTTTCAGCCATTGGCTCTCCGTCAGAAATGGGATAGAAAATTCCATTGCGGCGCGTGGGCGGCGCGACCGTTGGCAAATCAGTTTTGACCTGTAAATTCATAAATTTATTTTAATGAATTTTCGCGGAGAAGCAAAAGAATTAACCGGCATTATGCGTTTTGCCATTGACTGTCACAAGCGTTCCAATCGTCAAATCGCCCTGCACGGCTTTAAGAATATTGCCCGATTCGCGCATATTGAAAACCATAATCGGTAAATTATTGTCCATACACAGCGATATTGACGAAGCGTCCATTACCTTTAACTGCTTTTCCAAAACTTCTTGGTAAGAGATTTTTTCAAAACGCGTTGCTTCGGGATTTGTCATCGGATCAGCCGTGTATATGCCGTCAACCTTTGTACCCTTCAAAATAATATCGGCTTTGATTTCCAGTGCGCGAAGCGCGGCAGCAGAATCAGTTGTAAAAAATGGATTGCCGGTTCCGGCGGCAAAAATCACGACTCGACCTTTTTCCAGATGACGAATCGCGCGACGGCGAATGAACGGCTCGGCAAGCTGCGGAATATCAACCGCCGACATTACGCGCGTAAAAACGTCGAGTTTTTCCAGCGCGTCCTGCAGCACGACTGCGTTCATCACGGTTGCCAGCATACCGATATAATCCGCGCTCGAACGGTCCATATTGCCCGCCGATTTCGACACTCCGCGAAAGATATTTCCGCCGCCGACGACAATGGCAATCTCGACATCGAGTTCGTAAATGCCTTTGATTTCTCTGGCGACGGCTTCGGCGACATTGGTGTCAATGCCGTATTGCCGTTCGCCCATTAACGCTTCGCCGGAGAGTTTTAGTAAAACTCGATTGAATGCTGGCTTCATAATTTCATTGACAGAAAGCAGCCAGTTTTTGCTGACTGCCTTCCGCTTGCCTGCTAATTTTTAACTGACCATCGAGGCGACTTCCGATGCGAAATCGTCCGATTTCTTTTCAATGCCTTCGCCCATTTTATAGCGCGTAAAGCGTCGAACGGAAATGTTTTCTTTAATGGAAGCGATTTTTTCCGTGACTAATTCGCCGACTGTTTTACTCGGGTCCTTAACGAAAGGCTGATCGAGCAGAACATTTTCTTCGTAGTATTTGCCGACTCTTCCTTCGATAATTTTACTCAAAACATCTTCGGGTTTGCTGGCGTTTTTCGGGTCGTTTTTTAGTTGGTCTCTCAAAATTTCGCGTTCTTTGTCGAGAACGTCTGCCGGAACTTCCGAGCGATTGAGAAATTTTGGGTCAACGGCGGCAATGTGCATCGCCACGTCTTTCACTAATTGTTGAAACTCTTCGCCGCGAGCGACAAAATCGGTTTCGCAGTTGACTTCGACCATCACGCCGACTTTTCCGCCCATATGGATATAAGAACCGACCGCGCCTTCCGCCGTCACGCGACCTTCTTTTTTTCCGGCGGTCGAGATGCCTTTTTTGCGAAGAATTTCTACCGCTTGCGCTTCGTCGCCGGCGGCTTCGGTCAACGCCGCTTTACATTCCATCATTCCCGCGCCGGTTTTTTCGCGCAGGGATTTTACCGCGCTTGCTGTTATTTCTGCCATAATAAACTCCGTATAATAATTTCTGTAATTTAGTTTATAAAAAAGCGCAGCCCGCTTACAAGAAACGAAAATTAGCTGCGCTTGTCGAGATAAAAATTGTTTGATTAGCGAGCAGTCGCTTCGTTTGATTCTTCCTGCGCCGGTTCGGTTGACTCGTTGGCGTTGACGATTGCCTCGGATGAAACAAATGATTTCTCAACCTCTGAGTGAATCGTGCTTTTCCCAAACGCGCCGGGTGCATCATTGCCAGCCGTGCCCGCGTCTGCGGTTTCATCGGCTACAACAGTTGCGTCAGCGGTCGCAAAACTTTGGTCGGCAACCTGAATTGACGGCTCTAAAGTTTCAGTCGTTTCGGTTTCAGCATTTTCATCAGTCGTCTGCGTCGCCGCTACGCCGCCTTCGGTAGCGATCTGCTGACCTTCGAGAATAGCATCGGCAATGCGCGAAGCAAACAATCTGATTGCTCGCAGCGCGTCGTCATTTCCCGGAATAACCGCGTCAATGCCTTCTGGCGAGCAGTTCGTATCAACCACCGCGACGACCGGAATGTTCAAGCGATTCGCTTCGGCAATTGCAATATCTTCTTTGCGAACGTCAATCACGAAAAGCATATCGGGTAAGCCGTTCATATCGCGAATACCGGCGAGATTTTTCATCAAGCCTTCGTGGTCACGGTCAAGCCCCAAACGCTCTTTTTTCGTTAACATATCAAAGCGCCCGTCTTCTTTCATCGCTTCGATATCTTTCATTTTCTTCACCGACTTCTGGACGGTTTGAAGATTTGTCATTAAACCGCCGAGCCAGCGATTGTTAATATAAAATTGTCCGCAACGTTCTGCTTCTTCTTTTATCGCTTCCTGCGCCTGCCGCTTTGTGCCGACAAACAGGATTTTCATTTTCGGACGTTCGGTGACGGCTTCCTGCACGTATGCGAGCGCGTCGCGGAAAAGTTTCTGCGTTTTTTGCAGGTCAATAATATAAATGCCGTTGCGCTCACCGAAAATATATTCCTTCATTTTCGGATTCCAACGGCGAACCTGATGTCCAAAGTGAACGCCCGCTTCGAGCAGTTCTTTCATTGTAACTGTAGCCAAAATTTAATCTCCTAACTTATTGGTTGTTTGTACTCGCCAAAATCAGTTCGATAAACCAATATACTTTGGCGATGGATTAGGTTTGGAGTTTTTCCTTTCAGCAAAACTCCAAACAACGAATATTAGCGTTTCGAGAACTGGAATCTCGCGCGTGCGCCTTTCTGACCGTATTTTTTACGTTCTTTCTGGCGCGGGTCGCGGGTGATGAGTCCGGCTTTTTTCAAAGTCGGGCGCAAATCCACGTTGTATTCAAGCAGTGCGCGTGTGATTCCGTGACGAACTGCACCGGCTTGTCCGGCTGTGCCGCCGCCTTTGACATTGATTAAAATGTCGAATTTGCCGGTCGTATCAGTCAAACGAAGCGGTTGATGAATAATCATTCGCAATGCTTCATTCGGAAAATAGTTTTCAAAACCGCGACGATTGACTTTAATTTCGCCGCTGCCCGGACGCAAATAAACCCGCGCTGTCGAGGTTTTTCGTCGTCCTGTTCCGTAATACTGAATGTCTGCCATAATCTATATTAAAATTTATTTTGTTTCGATTTCGATTGCTTCGGGTTGCTGCGCGGTATGTCGGTGGTCGCCGTCGGCGTAAACTTTCAACTTTTTCGCCATCGCTTTGCCGAGTTTAGTTTTCGGCATCATACCTTTAACGGCAAGTTCGATAATGCGTTCCGGTTTGTCGGCAAACATATCTTTGACCTTGGTTTCACGAAGTCCGCCCGGATAAAGCGTGTGATAACGATAAACTTTCTGGTCGTTTTTTGAACCCTTAAAGATGCAGTGACGAGCGTTGATGACGATAACGTGATCGCCCATATCGAGAAACGGCGTATATGCCGGATTGTTTTTACCCGTCAACATTCGCGCCACTTCCGTCGCCAGTCGCCCGACAGTTTTGCCTTGCGCGTCCACGACGAACCACTTGCGGTTTTCCGCCAAACCTTTTCCGCTCGGAAAGTAAGTACTCATAATAGTCTTCTCTGTCTTTTATTTTCGCCAAAACGCGAACGATAAGAATATCGAAAAAAGATTTTAGCGTCAAGCAATGAAAGGGTTTTAGATGTTAAATCCGAATTTCGCGCCCGCCAGAATCAAGCCGACAATCGTTTTCGCGTCTTCAATTTCATTCGAGCGAATCATTTCAAACGCTTGTTCGAAAGTGAATTTTTCAATTTCGATTAACTCGTCGTCCTCAAGATTCTGCGCTGTTTTCGTCAAATCGGTTGCCAGAAACACAAACATTTTCTCTGAAACAAAACCCGGCGAAACGTAAAATGCCGAAAGCAATTTTAACTCGCCAGCCAACACGCCGACTTCTTCTTCGAGTTCGCGCCGCGCCCCGATTTCAGGATTTTCATCCTTTTCCAAAGAACCGGCGGGAATTTCCCAGAGATATTTCCCGGCGGCGTGGCGATATTGTTTGACGAGCGCGACGGTTTTGTCGGCGAACACGGGAACGATAACCGCGCTGCCGTTGTGCG
>CBDUBY010000047.1:0-20138 GCA_965365505.1 uncultured Pyrinomonadaceae bacterium | reverse complement strand
ATCTTTGCCGTCAAGATGACGGCGTTCCATCCTTATCCCGAACTCACGTTATTTTCGGAAGTGTTACTTGAATGTCAGTCCCGAACGCAAATCCCTCCGCGTTCGGGACTTTTTTTCGCTTACCTTATTACTTAAAAATAAACGCTTGCTGATAGTCTGTTGTGATTATGCGATATTTACACACATTTTCGCTTTATTCGTGTATAATGACCGAAGCGCAAGCATCTCGCTTACGCTTCGGTCAAACCTTTCAGAAATTAAAAATTTGAATCATCTGCGGCAAAATTCCTTGCATTCTTAAAAACGCCCGTCCTTTATGTCCTGAACGATTATTAATTTTATGTCGTAGAAATCGGAAAACCGATTCCTTTCGTTATTTTTATTAGATAATCTCTCGATAAAAAGTTTATCGAGAGATTGTTGCTCATACGGCACAAGCGTTGCTCTACTTGTTTGTCGGGTAACATCTCTAATTTTAACTCCACACTTTCTTATCAAACCATAACGGCAGTTTCGGAAATTTCCCAAGTTTCCTGCAATTCGCCACAACCTTAAACGAAAAACGGCAACCCCGCAGCGATGCGGAGGACGCAAAGTCGTGAATCTCTAAATTCTTTTCGAGATTGTCTGACTACCGAACTGAGGACTATGCACAACAATCTGTTTTCCGCTCCGCGTCTTTTAATTTTCACTCTCCTAATCTTCTTCGTTGTTGCGACTCGCACACCGGCTCAATTCTTTCAATCGTTTGCTCCGAACGGCGCGACGGTTAACCGCCCGGCAACAAATAATTTTACAAATCCATTGATAAAAACATCCGTTGCGGGTTGTGCGGCGGACAATTTGCGAGAAGGAAGATTCGCGGCAGATTTGCCGCTTGTCGAGCGCGTCAAATTGTGTCAGGCGTTGAGCACGGTTACGTATAAATTAAACGAAACGGCTTGGTCGCCCGCGCTTGCCGCCGAGTTGAAAAGCGTCTGGCAAGTTTTTTCAACCGAAGCGGTGACTTTGCGCTTGATGCCGCCCGGAACCTCTTCGCGGATGCTGGCGATGGCGGAACCGTTTCCGGCTGGTTCAACCGGCGCAGGCTTCGCGTCGGCGGTTTATGTGCGCTCGGAAAAAAGCGGCGATGAATCGTTTTTCCAAATTCTGCTTCACGAATTGCGCCACGTTCTTGATTTTTACGAAACCTGGAAAAATAAAACCGCGCTTTCCTCGATGGAAATCGAACGGCGGGCATATTCGCTGATGGGCAAAATAACCGGCGAAACGCCCGAACGCGAAAGATTTTCCGGCGTGCCGAAATTTTGGAAAGAATCGTGGCGCAGCCTTTCGGACGAGGAGATTTCCGCGAAACGCGAAGCGGCAATTCAAAAATATCTGCGCGGCAAAAAACTTTACCGCGAACTCGCACAAGACCCGATGCGGCGGACGCTCGATTATTCCGCTTTAAAGACCGCTTCAAAATCTGACAATCGGCAACTCAAAAGCGCATACGACAAAAAAGACGGCGAGCGGCTGCCCTATCACAACGCGCTGCCGCTGACCGCTTCAGTGCTGCCGCAGAACGTTCGGGAAACGGGTTTTAATTTAGAGAAACCGAAAAACCCGCGTGATTCAAAAGAAATTCTGCGCGTCGCTTTGAGCAACGAAAAGAAACTTTATTACGGAATGAGCAATTTCGTTTATGACCAAAAGCTGGCGTTTCAATGTTTGAAGGAAGGCAAAGTTTCCGGTTCGTTTGCCGAAAGCGCGACCGTCACCAGAACTGACGACGGAAACGCTTTAGTTAATATGGCATCTGCGCCCGCCGCTTTGCCGTGCATATTAAATTACGCAGATTTGAAAACGGATTTTACCGATACTTTTTGGGCGAGCCCCGCGCTCGATAAAATGCCGATTTATTTCAGCGGCTTCAATGAAATTGACGGTAAGACTTTAGCGGTTTATACGGTGCTTCAGCCGGACGCGAAACTCTTCAATCAATTAGCAAACGAATTTCCGCAGATTAAACCGTTTCGCGTTATTGTCGGCACGATTTACGTTTCGCCGGAAGACGGTCAAATCGTTCGCTTTGCCGGAACGAGCTTTCCCGAAGAAAATGTAACCGGCGATTACGCCCGACGAGTTCGCTGCACATATTGGGTCAAAGCGGTTCGGCAAAAATTGAATATCGAAAACGGTTTGTGGGTCACGATTCACGTCGGAACGGTGGCAGTAGCGAATGTTCAGGGAAAAATTCATCCGTTCAACTACACGGTTAAATTTGAAAATTACCGGCAATCGGAAACCGGCGTAAAGATTTTCGATGAAGAAATCGTCGCCGAAAACATCGCTAAGTAAAAAACCGGTTAATTTTATATATCTCAATCATTAGCCTGTAAGTTAAATTTTGCGCGTCGCTGTGACAAACGCCGAAATTTAATTTACAGGCTATTCGTTTTTAGGGCAAAATGACCGCTGTGCGGCAATTAGCCGCACTTTTTTGCCCCACTTGCCGATTTGTGTTTTTGTGAACAATAATAAAACGGTTGACCCTTTAGCAAAACGACGTTTTTCGAGAGCACTATATTTTTTGACTATTTGCTAAAGTTTTGGGCTGAAATAAGCATCCAAGGCGTAAGGACGCTTAATTTCAAATGCCTGTTTGATAATGAATAGTAGTTACACGATTCTCATAATTAATAATTTTCCAGACCGAGCTGACACGACGGCTTCAATTTTTGAACAATCCGGCTGCCGCGTTTTGACTGCCAGTAACGAAAAGCAAGGTTATGAGATTGCAGAACGCGAACTGCCCGATTTGATAATCGGCGGCACAGCCGCGCCGAACGATGACGGCACCGAACTGTGCCGACTTTTTCGCGCCGATTCCAAACTGCAATTCATTCCGATTCTGTTTATTATTCCCTCAGACACCAACGCCGTATCAATTCTTAAAACTGACCGAACGGTTGCCGACGATTATATCGAGTCAACGTTTGAACCGCTGCGCCTGTTGGCAAAGGCGGCGCATTTGATTGAACGCAGACGAATGGAGGAGAAACTGCGCGAAAAAGATTATTCGTTTCGTAATCTCATCGAACATCTGACGGATTTAGTCAGCATTCTCACTCCCGACGGAACGGTTATTTACGAGAGTCCGTCAATCAAGCAGATGCTCGGCTATGGAGTTGAAGAATTAATCGGTCGCAATGCTCTCGAACTTATCCATCCTGAAGATACGCTGACAGTGACGGCATACTTTAACGACGCACTTAAAAGTTCCACCGGCAATCAGCCGATTACCTATCGCTACCGGCACAAAGACGATTCGTGGCGCATTCTCGAATCGGTCGGCAAATGTTTCAACGACCCGCTCAACGGCTTGGTGGCTATTATCAATACGCGGGATATTACCAAGCAGAGCAACTTACTCGAAGCACAGCGCGAAAGTGAAAAACGGCTGCAAATTATCTTCGACAACTCGGCAATCGGCATCGCTCTGGTCAATTCAGATGAGCGGATCGTTCAAAGCAATCGCGCTCTGGAAAAAATGCTCGGCTATTCGGCTGAGGAACTTAACCAAAAGTCTTTTGCCGAAATAACGCACCCGGAAGATTTGCCTTTGGATTCGACTCTCGCCCGACAGGTTTTTGAAGGCAAGCGACATTACTACCAAATCGAGAAACGGTATATCAGAAAAAACGGCGAGATTATGTGGGGCAATTTAACCGCCTCGGTCGTTCAAGACGCAAACGGAAAGAACTCGTTTACCGGAATGGTCGAAGACATTACCGTTCGCAAGCGCGTCGAAAAGGAAAAGGCGGAACTGACGACGCAAATCGAGCGGCAGCGGCAGCGGCTGGACAACATTGTTGCCAATATGCCGGGAATTATCTGGGAGATTTGGAGCGACTATGACGAAACCAATCGCCGGGTTAATTTCGTCAGCGATTATGTCGAAAAAATGCTCGGCTACACGGTGGAAGAATGGCTGGCGACTCCTAATTTCTGGCTTTCCGTCGTTCACCCGGAAGACTTTGAAAAAGCACGCAGGCAAGGCGTTGAAAACCTCAACACCAACGAAAAAAGGATTTTTGAACTCCGGTTGATAACCAAAAACGGGCGCGTCATTTGGACGGAAATGCAAACACAAGCGATTACCGACGGGGAAAATAAGCCTATCGGCGTTCGCGGCATCGCCATAGATATTACCGAGCGCAGACAGACTGAACTGGCTTTGCGCCAAAGCGAAGAGAGGTTTAGGGCGCAGTTCAAAGGTATTCCGATTCCGACTTTTGTCTGGAGAAAAACTGAAGATGATTTTGTTTTAACGGACTATAACGATGCCGGAGTGGAGCTTACGCGGGGCGGCATCAGCAAAATTCTCGGTGAAAAAGCCAGTGAAATTTATTATGACGCGGCGCAGGTGACGGAAAATATTCACCGATGTTTTAGTGAAAAAACAATTATTAAGCACGAAGGGTTTTATAATTTAAAATCAAGCGGCGAAACGAAATATCTGGATGCCAGCTATGTTTTTGTGCCGCCGGATGTGGTGATGATTCACGCCCGCGACATCACCGAACAAAAACAATTTGAGGACTCGCTGCGAAAAAGCGAAGAACGGTTTGAACTGGTTGCTCTTGCCACGAACGACGCGCTTTGGGATTGGGATTTGACGACCGATGTGGTTTGGTATAGCGAAGGTTATTATAAATTATTCGGTTTCTCGCCTGAGGAAGTCAGGCTGGATGTCAATTTGTGGTATGGAGCAATTCATCCTGACGATAGAGAGAGAGTTATCAGGAAGACTCAAGCAGTTATCAAAGAAGGGGAAAATACCTGGACGTATGAATACCGGCTGCGTTCAGCCGACGGCTCCATCACATATATTTTCGACCGAGGCTATGTTATCTATGACGAGAACGGCAAGCCGTTGCGGATGATTGGCGCGGCGGTCAATATCACTGACCGCAAATTAGCTGAACAGGTTATACAGGCAAATCAGGCGCGATTAGAAAAGCAGAACAAAGTTCTCAACGAATTAACTAAGCACTACAAACTTTTTCACGAACCGTTTGAAAAGGCAATCAGGAAAATCACCGAAATTGCGGCGAAGACTCTTGAAACAGAGCGCGTCAGCATCTGGTTATACGCCGATAATAAATCAAAGATAAAAGCTATTGACTTATACGAATTGAATCCCAATCGCCACTCTGAAAACTTGGAGTTGACGAAACATGACTATCCGAAATATTTCAAAGCCCTGGCAAAAGACGAAGCTATTGTGGCTCACGACGCTCATACCGATTCGAGAACCGGCGAGTTTTCAGAATTGTATCTGAAGCCGCTCGGTATCACGTCTATGCTCGATGCTCCGATTCGAATTAACGGGCAGGTTGTCGGCGTTGTTTGCCACGAGCATATCGGAGATGCCCGCGAATGGAAATTGGACGAGCAAAATTTTGCCGGTTCAATGGCAGGTTTGGTTTCGCTGCTTTTGGAAGTGAACGAGCGCCGCCAAGCCGAAGACGCTTTGCGCGAAAGCCAGCAACATCTCGCACTGGCGCAGCAGGTAGGAAACATCGGCAGCTTTGATTTAGACCTGAAAACCCGCATTGTCAAAACATCCTCGGAAATGCAAAGTTTATACGGCGTTTTGTCCGGTGATGCCCTGCTTAAAGAAGAGGATTTTGTTAAGTATTTCCATCCGAAGGACGCGGCGAGAGTCAGACAAGAAATGGAAGAGGCATTATCGAGCGGCGAAATAAACACGGAATACCGTATCGTGCGAGATGACGGAAGCACGCGCTGGATAGCCGGAAACGCCAAAGTTTTCTATGATGCGGATGGAACGCCGCTGCGGATGGTCGGCGTAAATACAGACATCACCGAACGCCGCCAAACCGAATCAACTCTACGTTTCCAAAAGACGCTGCTCAAAGCGCAGAGCGAAGCCTCGATTGACGGTATTCTGGTCGTTACGCCAAAACAGGAAAATCTTTCCTATAACCGTCGGCTGGCGGAAATGTGGGGTATTTCCGACGAAGTGCTGGAAAGTAATTCGGATGAATTATTTTTACAGGCAATCCTTAATAAATTAGCTGACCCGCAAGAGTTTCTGACGATGGTTTCCTATTTTTATCAGCATCCTTTTGCCAAGAATCAAGTT
The DNA here is from genome assembly GCA_965365505.1 of uncultured Pyrinomonadaceae bacterium. Taxonomy (GTDB): domain Bacteria; phylum Acidobacteriota; class Blastocatellia; order Pyrinomonadales; family Pyrinomonadaceae. The sequence goes on along the minus strand of CBDUBY010000047.1, from coordinate 13,981 downwards.
GAGATTTCCTTAAAAGACGGACGCACCTTCGAGCGGTATTCCGCTCCGGTGACGGACGCGGCTGACATTCATTACGGAAGAATCTGGTCTTTCCGGGATATTACCGAACGTAAGTTGTCCGAGGAAAAACTGCGTAAATCAGAGGAACGATACCGCCTGCTGTTTGACAGCAATCCTTTGCCGATGTGGGTTTATGAAGTTGAAACTCTCCGCTTTCTAGCTGTCAACGATGCCGCAGTCGCTCATTACGGTTACTCGCGCGAAGAATTTTTCTCGATGACCATCAAGGATATTCGTCCTTCGGAAGACATACCCGACTTGCTGAGAAATATAGCTCAAATCAATAGTGGAATTGATGCAGCCGTTTTTTGGAGACATCGAAAGAAAAACGGCGAAATTATTGATGTTGAAATCACTTCGCACGAAGTGGTTTTTGCCGGGAGTCGCGCGAAATTAGTGATGGCAATTGACGTAACCGAGCGTAAAAAAGCGGAAGAGTCCATCCACTTTCAAGCGCATTTGCTCGATACGGTTGAGCAGTCGGTTATCGCTGCCGATTTGGACGGAACTATTATTTACTGGAATTGGTTTGCTCATAAACTTTACGGCTGGACGGCTGCCGAAGCCGTCGGGCGCAATGTTATAAAATTAACGGCTCCTCAAATCAGCAAAGTGCAGACGGCTAGATTTATCGTCGGGTTGAGAAAAGGTAAAAGCTGGGCGGGCGAGTCCATCGTGCAAAATAAAGACGGGAGAAATTTTCCCGCGCAGATTTTCAGCTCGCCGATTACCGACGACAAAGGAAAATTAATCGGCTTTGTCGGAATTTCGATAGACATAACCCAGCGCAAAGAAGCGGAAGCTGCCCTCATCGAAGCAAATGAACGGGCAATCCGCGAATACGACCGCCTTTTGCAAAGAATCGGAACGCTCGCGCAAACCGTCGGAACGGCGCGTGACCTCGCCGCGATATTCAGTGCGATTCTGGATTTCGCGTGCGCTTCGGTTCCGTGTTCCGCATTGACTATTTCGCTTTACAACAAAGAGTCAAAAACGCGCAAGGTAATTTACCTGTGGTTTAACGGCAATGAAACGGAAGCGTCGAATATCGAGCCGGTGCCGGTCGGACAAGGACCTGTCGGGCAGGCGGTAAAATCCGGCGACGTGATAATCTTCAACGATTATCTGAAAACCTTTGGAAGGAGACCGACCAACGTCTATTTATATTACGACGAAGATTCGCGTGACCCGCGTTCTACAATCATTGCTCCGATGAAAATTATGGGCGATGTCATCGGTGTAATCGAAGTGCAGAGCTACGAGTCGGAGGCATACACGCAGGAACATGCGACGGCGATGCGGATGGCGGCAAACCTTGCCGCTAATGCTATCGAAAATGTCAGACTTCTCGAATCGGAAAAACACAACGCCGAGCAGCTCCGGCAATCGCAGAAACTCGAATCGGTCGGCAGGCTGGCGGGCGGCATCGCGCACGATTTTAACAATATGCTGACGGCAATCAATGGTTACAGCGATTTGACGCTGCGGCGTTTGAGCGCCGACGACCCGCTACGCCGATTTGTCGAAGAAATAAAAAAAGCCGGAGAACGCTCCGCCGGTTTGACCAATCAGCTTCTGGCGTTCAGCCGTCGGCAGGTTTTGAAGCCAAAAATACTCGAAATCAACCAGGTCGTCACCGAAACGAGCCAGATGCTCCAGCGTTTGATTGGCGAAGATATTCAACTGAATATCAGCCTCGATGCCAAACTCGGCTCCGTCAAAGCTGATCCCGGACAGATAACTCAGGTCATTATGAATTTGGTGGTTAATGCGCGCGACGCGATGCCGCGCGGCGGCAATCTGACCATCGAAACGAGAAATGTTTATCTCGACGAAGACTACGCCGCGTATCACCTTCCGACGCAAAGCGGTTCGTATATCTTACTGGCGGTCAGCGATACCGGCACGGGAATAGATGACGAAACGCGGCAGCACATTTTTGAACCGTTCTTCACCACCAAACAAGTTGGTAAAGGCACCGGATTAGGGTTGGCAACCGTCTACGGCATCGTCAAACAATCAGGCGGCTATATCTGGATTTACAGCGAAGTTGGCGTCGGAACGACGTTCAAAATTTACCTGCCGCGCGTTGACGGCGCAGGATTACTCGAAGAAACGCCTCTTTCGACAGAAATTCCGAACGGAACGGAAACGATACTTCTGGTCGAAGATGAAGAAATCGTAAGAAATTTAAGCCGCCAAATTCTTGAAGCGTGCGGTTATACGGTTATCGAGGCGCGCAACGGCATCGAGGCACTCGAAGTTTGCGCGAGCCAGGAAGTTAAAATTGATTTGCTGATGACGGACGTTGTGATGCCGCAGATGGGCGGACGCGAATTATCGGAAAGACTGGCTGAAACAAATCCGCGAATCAGCGTGCTTTTTACGTCTGGCTATACGGACGACGCGATTATCCGACAAGGCGTAATTAAAGTCGGTTCCAATTTTATTCAAAAGCCTTTTACCTTCGATTTGCTGGCACAAAAGGTTCGGGAAGTATTGGACAAAAAAGATATTTAATCCGAGTTAAAAATAACTGATTCGAGCTGCGAATAAACTGCCCGAGAAAAAGGTTTTGTGTGATAAATAACATAGTTTCTCAATATAAAGCGTGATATACTCTCAAACGTGGAAGAGATGTATGCTTTAGTGATTGATGACGAGGCGCAAGTCAGCAAGTTTGTCGCGCGGGTTTTGACGACCGACGGCTGGAACGTGAGCGAAGCCAGAACTGCCGAAGAAGCATTCAAACAATTGCCCGAACAAAAATGGTCACTGGTTTTTTGCGACGTAATGCTCGGCGGAACAGACGGCTATGCGGTTCTGCGTCGTTTTGTCGAAGAACAAGCGCAAGCGCGATTCATCTTAATGACCGGACACGGTTCGGCGGTCGGCGCACTCGACGCAACCGCCTTTGGAGCTTACGATTATTTGATTAAACCGTTTACGGTTGACGAAATTCTCAATATCTCTAAAGTCGTTTTTCAACAGCATCAGCACCGCCTGAAACCCGACAAATCAAGAACTGAATCTGCTGTCTCAGGTTACACTTCGGACATTCCGCTGATCGGCAAAAGCCCGAAATTTATCGAATGTTTGAAAATGGTCGGGCGCGTGGCGGCGACCAATCTGCCGGTGCTAATCACGGGCGAATCGGGAACGGGCAAAGAAGTCGTCGCCCGCGCCATTCACCAGCGAAGCAGCCGCGCCGACAATTCTTTTGTCGCGGTCAACTGCGGCGCGATTCCGGTCGAACTCATCGAATCGGAATTGTTCGGACACGCCAGAGGTTCTTTTACCGGAGCCGACCGCGAGCGTATCGGTTTGTGGCAGGAAGCGGACGGCGGCACGATTCTGCTCGACGAAATCACCGAAACGCACGCGCTTTTTCAAGTTAAATTACTGCGCGCCTTGCAGCAGGGCGAAATTCGCCGCGTCGGTTCAAATCAAAGTAAAAAAGTTGATGTGCGCGTCGTCGCGGCGACAAACCGCGACATTGAAAAAGAAGTTCGGGAAAACCGTTTCCGGCAGGATTTGATGTATCGCTTAAACGCCGTCACCATTCAACTGCCGCCGCTTCGTGAACGTCTCGAAGACATCCCGCTGCTTGCCCGACATTTTGCCAGACAAGCCCGCACGCTGAACGCCGCGCCCGTAAAATTTTCCACTGCCGCAATCGAAACGCTGAAAAACTACTCCTGGCAAGGAAACATCCGCGAATTGGAAAACGCCATTCTGCAAGCCGTTTCGCTCTGTGACGGCATTGTCTATCCCGAACATCTGCCGCTGCGAATACAACATTATCTTCAGGAATTGCCGATCGGCGATTTAGCTGATTCAACCGCTTCCGAAAACGAAGTCGGCTGGACGACGCTTGCCGAAATGGAAGCTAAATATGTCACGCAGGTTTTGGCGCACACCGGCGGCAACAAGCAGTCGGCGGCGCGGATACTTAATATAGACCGTAAAACTCTGACCCGCATTCTCAAAAGAAACGAGCCTCAAGCGTAAAATTTCGGATTGCTGAATTCACAATCATTTTCGATATTGTGCGGAGAAATGTCGCAGCATCGCGGAAAATAGGTGCGCCTAATTTCTTTGTCCGATAGACGTTAACCTGGTTTTCAAATCTTTTTACGCCCGATTCGTTGAGTTATCGCCAAAACAAATGATGGCACGATGGTTGCCATTCCTACTTCAGGTTATCGTTTGATAAACCGCTACGGCAAAAGCGATTTGACTTATTAAGCCATCACTCTTACTTTATAAAGAACTCTTCACCGGCGCATCAAGCAATCCCCTTGCTACGAATTTACGCGACGAAACCAAACCGGAAGAAATGGATAATAATTATTTGCGGATTCTGTATCGAATCAACATTCGAGATGAGATTGTGTTCGTCAACGATGAATGGACACAGTTTGCCATAGCGAATGATGGTTCTGAACTGCTCCCTGACAAAGTTCTCAATCAAAGCCTCTGGAATTTCATCACTCACAGCACGACGGAATTTCTTTACCGGGAAATTTTAAAGAAGGTGCGCGCCGGAAAAATAATGAAATTCAATATCCGCTGCGATTCTCCCACGATGCGGCGCATCGCGGCGGTAACTATCTCTTCGCCGGATAACGATGGCGAAGTCCAGTTTGCCACCCGAACTTTATGGGCGGAGCGGCGCAAATCGGAGATTCGGTTCACCAATGAAACGACGTTGGCGGAATGTATGCTGATAATTTGCTCGTGGTGCAAAAAAGTCAATGTCGGCAAGGAAGTTTGGGCAGAGGTTGAAGACGCAATAACAATTCTGGGATTGTTCGAGCTTGAACATTTACCGCCGCAATCGCACGGAATCTGCAATGCGTGTTACCGGGAAATGTCTGAAAGGCTGGAAAAGCTGCAAACCGCATAAAACCGAATTCGGCTCGAAAACGCATTTCGAGCCGAATTTTTATTCTGAGGTTTAGCGCAATCACGGAAGTCGGGTGTAAAGTAATAAATTGACGGCATTGGCAAATCTTTGTAATGTCATTATTCGTGAATTTCAGTCTACCGCATTTAATTATGTCCCCTTTGACTGACAGCCAATTTCGCATTCTGATAATTGACGATGAATCATCGGTCAGAAATATACTTTGCGATATATTAACCGGTGAGTATCACTGCGCCACGGCGGATTCGGCTGAAAATGCTCTTGAGCTTCTTCAGACGGAAAAGTTCAGTCTGGTTTTAAGCGACATCAATTTGGGCGGAATGACCGGACTCGAAATAATTCCGCAGTTTCTCTCTTCATCGCCCGATACGGTCGTGATGATGATTAGCGGCGAGAAAAATATTGATAACGCTATCAAAGCGATGCGCGCCGGCGCGTTCGATTATATTCAAAAACCCTTTGACCTACAGCACATTGAAACGGCGGTAGGACGCGCCCTCGAACATCATTTGCTGCTCAAATCAAAACGCCTTCACGAAAATCATCTCGAAGAGTTAATCAAGGATCGAACCGCCCAACTAAACTACCTGTCATTTCACGATACGCTGACCGGACTGCCGAACCGTATTCTGCTCGAAGACCGGCTCACGCAGGCGATAATTTCTGCCGGACAAAAGGAGAAATCCCTGGCATTGTTTCTACTTTCTCTTGACAGATTTCGGGAAATCAGAGACATCTTAGGACATCGGTCGGGTTATCAGCTTTTGCAAAATGTCGCTGAAAGATTGATTAATCACCTTCCGGCTGGCACGACCGTCGCTCGATTTGAAGGCGACGAATTTTCTTTGCTGCTGCCGCAAATCGAAAATGCGGACGGAGCGCTTAAGATTGCCAACCGCCTTATCGAGGCATTGAGAGCGCCGTTTGTCATTGATAACGACGAACTTTTTATTACGATGAGCATCGGCATCAGTCTTTATCCCGGCGACGGTGAAAACGCTCAAACTCTGATGGGAAATACGGCAATCGCTTTGCGCCGCGCTAAGGAAGCGGGCGGCAACAATTATCAATTTTATACTGCCGATTTAAACACCAAAGCATCAAACCGGCTGACGCTGGAAAGCAATCTGCGAAAGGCGTTGGAGCGCGAAGAATTCGAGGTTTATTATCAACCGAAAGTTGATTTCGACAGCAGCCAAGTTGTTGGAATGGAAGCATTGGCGCGTTGGCGGCATCCTGAACTCGGACTTATTTCACCCGTCGAATTTATTCCTCTGGCGGAAGACACCGGCTTGATTATATTGATAGGCGAATGGATTTTACGAAAGGCTTGTCTTCAAAGCCGGGAATTGCAAAAAGACGGTTTTCCGGCACTGCGCGTTTCCGTAAATTTATCAGCCCGTCAATTTCAGCAAGAAGATTTGTCTGAAATGATTATCGGAGCGATTCAAAATACCGGCATTAACCCAACCTGTCTTGAACTGGAACTAACGGAGAGTTCGATTATGAAAAATCCGAATTCCGCCATCAAGACGCTGCAAAATTTGAAGGAAATCGGTATTAAAGTTTCAATTGATGATTTCGGGACGGGCTACTCTTCGCTGGCTTACTTGAAGCGTCTGCCGATAGATGTTTTAAAGATTGACAGGTCTTTTGTTCAGGAAATCGCCGTCAACCCGGACGATGCCGCGCTGGTGATGACGATTATCACACTCGCTCACAATCTGCGGCTCAAAGTCGTTGCCGAAGGAGTCGAAACCGAAGAGCAGCTAAAATTTCTGAATCTGCTCAGCTGCGATGAATGGCAGGGCTATCTCTGCAGCCGACCGCTATGTTTTGAAGATTTCAAACAATTCCTACAAAAACATAACGACAGCAGCAAATCTTCAATCACCACCGTATAATACGGAAACAAAAATAGTGCTAAAATCTGAAGTTTTTCGAGCGCGGCTGCCGTCGGACGAAGCGTCTTTTTTATCTTCGCGGACTTGATTCAAGCAAGATCGGTGCGGGACACATACAGACGTTTCTGGAAAATCAAGAAGCAAGGGCTGACTTTCCGTGAGTTTATCGGGATTTATAAAGTTTTTGCCGAACTGCACACCTATTTTTGCCGATTATGCAAAATCTTTACAAACGAACCGGACTGAAGTTCGTCCAGCGAAAGACTGGTTAAATTCTGCGCTTCCTGTTCGGTCAAAGCACCGCAGTTGATGGCGCGGAGGAAATAATTTAACAATCCTTGTCCGGTTGCCGCGTCATCGAAAACATCGCCGACAAGCGTCGCCTGCGCCGCCTTTGCGACAAAGTTGCTCAACCGTTCGGAAGCCGCGTCCAAGCCTTCGAGAAAAAATGTAAAGACCGCCGCGTAGCGCGTCGGAAACTGCGCCGGATGCAAATCCCAGCCTTGATAAAAAGCGTTGGCGAGTGAATGTCGAACGTGGTCGTAGTGCAGTTTCCAGGCGCGGTGAACGACTGCCGCGTTTTCCGATTTTTGTTCTTCTGATAATTCTCCGCGATGCGGCGCGACGGGCATAATGTTTGTCGCGCCGTCTGACAGCCAGATTCCCGTTCCGCCGAATGAAACCTGCATTACGTGACGCGCGAAATCACACGCCGGATGCAGCATATCCTGATACGCGGCGGTGATGCTGCAGCTTGCCGTGTAATCATAAGTGCCGAAATGCGCCGCCGTGCAGCGTCCGCGCGCGGCGTCGAGCATTTGCGGCAGATTCGTTTCGCCGCGTTCGTTAATGATTGATTGCGTCGTTTCAACCATCATCTCTAATTTCATCGAACCGCTCGGTAAACCGAGTTTCGGTTCAAGCATATCGAAGATGTCGGCGAGCGTCGCGACTTGCGCGGGCGATACGATTTTCGGCAGCGTCACCACAAAATTTTCTGGCAGGCGTCCGTCAGCAGCTTTGACGAGCGTCGTCAAGAACAAATCGAGCGTGCGAATGCTGCGGGCGTGCAGTTCTTCAGAAAAAGTTTTAATGCGGATGCCAAGAAACGGCGGCAGCGTGCCTGCTTCGAAACCTTTGGCAACTTCCCTCGCGGCTGATACGGCGTGCCCATCCTCTTCCTCATCGGGTCGCGTGCCGTAACCGTCTTCAAAATCAATGCGAAAATCTTCGACTGCTTCGCGCACCAGTTTTTCGCGCGCGCGTTCGTAAATCGTATCAGCTAATTTGTCCGGCAGTTCGAGTGTCCGCGCGAAAGTCTGTGCGTCGGGCGCATACGTTTCAAATGCGCGCAGCGCAAGCGAACCGAGACGCTGCGCGGTATCGGACTTAAATAAATGCGCCCCGCCATAAACGGTATGCACCGGCTGACGGCGACCCGACTCGCCCGGATAACGGGCAGCGAAAGCGGCGAGAGATGATTGTAATTGGTCAGTAATTTCCTGCATTGATTCCTGAGAAAGTGTTGTTGTCATAGTAAACTTGTAAATGATAATTTTCCGGTCTTTTCAATTCGTGTTTCGGTATTTTCGCTAACGAGTCAAACGCGCTTCTATCAATCCGTGCGGTTCGTCGGTCGGCACGAAAATCCGGTTGTCGTTCTCCAAGCCGAAGCGCGTAAAATCTATCGGCAGGCAATGAATGTTCGGCAGGGAAAAAGCGATTTCTGCCACATCCGCGAATTTTTCCAACACTGCTTCGCCCATCGCGTAAAGCGTGTGCTGAACCGAAAGACTGTTGTGTCCGGCAAAGGTTTCGATAATCGTTTGCCGGATGTCGCGCCAGGTTTCCCGCGTCGCTTTTTCCGCATCGGCATAACGCCAATCGGCTTTGATCGTAGTGCAGAAAATCCTGTCCGACGCTTCGGGCAAAGTCGTATAGCAATCTTTAATAAAACCGACAAAACCCGATTTGGTAGTTTTCAGAACGATTAAATCTTCAACGCCCGACTCAACCGTCACCACGTCGCGCGTCTGGTTGATTTTCGTCGTGCGTTTTTCATCGCCGCCTTTGACGAACGAATGTTCATGCGGCTCGCCGCCGACATTGATGCGCGTCCAGGCGTGCTCGGCAATCTCGACAATAACTCGCGTAACCTGATTATTATTCGCTAAAAAATAATCAGCCAAACGTCCGGCAAAACTTTCGATTTCTTCGATTTCCTGAGTCTGCTGCGACAAGGTGTAAACCGTGTTCTTCATCGTATCGGTCGGCAGCACAAGGCTGTTATCACCCGTCGTGTGAACATCGTCAAAATCTCCCTCGAATGTGATTTTGACCGTTAGGTTTTGTAGTTCGTGTCGCTCGCCCTGTCGCGCAACCTTCATCAGGCGGACGCGCGCTTTGCCGTAATTGTCATGAATTATTTTGACTGCCATAATTTTAGCTTCCGCGATAAGTCGAATAACCGAACGGACTGAGCAGCAGCGGAACGTGATAATGCGACGTATCGAAGACGGTGAACGCGATTGTGACCTGCGGGTAAAAACTATCAATCTGCCTGTCGAAAAAATAATTTCCGGTTTCAAAATTCAGACGATAATTGCCCGTCTGCAAAACCGCGTCCGGCGCGAGCAAATCGCGCAGTCTGCCGTCATCATCAGTCACGCCTTTGCCGATAATTTCCCAGTTTTTCTCCAAAGTCTGCCTCTCCAGCGTGATAGCGACACCGCTTGCCGGAACGCCCGCCGAAACATCTAAAATATGTGTCGTGATTGCGCTCATTCGATTTCCAATAATTTTCTCAACCTGATTTCCGTTATCTTTCTCTGCTCGTCAGCCGCGATACGAATTTCCGAATCGGCATCATTGCGAATACGCCGCCGACAAAGCTCAAGCATTTCCTCTGCGCTTTTTCCGGTCGCACAGACGATAAATATAAACCCGAATTTCTTTTCATACAAACGATTAACTTCCGCTAATGCGTCAAGCACCGAATCGGTTGCCGCGCGTGTGCCTGATTGCTCGCCGTGTGACCATTCGGCAGATTGCGCTCGCTGTTTCGGAGCGGCTTTGCGCGCGCCGATTTTCGGATGCGCGGCAAACGCTTCGAGCCAGTCCTGCGAGTCGAGATTCAGCCAGATTTCTTCGGCGCGATTGATCAGCGCGGCGACATCCGCAAATGGTCGCGCTTCCGCCATCGTTCGCGCCCAGGTTTGAGAGCCGCAGCAATTTCTAAAGTCGGCTTCCGCTATTTCTCCGGCAGCTTGATTTAGCTTCTCTAATTTTTTGCTCATTCCGCAATTCTCCCGAAAAGACGCAGGCGACTCACGCCGCCGTCGGGGAAAATATTAAATCGAACGTGCGTTACCGCTTCGCAATCTTTTATTTCATCAACGAAAGTATGCCGCGTGTGCGCCTGAAGTTTGGAATTCGGCAGCAGCATCTGCCAATCAAGCGCATCAAAATTTTTATCGTTATCAGCGCGGCAAACTTCAATCGAACAGCTTTCGGGATAATTTCCTTTGAAATACGAAGTATCTACTTCGACCCGTTTGATAATTCCCGCTTTGCCGAGTTTGAGGATGCACCAATCGTAACCCGCCCCGCGCCGACGTTTGGTTTCCCAGCCGTCGCTCATATCCTGAGCCAGTCCGGGCATAATCAAATTGTGCTTGTGTCCGAAGAACATATCGCTGGCTTCCAAAACCATTCCGCCGTGTTCGACCGCCGCCAAATCAATCTCGCTCTCACGTCGGCGCAAGGCTGCCCAATCCGGCGCGACTTCGCCATAAACTCTTAGTCTGGCAACGCCGCCGTCAGGATAAATCTTCAAGCGCAAATGCGTCACCGGCTGCGGAAAATTTATCGCGAAACTATTTTGAGAATCACCTTCCAATTCCGATAGCGACAAAATTTCCGTCCATTCGGTTTCAGCAGAAAGCAGTTGTTCGACATTCGGCTGTCCGTCAATCGCGCAGGCTTCGAGCGAGCAATGCGAAGGGTAATTGCCGCGAAAAAAGCTCGTGTCCACGACAACGCCGTGAATGATTCCCGGCAATCCCAGGCGAATAACACACCAATCAAAAGTTTCGTCGAGACGCGGCGAACGGCGGCGGCGCGTTTCCCAGCCGTCCATCCATTTGCCGAGATCGGTGTATTTCCCTTCGATAAAAATCGGCGCGTTCGGTTTAAGCAGATTTTCCTTCGGCGCGAAAAAATCATCATTGGCGTATAAAACCGCGCCGCCTAGTTTCTCGGAGGCTAAATCAATCAGTTCTGTAAATTCCATACTTATTTTGACCGGTGTTATTTTATCAGCAATGCGCCAATCGGATTGGCACGAAATTGTCCTTGCTCATAAACTTTCACGCCGCGCACGTAGGTTGCTTCGACAACGCCGCGCAAATTCATTCCCGAATACGGCGTGAGCTTGTTTTTGAATTCAATAATTTCCGGTATGACTTTGAATTCTTTTTCAGTTTGGAAAATTACAATATCCGCATCGTAGCCGATGGCGATTTTGCCTTTGCGATTGTCCAAAGCGGCAAGGCGCGCGGGCGCCTCGGACATCCATCTGGTTAATTCACGCAGCCCGAAACCGCGTTTTTGAATCTGCGTCCAGATGGCGGGCAAGCTGAATTGCAGAGCCGCGATGCCGCCCCAGGCGTCAAGAAAATCGCCTGTTTCCAATAACTTTAGATTCGGCGTGCAGGGCGAATGATCGGACACAATCATATCAATCGTGCCGTCCGCCAACGCTGTCCAAAGCTGTTCACGATTCGCGCGCTCGCGCACCGGCGGACAGCATTTAAAGTGCGTCGCGCCGTCCGGGATTTCCTCCGCCGCAAAAGTTAGATAATGCGGGCAGGTTTCCACTGTTAGCGGCAAACCTTCCGCTTTCGCCGCTTTTAATAAAGGCAAAACATCGGACGAAGAATGGTGAACGATGTGGACACGCGCGCCGGTTTCGCGGCACAAGCGAATCATTAACGCGACGGCTTCGTTCTCGGATTCTCTCGGACGCGATTTTAGAAAGGTTTGATAATCTTGCGGATTGCCGTCCTTTAATTCTGCGGCGGCATTTTCAATCGGTTCGGGCAGTTCGGCGTGAACGAGCAGAACTGATTCAAGCTTTGCCAGTTCCGGCATTGCTTCGAGCAAATTCAGTTCGGTGACGTGCGGAAATTCATCAACGCCGGAATGTATCAAAAAGCATTTGAAGCCGCGCACGCCAGCGTCTAAAAGCGGTTTTAATGCGCTCGTGTTACCCGGAATTACGCCGCCCCAAAAAGCCACGTCAATCGAGCATTGTCCTCGCGCCGCCGCAATCTTTTCTCGAAAACCTTCGAGCGTGGTCGTCGGCGGAATACTGTTGAGCGGCATATCAACCAGTGTCGTTATGCCGCCTGCCGCCGCCGCTCTGGTTGCCGTCGTAAAGCCTTCCCATTCGGTGCGTCCCGGTTCGTTAACGTGAACGTGAGCGTCTACCACTCCTGGCATTACCACCGCGTTTCCCGCGTCTACAAGCCGCGCGTGATCCGAAACGTTATCCCATTCTCTCAAAGCCGCAATGATGCCGTCACGAATATGCAACGAAGCCGGACTAACCGTTTCAGGCATTACAACCCGGTGACTGCGAATAATTAAATCCGGTTCATTCATTTATTTCTCGTTACGATGCAAATTGCAGTAAGCAGATTATAATTCTACAGCCGCTTTTTTGGTAGCGCGTAGAAGAATTGAGTTCCTGTTCCAAAATTGAAAATTTTTGCCCTAACCACTAGACGAATGCGCCCGAACTCGATAAATTCTGTTTCCTTTACAGGATATATCGCTCACTGATTAACAGGAAATTTCTGTTGCTTCGGGCTTAAAATCTTTAAGAGAGTGACTTGCTCTTAATCTTTTGCCGATAGAATAAGCATTATTACCGGCGCAAAGTTGAAACTGACTCACCAATCAAAATAGTTTTGGTTGCAAAATTACCACGATGATTTATACTTTCAAAAATCGAAAGTATCCTTAAAACGTATGATTAGAATTGGAGTTCCGAAAGAGATTCATCCGGGCGAGCGGCGCGTGGCGGCGACTCCGCAGACGGTGATGCGCCTTTGCAAACTCGGTTTTGAAGTGGCGATTGAAACCGGCGCGGGACAAGCGATTGATTGCTTCGACAGCACCTACAAAGAAGCGGGCGCAATAATAATTGACGACGCGAAACAGCTTTGGGAAACGTCGGATGTCGTCATCAAAGTTCGCCCGCCGGAATATAACGAAACGCTCGGCGTTCACGAAACGGATTTGCTGCGAACGGGCGGCTGGCTCATCGGATTCGTTTGGGCGGCGCAGAACAAAAAACTTCTCGAACAATTTGCCGCCAGACGCGCAACTGTTTTCGGAATGGATTCCGTTCCGCGCATCACCAGAGCGCAAAAGATGGACACGCTCAGCGCGATGGCGAACATTGCCGGTTATCGCGCCGTCGTCGAAGCGGCAAATCATTTTTCGAGATTTTTCGGCGGGCAGATAACCGCCGCCGGACGCATCGAACCGGCAAAAGTTCTGGTCATCGGCGCGGGCGTGGCAGGACTTTCGGCAATCGGAACGGCGCGTTCTTTGGGCGCAATCGTCAAGGCTTTCGACCCGCGTTCCGCGACGCGCGAGCAGGTTCAATCAATGGGCGCGGAATTTCTCGAAGTTACCGTTCAGGAAGAAGGCGAAGGCAAAGGCGGCTACGCGAAAGAAATGTCGGACGCTTTTCTGCGGGCGGAAATGGCTTTGTTCGCGCAGCAGGCGATGGAAGTTGACATCATCATTACGACTGCTTTGATTCCCGGAAAACCCGCACCGAAATTGATTACCAAGGGAATGGTCGAGAGTATGAAGCCCGGCTCGGTTATCGTTGATCTGGCGGCGGAACAGGGCGGAAATTGCGCGATGACCGAGCCGGGCGAAGTCGTCACGCACAAAGGCGTTTCGGTTATCGGCTACACCGATTTGCCGAGCCGGATGGCGAGCCTTTCAAGTCAGCTTTACAGCGCGACGATTGTCGCTCTGCTTGAAGAACTCCGCGCCGAAGACGGCA
>CBDUBY010000046.1:0-21477 GCA_965365505.1 uncultured Pyrinomonadaceae bacterium | reverse complement strand
GCCGCCGATGACGCAGGCGGCAATCGCGTCGAGTTCCTTTAATGTTCCCGCATCGGGCGAAGCTGACCCAACCCGCGCCGTCGAAATCAAAGCTGCCACGCCGGTCAACGCGCCGAGAATCGCATAGACTTTCAATATGTTCCTTTTCGTGTTGATGCCCGACAAACGCGCCGCGTCCGCATTGCCGCCGATGGCGTAAAGGTATCGCCCGAACGTCGTAAAGTTCGTGATGAAAACTCCGACGAGCGCGACGGCGAGCAAAATCAAGACCGGAATCGGAATGCCCGCGTAGGAATTCATCAAGTAAATAAAAACGATAATCGCGCCGACCGGCAGAATCGCGCGCGCGATTTCGCCGCCGATGCTCGCTTCGCCAAGTCCGTAAGATTTCTGCGTTTGAATGCGGCGAAAAGCGACTGCCAAAACAAACAGCACGGCGACGGCGGCTAAAATCCAACCGCTCATCGGGTCAACGTATTGCTGCCCGATTGATTTGAAAGTCTCGTCGGCAATCGGCACGGTTTCGCTGCCCGTCACGGCTTTGACCGCGCCGCGCCACGCGAGCAGTCCGCCGAGAGTGACGATGAACGCCGGAATGTTCGCGTAGGCGACTAAAACGCCGTGAAAAACGCCGATTGCCGTGGCGACGACGACCGCCAGAATTATCGCCGGAATGAATCCGTAATTGTAATTCGTCAGCGCAATCGCCGCGACGCCGCCCGCCAAACCCAAAATCGAACCGACCGACAAATCAATCTGTCCGGCAACGATGACCATCAGCATTCCGACGGTGATAATTCCCGTCACGGATGTTTGCAGCATCAGATTCGACAAATTGCGCGGCGTTAAAAATATCGAGCCGGTCGCCCAGTGAAAATAAATCCAAATCAAGCCGAGCGCGGCGATCATTGTGTAAGCCCGCAATGCGGATGTTTGAAACTTAAACTTCGACTCTTTTACTTGTTCGGTCATTTTTAAAGTCGCTTGTATTTTTCGCGATGTAAATTTTAATTATTTCCCGTCGCCGCCGCCATCACTCGTTCCGCCGTCGCGTCCTGTCTGGAAAATTCGCCGGTCAATTTTCCTTCGTGCAAAACAAGGACTCTATCCGACAATCCTAAAACTTCCGGCAACTCGGAAGACACCATTACAATCGCCAAACCGTTTTTCGCCAGTTCGTTGATGTAGGCGTAAATTTCCTGCTTCGCGCCGACATCAATGCCGCGTGTCGGTTCGTCCAAAAATAAAACTTTCGGATTCGTCAGCAGCCATTTCCCAAGCACGACTTTCTGCTGGTTGCCGCCCGATAAAGTTCCCGTGACAGTTTCAGGCGAATTGGCTTTGACGCGCAAATCCTGAATTGATTTTCGCGCCGCGACGATTTCGCTCGTTTGACTGGTCAGAAAATTTCCGCCGATTTTTTTTAAGCCCGCGAGCGTGATGTTATTGGCAATCGTCTGATCTAAAATCAAGCCGAACCGCTTGCGGTCTTCGGTTACGAAACCGATGCCGCTTTTAATCGCCTTCGACGGCGAATCTATTTCGACGCGATTTCCTTCGACGAAAATTTCCCCCGACGATTTTCCAAGATGCGCTCCGAAAATCGTCATTAAAAGTTCGCTGCGCCCCGCGCCCATCAAACCGGCGATGCCGAGAACTTCGCCTTTTTTGACGTGAAACGAAATCGCGTCAACTAATTTTTTATCGGTTTCCGGTTCAAACGCCGTCAGGTTTTTCACTTTTAAAACCGTTTCGCCGAATTCGTGCCGGCTCGTCGGGAAAATATCGCCGACTTCACGCCCGACCATCTGCGCGATAACTTTGGCGATGGTCAAATCCCTGGTGTCGTTCGTCCCGACCGTCCGCCCGTCGCGCAAAACGGTGATCCGGTCGGACATCTCGAAAACTTCGTTGAGTTTGTGCGAGATGTAAATCATTCCCACGCCGCGCGATTTCAACTTTCTCAAGATTTCAAACAGCGTTTTGACTTCCGTTTCGGTCAGCGCGGCGGTCGGTTCGTCAAGAACTAAAATTTTCGCATCCTGCGACAATGCTTTAGCGATTTCGACAAGTTGCTGCGAGCCGATGCCTAAATTTCCAACCGGCGTTTTCGGATCTATCGGCAGATTCAAATCGCGCAGTAATTGGTTTGCCTTTCCGTAAAGCTGCGTCCAACTTATCACACCGAATTTTGACGGCTCGCGCCCGAGAAAAATGTTTTCGCCGACGGTCAATTCTTTGACTAGAGAAAGTTCCTGAAAGATAATGGCAATACGAGCGTTTTTGGCATCGCGGACGGTTTTGAATTGTTTGGTTTCGCCCTCGACGACGATTTCGCCCTCGTAAGTTCCCGCCGGATAAACGCCCGACAAAACTTTCATCAAGGTTGACTTTCCCGCGCCATTTTCGCCAACGAGCGAGTGAAACTCACCTGCAAAAAGGTCAAACGTCACGCCGTCCAGAGCGCGAACGCCGGGAAATTCTTTGACAATATTTCTCATCTCCAACAAGGGAGATTTCGCTTCGTTTTGCATCATCAAAAATTTCTGTGTTTCTGTGTGGCTTCTCTGCGCTCTCTATTTTAAGGAAAAATTTTCAACACAGAGAACACGGAGAAGTTATAGAGAAATACAGAGAAATTATTGTTTAGGACGTTGGTCGGGCGGAATGTTTTTATAAATGTCTTCAAATTTCGAGTAGCCGTCCTTGATCACCGTCGTTATCAAATTGTCTTTGTCAACGGTCGTCACTTCGAGCAAAATTGACGGCACATCTTTGCCGAGCGTGTCATTGCGAAACGGTTTCGCCTCGGTCAACGGTTCGTTTTTCGCCAGCTTTATTGCGGATTCGACGGCAGCGTTGGCGAGCGGGATAATCGGCTTGTAAATCGTCATCGTCTGCTTGCCTTCAGCAATTGATTGGAGCGCGTCAATCTGCGCGTCCTGTCCGGTGACGAGAACTTTCCCAGTCAAGTTCTGCGTTATCAAAGCCTGCACCGCGCCGCCCGCCGTGCCGTCGTTTGAAGCAACGATGGCGGCGATATTATTGTTATTTTGCGTCAAGGCGTTTTCGACGATTTTCAATGCTTCTTCTTTTCTCCATCCTTTGGCAGACTGCTCGCTGACGATTTTTATATCGCCTCGATCAACTGCCGGCTTCAAAACTTCGAGCATCGCTTTTTTCATAATTAGCGCGTTGTTGTCCGCCTCATCGCCGTAGACCATCACGTAATTTCCCTTCGGAACTTTGCTCAAAGCGTATTCGGCGATTTTCTTGCCGATAACCGGAACTTGATGAGAGATATACAAATCAATTTTGTCGGAATTTATCAGACGGTCATAGCTGATAACCGGCACGTTTTGCGCTTTGGCTTTTTCCACCATCGAAGCCGCCTGCGTCGCATCGTCGGGCGCGATGACCAGCACGTCAATTTTCTTGGTCAGCAGATTGTCCACGTCGTTGAGCTGTTTTTCCTTGCTGTTGTCGGCAACCGAGATTTCGCACTCGACGTTCATTTTCTTGCAGTGCGCATCGAACGCCGCGCGGTCGCGCTGCCAGCGTTCTTCTTTGACGGTCGCCATCGAAAAGCCGATTTTAATTTTTCGGTTCGGGTCTTTGTTCGCTGCGGCGGTTTGATTGCCCGTCGCTGCGGTGTTCGATTGCGGAGCGTTGACGCAGGACGCGATTAAGAAAGCGAGAATCAAAACGAATGAAACTCTAATTTTCTGCATAAAGAATTCTCCTGTTTGAATTTGGGAATTTAAATTTTGAAATGATAATTTAATTGATTTTTCCGTTTGATACAATAGAAAATCGTTTTAGGAATAGAGATTCATCGGTCGCGTAAGAAGCTCAATCGGATCTTCGACGTTCAAAGCCTCGCGCACAAAAAACGGTTCGCCTGCCTCAACGCCGATCAAACTGCCGAAATAGCGCGAGCGGTTTTCGAGTTCGGCGATAAAATTTTTACTCGTCAAGCGCGTTTCCGGCTCATTGGAATTTGGGTCGTAAAACTGAGAAGCGTGAGCGCGAATCGAATCAGTTTTCGCCTCTATAAAATCTGAAATGTCCACGATAAACGACGGGACGACGCGCTGCGAGAAAATGTTGTGCGCGACTATCGGCACCTTGATTTTCTTCTGTCCGAAATCCACGTCATATTTCTGCATCGAAGCCAATCGAGCCGATTCTCTAACCAATTGTGTGATGTGATGATGATCTGGATGCGGGTCGTCAATCTGGTGCGTGAGCAGAATTTTCGGCTTCAAACGCCGCAAAACTCTCACTAATTTTGTTCGTTCATCGTCGGTGACGAAAACGTGACCGTCGGGCAAGCCGAGATTTTCCCGAACGTCTAACTTTAAAATCTTCGCCGCTTCTTCGGCTTCCTGCGCTCTGCCTTCGACCGTGCCGCGCGTTCCCATTTCGCCTTTTGTTACATCGAGTGCGCCGGTTCGATAGCCGAGCGATTTCATTTTCAAAAGCGTTCCGCCGACCGTCAATTCCACATCGTCCGGGTGCGCGAAGATTGCCAAAACGTCAATTTCATTCATACGAAAAATTTACCACAAAAGAAAACCAGTCACGAATGGTCGGAATTTCACAAATGCGGTTTAAATTTTGTTCGTGCAATTCCGGTCATTCGCGGCTAAAATTTGTGTATGAAATTCATCGTTTTAGGTTCGGGGACTTCGGTTCCGCATCCACACAGAAGTTCGTCGGGATTCTGGCTTGAAATTGAAAATGGCTCGCTGCTGCTCGATTGCAGCGCGTCGGCGATTCATCGAATGGCGCAGGAAAAGCTCGATTGGGCAAACCTCGACGCGATTTGGATTTCACATTTTCATCTCGACCATATCGGCGGTCTGCCCGCGTTTTTGTTCGGCACGAAATACGCGCCGGAAACGCAGAACAGAAAAAAGCCTTTGACGATTTTCGGCGCAATCGGTTTGAGCAAATTAGTCGAAGCGTTTGATAAAGCGAACGATTATAATTTGCTCAAACAGCCTTTTCCGATTGAGATAATCGAAGTCGAACCGCTCGAAAAATTCGAGATTTTCAACGGACTTGAAGCAATCGCAATGGACACGCCGCACACGCCGGAAAGTTTAGCGATTCATTTGCGCGATGAAACTACTGGAAAAACCATTGTTTATTCGGCGGACAGCGGCTTTACGAAAACATTGGGAACATTGGCGCGTGAAGCGGATTTGTTTGTTTTGGAATGCTCATTTTTCAAAGACAAGCCGGTCGAAACGCATCTGAAGCTCGATGAGGCGATGCACCTAGTTCGTTACGCGCAGCCGAAGCGAGTTGTGCTGACGCATCTCTACCCGGAATGGAACCAGGTTGATTTTGCAAAAGAGGTGAAAAAATTTTCGCCGCCCTGCGCTGTTCTCGAAGCGCAGGACGGCTTGCGTCTGGAAATATAATTTTCTCGTTTTATTGAATCGAAATCGTCAAGGTGAATTTCGTCGCCCGACTTCCGTGATTGTCAACGCTGATATAAACATCGCCGTTTTCTTCGACCGTTTGCGAATACTGCGTGTCGTGCAGATTGCCTTGCGTGAAATCAACTTTTCCGTTCGTCGAACTGAGCGTGGCAGACAAACTTTGTCCCGCGCTGGCTCGCAAAACATAACCTCTGGTCGCGCCCGCCGCCAAATTTCCCGAAACGGTTGCCGAACTGCGCCCGCGCGCGAAACGGATTCTGGTTTGCGCCGTCAAATCCGCCGCTGCCATCGTCAACATCATCGCCAAAATTGAAAGTTTCAAGCCGATTCTTTTTAGCATTTTTTTGTTCCTCTGATTTTTGAATTTGAATTTGAAAAACTACCCGGCAAATTTAATCGGATTTTCCCGAAAATGCAAATTCAGACAGTTCAGTTGACGATTAAAAAAGTGTTATATTTTAACCGAATCAATTTTTCCCAAATTTTAATCAATAAAATTATGCTAAATCGCCTGTCATTTTTCGTTTTTGCCCTCGTTTTCTTTTCGGCTTTCGCCGCCGTTTTCGCGCAGAATAATTCCAACCCGAACGAAGCGACCAAACAGCTTTACGCTTTGTTCGACGCGGAATGGGAACTGGGTTTGAAGGAAAATCCGACGTTCGCTTCGTTCCTGGGCGACAAGCGATACAACGACCGCTGGACTGACGCGAGTCTGGCGGCGATTGAGCGGCGCAGACAACATACCAATGAAACGCTCGCCGCGCTGAAACGAATCAATCGCAATGAGCTTTCCGCGTCGGACAAACTGAACTACGATCTGTTTCAGAAGGATTATCAAGAAACTATCGAGGCAAGTAAGTTCAAACGCTATCTGATACCGATTACGCAGCAGGGCGGCATTCAGACGATTGACGAAATCACGCAGTTGATGCGGTTTGAAACCGTCAAAGATTACGAAGACTGGATTGCGCGGATGAACGCTTTTCCCGTGTTGATGGAACAGACTTTGACTCTGATGCGCGAAGGCGTAAAGCAAAAGATTTTACTGCCGAAAGCGATTATGGAGCGCGTTCCGGCACAGATTGACAAGATGACCGCCGCGACCGGCGAACAGCACCCGTTTTTCGCGCCGTTTAAAACTTTTCCGAAAGACATCTCCGAGAGCGAACAAACTCGTTTGAAAACGGCGGCGATTGCGGCGATTGATAAATCCGTCGTTCCGCAGTATACGAAATTAAAAGATTATTTCACGAAGGAATATCTGCCCGCTTCATACCCGACGGTCGGCGTTTGGCAGCGACCTGACGGCGCGGATTATTACGCATTTCTGGCTCGTTCCTATACGACGACCCAAATGACACCGCAGCAAATTCACGATAAAGGTTTGTCGGAAGTTGCGCGCATTCGCAGCGAAATGGAACGGATAAAAACTGAAGTCGGTTTCAAAGGAACGCTCGCCGAATTTTTCCAATATCTGAGAACCGACGAAAAGTTTTTTTATAAAACGCCCGAAGAATTGCTGAACGCTTACCGCGCGATGACCAGGCGCATTGACCCGGAACTCGTTAAAGTTTTTCGCACGCTGCCGCGCACGCCTTACGGAGTAATTCCGATTCCCGACAAGATTGCGCCCGATACAACCACGGCTTATTACAATCAGCCTGCCAAAGACGGCTCGCGTCCCGGATATTATTACGTCAATTTGTATAAGCCGGAAGTTCGTCCGAAATGGGAAATGATGGCTCTCAGTCTGCACGAAGCCGTTCCCGGTCATCATCTTCAGCTTGCGCTGCAACAGGAACTCGGCGAAGTTCCGAATTTCCGAAAGTTCGGCGGCTTCACGGCGTTTATCGAAGGTTGGGGTTTATATTCCGAATCTTTGGGCGAGGAAATGAATTTATACGACGACCCTTACGACAAATTCGGGCAGCTGACTTATGAAATGTGGCGCGCCGTGCGGTTGGTCGTGGACACGGGCATTCATCAATTTAAATGGAACCGGCAGCGGGCGATTGATTATTTCAAAGCGAACGCCGCGAAAACCGAGCAGGATATTGTCAACGAAATTGACCGCTACATCGCCGATCCCGGACAGGCGTTAGCGTATAAAATCGGCGAGCTGAAAATCAAAGAACTCCGCGCCAAATCGAAAGCCGAACTCGGCGAAAAATTCGACATCCGCGAATTTCACGATGTCGTTTTATTGTCGGGCGCGCTGCCGCTCGATATTTTGGAGAAGAATGTGAACGATTGGGTAGCGAAGAAGAAAACGGCGAAATAGAAAGCAAAAATTTCCGTCCAACCGGCTTTGCACAAAAACTTAATCAAAACGACCGAAACCACGAAAAAAACGCATTAACACGAAACAAATTCAAATCTTCTTCGTGCATCTTGTAACAAAACCAGAGGCAGAATCAGCAGAGCGATAAATACGATAAAAGTCTGCCCGCTAATTTTCGTAATTTTGTTTGAGTCTTAAGTTTCAACAGCATCTGTAACACTTCTCAATCGAGTGTGACCTCAAAATTATATTTGTTAAATGATTAAATAATCAGAAATTTGAAGGCTCTTTTTGATGTCGGTTAATAAGAATTAATGATAAATTATTCTCTGACTAACATTTCAGAGGAGATTATATGGCATTTAATTTTGAATCATTTTGTAAAAGCTGTCACGGTTTAACCGTAGGGAAAATCAAGGCAGAAATTCAAGCCAAACTTATCCAGTTGGAAGGAAGAAGCAAGGCTGCCCAGAAGCAAGCCCCTTTTCCTGATAAAAACCTCGTCAAACAATATCAAACCGACATTAAAAAACTTGAAACACTGGCTGAATTCGTAGCGGGCGATATGTCCGGCGAAACAAATTTAACCGAGAGCGAACGAAATATGTTTCAGGAAGTTGTAAAAAGTTCGCAGCCGACTTAGTTTCAAATTTTATACGGTTGGAAACGAAACGAATTTTCTACCAACGCTTTTTCATCCGCACCTGCAAATCTTTTCGGTCAACTCCGATTCGGATGTTTCCCTTTGATTTTCCGTTTTCCGTGTCTTGCGGATAGAAGCCTAACAGATATTGTTTTTTCAGTTCCTCGGCAATGCTTTGAAAGGCTTCCTTGAGGTTAGCGGCGTCTTTTTCGTAGAATCTGCCGCCGGTTTCCGAGGCGAGGATTTCGAGAATTTCGATTGACATCGGTTTGCCGCCGGTTCGCGCGGCTCTCGCTTTGGCTTCGGTGAGAAATTTTGTTTTGAAGATAATCGGGTAAAAAAGCGTGTCGGCTTTTTGGAGCGCGTCCATTATCTGCTGCGATGTGACGGCACGTTTGATGACCATTCCGTCGGTCAGCACGATGACGGCTTTTCTGCCCGCGAACTGTTCGAAGTATTTTTTCACGACCGCGAGAACGGCTTCGTTCATATCAGAGCCGGTGTCAGTGGCGATGCTCGTGTTTTCGATTGCCTTCGTCAGCTTTTTTTTGTCGGCGGTCAAATCGGATAAAAATCGGGTGCGGCTGTCGAAGGTGAGGATGACTCCTTTATCTTCGGGACGCAGAACGCGGACGAATTCGCGGGCGGCTTTTTGAATGTTGCCCAGCGCATCTTCGGTGCTGGCACTCGCGTCAATGACAATGGCGACGTTCATCGGGGCTTCTTCATTAAAAAAATACTCAATGTCCTGCTCGATGCCGTTTTCGACGATTGAGAAGTTTTCCTGTTTTAGTCCGGCAATGTGTCGCCCTTTTGTGTCGGTAACGGTAAGCGGCATCGTTAAAAGCAAGGTATCAACTTTGATTGGCGTGTCGTCTTCTTCGACCGGCGGCGACGGCGACGGCTGCTGCGCGGCAACATTTAACAAAAGGAGCGAAGACAGCAATAGCAGTAAAAATAATCGTTTTTTCATGTCAGTTGCCTGTAATTTGGGTTTCGTTACATCATAAAACAAAAATCGCCTTATGATAATCCACACATTGTCTTTTGCAAACTGCTGTTAGCCGCAAAAAGGCGGAAAAGGCGCAAATAGATAATCAAAAATCTATTTGCGCCTTTTCCGCCTTTTTGTGCGATTGTCTGATTTTTCTAATTAATCGCCGTTGAAACGATGTGGCTTTCGTCGAGTTCGACGATGAAACTTTCCGAGACGATTTCTTCGGACACGAAATCCTCGCACGAGATAATGTCGCCAATCGGCGGCAGAACGCGGGTGATATCCCTGGTTTTGCGCGTGGCTTTGACCGAATACATCGCTTTGTCCGCTGCAACCAAAACCTGGTCGAGCGTTCTGCCGTGCGTCGGGAAACTCGCCGCGCCGATGCTGACGCCGACTCGCGCGCATTGTTCATCGCCCGCCGGCATAATGAAATTATAAACGGCGTTTTCGATGCGCTGGCTCAATTCCTTGATTTCATCTTCGCCGGTTTCCGGCACGAGGGCGACGAATTCATCGCCCGCGTAACGCGCCAGAAAATCGTAATCTCTGAGTTGAGCCGTCATAATCACGGCGAGTTCTTTTAATAACTTGTCACCGGTTTTATGCCCGAACGTATCGTTGACGGCTTTGAAGCCGTCGAGATCGAGCATCAATAATTGGAAATTTGTTCCGCTGCGGTCGGCTCGGGCGGCTTCTTTTTCAAACTCCAACTGCAGGCTGCGGGCGTTCGGCAGATTAGTCATCGGGTCGGTCAATGCTCGCGATTCCGACTCGGCGTGTTGCAGCGACATACAAATCGCGTCAGACGCAATGCGCGAAACCGTTTCGAGCAGTCGCATATGTTCTTCTTCGTAATTTTCCAAGCTGCTTGAATAAAGCGATACCGCGCCGATTAGCTTTTCATCGGAAATCAGCGGCAGCGAAGCCAACGCCGAGTAATTCTGGCTGAATTCGAATTCGCTGTGCGTGAAATCGAGTCCGGCTTCGATGTTATGCACGGGTTTGCGTTTATTCAAAACAAAGCCGGTCGCGCCTTCGCCCGGTTTGACTTGTTTGTTTTTAAGCGCGTTTTTGTTTTCGCCTTCGACGTATGCCGCTTGTGCTATGCCTTCCGCTTCGTCCATCAAATAGACGATGCAGGTGTCGAACGGCACTAGTTCGCCGATTTTTTTCACGAACAGCGAAAGCGTTTCCTGCAAATGTATGGATGAACTGAAAACTCTCGCTAATTCATAGAGCGTGTAGACTTCGTGATTGGCGCGTTTGATTTGCTCGACGTAGCTTTGTTCGCCGTCTTCGGCGTTACTGTTGTGGACAGCATCGGCACTTTCCTTATCGAAGACGTAAGAGAAGCCCTGTTCTTCGACCAGCGTTTCAAATTTGCTCAGATTACGCAAAAATACATCAACGATTTTCGGGTCAAACTGCGTTCCCGCGCCGGTCGAAAGAAATCGCCGGGCTTCGTCGCGCGAAATCGCCGGACGATACGGACGCGCGCCGCGCAAGGTATCGTAAGCGTCGGCAACCGCCATAATTCTCGCCGTCAGCGGAATGTTTTCGCCCTTTAAGTTTTCGGGATAACCGCTGCCGTCCCAGGCTTCGTGATGATATTTGACGGTCGGAACAACCGGATACGGAAAGTTGATTTCTTCGAGAATTGACGCGCCGACCGCCGAATGAATTTTTACCTTTTCCATTTCGGCAGGTGTCAGCCGTCCGGGTTTATTCAAGATATGGTCGGGAACGGCGAGCTTTCCGATGTCGTGCAGCAGCGCGCCGGTATTTAACGCCTGAATTTCGGCAGCCGACAAATTAAGCAATTCGCCGATGCCGACAGCGTAAATTTGCGTGCGGCGAACGTGACCGACGCCGACCTGATCGCGGGCATCAATCGCCGTTGCAAGAGCTTCGACAGTTGCCAGATGAATGCGGCTGGCTTCGGTAATTTCTTTTGTTTTCTGGGCAAAGCGGGCAATGTGAATCCGGTATGCAAGTTGTCCGAAAACGGCGACCGGCAGCAGCACCAATCCAAAAAACAAACCGAATTGAAGAAACGCCAAATGCAGAATGGACGCGACGGTGATGCCGGTCAAATATCTACCAAAAGCGGGTATGAAATTATCTCTCCAATAGTCGGCAATCGAATAATTATTATCCAGTTTGTAAAAAACCGAAGTCAAAATCCCGGAAACTAAATAATGCGTGGCAACCGTCAGGATTGTCGCCGCCGCCAGCCAACCGAATGCGAGAGCGTTTTCGGCGAGCGCGACTTGAGCGAAACCCGTTGCGAGTTTCAGAAATAAATAAAAAACGATACCCGCCGCATACGCAGCGACGATGCTGACAAATCCGTTAAGCAGCCAGATTCTTTTATCTCGCGGCGAGATTTTATATTGCGCGACGCAAATCGCCGCCGTCAGCAGAACGCCGCCCGGAATGCCAAGCCAAACCACGCCCCAGAAAACGATAAATTCTTTGGCGGTCAGCGTTATTTTGGTTTGCGGAATCGTAAATTGGTGTTGATTGACGAGCGCGGTAATGAAAAACGCGACTAACAATGCGGCAAATTGCGCGGCTGAAAATGAAACCGCCCCATAAAATGCTGCGCCGCAAGCCGAAAGGCTTAAAAACAGCATCAGCCACCAGAAGATTTTGGTCGGCAAATTGTAGTCTGACGGGCTAAATTTTTCCACTTTAATTTTCTCCGTAATTCTAAACGCTTCTCACCAATCGCTTCCGTTCAGAATAAATAATCGCGTAGGTTAACGTGAGTAATTTTTTCCGTCCGGCTAAATACACCGGGAATCAAGTCTGAATCAATTCAATTTTTGTGCCAAAATCCAATCAATTAAATAATTGCTCGATAAATATCTCGCGCTCTGAAATCGCCGCTGAAATTCACTCAATTTGAACGGTCAAAATGATTTGAATCAATCAAAATGAATGATGGTCGAGTAGCTTTTGAATTTACCGGACAACAGGAAAAGCGACAGCGGGCTTCTTATAAAATGTTGATTTCAGCGGAAATTGTCTGTAAGGTTAGAGAAAACGGCTGAAATAATCTCCGATGTTGATTTTAAACCAGAGACGAATAGAAAAGCAACAAAAAAATTTAACGGAAATGAAACTAAAAACAATCGTTAATAGATGCGGTTTACATTTCTTGTCCGCGTCCGGCGGGTTAATTTTTCGATTGTCTTTTATTTTTTTGTTTTGCTTAACCGCTTCTGTCGTCGCACAGGATACCGATGAAGTGATTCGTGTCGAAACCGAGTTGATTCCGTTTGAAGTAACCGTGACCGACAAAGACGGTAAACCCGTGCGCGGGCTGGAAGCAAAGGATTTTAAATTGTTCGAAGACGGCGTAGAGCGGCAGATTGATTTTTTCGAACCGATACGAATTAACGACGGTCGCCCGCTTTCGATAGTTTTTGCTCTCGACATTTCGGGCAGCGTAACGCGCGAGGAACTCGTGCGGCTTCGCGACGCGCTTCGCGCTTTCGTCGGCAGACTCGCTGATTACGATTCTTATTTTGCGGTGATGACTTTCGGAATGGAAGTAAAAATTTTGCAGTCTTTCACAAATCGCCCGGATAAATTGGAGAAAAGTTTTGAAAAACTGCTGCGCGAGCAGGACGGACTTTCGACGCACGCTTACGATGCGGTTGACGATGCGATTCGGCTTTTAAAGAAAAAATCTCCGACTGCCGTGAGAGATAAAATTCCGAAACGCGCCGTGATTTTAATCACCGACGGCTTTCCGGTCGGCGATACGGTTTCGCCGAAAACTGTCATCGAACGCGCCAACAACGCGGAAACAACCGTTTATTCGGTTCTTCTGCCGTCGTATTCGCGGCTGCAACGCGATAACAAACCGCTGCTCACGCCGCTCGAAGCCAGCGGACTTTTAGATAAAACCGGCGGGCGCGCCTTTTACGCAACGCAAAAAAGTTTTGACCCGCTTTTCAAATTGCTGGCAGAAGAAATCACGGCTTCCTACGCGCTGGCAATTTACCCGAAACCGCAAAATAGTCAAAAAAAATTTCGCCGCGTCACAGTCGAGACATCGAAAGACTTCCGAATCAAACAAAACCGAGCCGGTTATGAAGCAAAGCAGTAGGCGGTCGGCAAAATTATTTTCAATTGAAAACCGATACGTTCACGCCGCTGCTTTCTAATACTCATATTCGTCAGCGTCTTCTTTGAAATCGTTACCGTCGTCTTCGTGAATATCGAGTTCAATCGGGTCGAGTCCGACGACTTCTAAATCGGTTCCGCATTCGTCGCAGGACACGACATCGCCCTGCTCGGAGTCGGCATCAACATAAACATCTTCGCTGCATTCTGGACAAGCTGTGGTCGGCATTTTTTATCTCTCCAAATAAACAATTAAATTTTATGGCGCGGCTTCACTCAAAAAATCCGTAGTGAAGTTTTGTGTATAATTGTCAATCTAACTTTTTTGGGAACGATTTGGCAAGAGTCTTTTTCAATTTTTTCGAGCGATTAAAATTTAGCGTCTGCCTGCCGCCCGAAACACGGCGGCGATTAATTTTTCCGTTATGCAATTTCCCTTCGATTTAGCCGAAAATAAAAAATTCGATGCCGTCGGATTCGGCACAAACGCAGTTGATTATTTAATCGAAGTCCCGGAATATCCGCCGTTTGATTCAAAAATCGAACTGTCAAACTACATTCAGGCGGCGGGCGGCGAAGCGGCGACGACGATGGTTGGACTCAGGCGTTTGAATTTGAAAACCTGTTACGTCGGACGTTTCGGCGTGGACGCGGAAGGCGATTTTGGCTTGCGCTCGCTGCGCGACGAACGAGTTGACGTTTCATTTACCGAGCAAATCAGGGGCGCACGAACGCAGATCGCATTCATCGTCATTGACGAGCGCAGCGGCGAGCGGACTGTAATTTGGCACCGCGATAAATTGCTCGCTTACGATGAGAAGGACGCTCCCATCGAAGCGGCAGAACTAGGGAAGGTTCTGCATTTTACGCCGCACGATGCGCGGGCTTGTTTGCGAATGGCGCGGCGGGCGAAGTCGAGCGGCACGATTGTTTCGCTCGACATTGACAATGTTTTTGAAGGCTTGGACGAATTGCTGCCGCAAGTTGATATTTTAATCGCCTCGGCTGAATTTCCCGAAAAACTCGTTGGCATGAGCGACCGTAAGAAATCCTTGCGCGAGATAAAATCGCGCTTCGGCTGCCAGATTGTTGGAATGACTTTGGGCGCGACGGGTTCTTTAATTTTGTGCGAAAACGAATTCGTTGAAACCGCCGGATTTGACGTTCCGAACGGCTGCAAAGACACAACCGGCGCGGGCGATGCGTTTCGTGTCGGACTTCTTTACGGTTTGTTAAAAGGCGAATCGGTTGAAACGGCGGCGCAAATGGCGAACGCCGTCGCCGCGCTCAAATGCCGTGCGCTCGGCGCGAGAACATCTTTACCTAACCGTACGGAACTCGCTGAATTGACGGCGAGCCGCTGAAATTGTCGGCGAAAAAATCATAGACATTCTTCTTATAAATAAGTTAAACTTTATTTTGCCGAACTAAACGGCTTTGTTGCATCCTCTAAACCTTTCTGCACAAAATCCTTCTCTCAAATCTTTTCACTGACGTTTTTCTCAAAGAGTTATGGACTCGAAAGTAGGTTTAGTTATTCAACTGGCAGGCATTTTTCTGATCGCGATGCTGACGGTTTTTCTCACTAAATCGTTAAAATCCACCGCTTTAAAATATTGGAAATACGCCTGGCTCTCGCTCTGTCTGGCTTTACTGAATCTTTATGCCGCCCTTAGTTCCGAATTGGACACGAGATGGTTTTTCGCTTTTTATTATTTTTGCGAATATGCGTTTCTCTATTTACTGATTGCCGGCTGCCGAAATTACACTTCGGGGCAAAGAATAACGAATCGCAGTTGGCTGCTGCTGATTGCCGCAATTTCGGCGGCGTTTTTCTTCGCTTTTTCAATCGGCGAATTTAATGATGCTTTCAATTTTCACTCTCTCATTATGGGAGTCGGCTTCGGAGTCGCTTTTTTCGTTCTCAAACCGTCCAGCCGATTTCCGCTTGATTCCGGCTGGCTGGTGATGAAATTTGCGCTGGCATTGCTGGCATTCGATTCTTTTCACTACACGCTTATTTTCACTCTGCGTCACACTTCTTACCCGCAACTGCTGGGAAATTACCTGAGTTACAATTCGATAATTGACCTGATAGTAGAACTTTTACTCGGCTTCGGAATGGTGATAGTGCTGTTTGAAAAAGTGCGGCAGGATGTCGAGGAAATTAACTATAAACTCAAAGAGGCGCACGATAAACTCGAACAACTCGCGCACATTGATTCGCTGACTGCGGCGTTCACGCGCCACGCTTTTCACAATTTTCTGCAGAAACACGACGAAAATAATAAAACGATTTCCGGCTGCGTCGGCGTATTCGACATTGACAACTTAAAACCGATTAACGACCGCTTCGGTCACGTCGTCGGCGACGTAGCCATTAGTGCCGCCGCCCGCGCCATTCGTTCGCTCGTGCGGGCAGACGATTTGATTTTCCGCTGGGGCGGCGACGAGTTTTTCGTCGTGATGCTTGGCTTCGACGGCAAACAGGCAATTGAAAGAATGAGCGGATTGAATGAGCATTTACAAAACGCGGAATTTTTCGGCATCCCGGAAGGCGTTTCGATCAAAGTTTCATTCGGATTCGCCGACTTCGCCGATGTCAACGATTTAGAAAAATCCGTTAAGGAAGCCGACGCGGAAATGTATCGGGCTAAGCAGAAAAATAAATCTGCGATTACAGCAAATAAAAATGTGCCGATTGCCTCCGTCCGGGCAATGCCGAGGGAAGTTTCGGCGCGACTTCGTTAATAAGATTTTTCAGCAGAGAGAGGCACAGAGAAAATTGAAATCTCTGTGCCTCTCTCTCTGTGTTTCTGCGCTGAAAAATCCGCAACTAAAGTTTCTCGAAGCTATCTCAAAATCGAAAGCGACGTTTTGAGTTCCAGCTTTAGCTGGCTTTTCTCGCGGCACAAGCCCGTCTTATGCTGGAACTCAGAACGCTTGAAACTATTTTTTAGATAGTTTCTCGTTAAAAAAACCGATAACTTTCGCCCAAGCGTCCTTTGCCGCCGCTGCATCATAAACTTCCGGTCGGGTGTCGTTAAAAAATGCGTGGTCGGCTTCGTATTTGACCGATTCGACCGGCAGCGTATTAGTTTTCGCAATTAGCTCCAATTCGCCGACTTTTTCAGTATTTATCCATTGGTCTTTCGTCGCCGAAACAAAAATCACGGGGCATTTCAAATTCTGCAAAGTGAATTCATCGGGAATGTCGCCGTAAAAAGGCGCGGCGGCGTGGATGCCTTCGAGCTTGCAAGCCGCCTGCAAAGCGTAAGTTCCGCCCATACAAAAACCTGTGATGCCGACGTGCGAAATTCCGTATTTTTCCGTCGCTTCGATAATGGCGCGGTCTATGATATTCAAGCCGTCTTCGAGCTCCAGCGCGTCCATCAGTTTCGCCGCTTCCTGCTTATCGTCGGCTACCGTTCCGCGATACAAATCCGGCGTGATCGCGATAAAACCCTCGTCCGCGTAACGTCCGGCGATATCTTTGATGTGATCGTTTAAGCCCCACCATTCGTGAATTATCACGACGGCTTTCGTGTCGGCGGTTGTTTCATCGGGCAAAGCGACGTAAGCTGTCGTGTCGCCTTTAGCAGTATTAAAGTTTAAAGTTTCGGTTTTCATAAAAAGATAAATTCCTCCGTAAAATTATTGCAAAACCGATTATAAACAAATTTCCGGTAAAGTTCAGAGTTCATTTACAGCGATGAATTAAGCCGGTATATTTTGTTTGCTGTTTACTACTAACTATTCGCTATTGGCTGCTGAAACAGCAACCTTCTTTGGAAAAACTGCGAATAGCTTGTGCTGTGTTCTTTATTCAACCAAAAAAATTAGAGTTTAACTTCCGAGCATTCATCTTCTTTTAACTTTGATAAGCGGCGAATTAACCTTTTCGCTCGTGGCATAGATTGATTTGTCGTCAGCCGAATAACAAACCGCTTCGCCTTGTTCGCGTTCGCCTAAATCAACAATCAAAGGTTTCTCGCGCCAGATGTCGTCAAAGTTTTTCGCTGAATCTGGCAAAATGATTTCATAAGCCGCCAGATAATCGCAGATAATCACGCGCTTGCCGTCCGAAGAGATGTCGCCGCCGGTCAAGAATCCGAACGGGACTGACGGAACGGTAAAATCGGTAATTTTTTCAAGCCGATTAATTTTGTCCAAACTGTAATTCTTCGATAGTTTATAAACCGCCGCCTTGTCGCGCAGGCGTTTCGTCAAAATGTAAATGTCGCCCGTTTGCGGATGAACGAGCAGCGTTTCGGCATCGAAACGCTGCTCGGGATATTGAATTTTAATTGCGTCGGACGATTCGGTGACAAGCGGATTTTTTCTATTCGAATTTTTGTCGGCGGCGGAAACCGTCGGCTCTCTAACCAAATAAACGGTCAGCGATTCGTGTTTGCGCTCGTTGTCGCCGATGTCGCCGAGATACAAAAAACATTCGCCGCTCTGATTTTTAATCGTCGCCAAATCTTCCCAATCACGATTTTTCGCATTTTTCACCTGCCACACGCCGAGATGCGCGCCTGCCGCGTCAAGCGCGAAAATAAATGCGCCGTCGCCCGAATCGTTGTGCGTCCAAAAAACATCGGTCTGACAATGCGACGCGACGACTCCGCTGCTTTCCGTTACTTCCTGACTTTTGATTTTGCCGACGATTTCCGGTTTTTCATATGCCGTCGAAACGTCGGTGCCGGGACGATTAGTATTTGTCTTTTGAGTCGAGCCAATCGAATGGCAGCCGAAAAAAATACAGCCGAACCCGATTAAAAAAATGACAAACGAAATTTTTTTGGTTATAGTTTTTTTCGACATACTTCACTCTCGAACATTATAACGCAGGGCAAGAGTCGAAGTTCACGTTAAAGTAAAACAAAACTTTTCCCGAGTAAAATCGTAAGCGATACCAACAGATGATTGTCGGAACCGAATGGCTCATCGAAGCCACAGATGCCAACGAAAACGCTCTGCGCGATGTCGAAATTTTGCGCGGACTCTTCGACCGCATCATCCGCGAATTAGGATTAAAAATCGTCGGCGAACCGCACTGGCATAAATTCGCGGGCGAAGGCGGCGTAACCGGATTGGTAATGCTGACCGAATCGCATCTCGCCTGTCACACTTATCCTGAACATCAAACAGCGACTTTTAATTTATACTGTTGCCGCACGCGCCCGACTTGGAATTGGGAAGCAAATCTAAAAGAAATACTCGGCGCGAAAACGATTAATGTTCAGTTCATCGAAAGAGGAAATCCCAAATCCGAAATCCGAAATCCGAAATCAATTTCCGCCGGAGGTGAAGCGTGAGCGTTCTTGCCGCCAACTGCCCTTCGTGCGCCGCGCCGATTGAATTCAAAGTCGGTTCGACCATCGTTCTCGTCTGCCCGTTCTGCCGCTCGGCGATTTCGCGCACCGACAGAAATTTGGAAGATTTGGGTAAAGTCGCGGAGATTGCCGAATCCGAGTCACCGCTGAAAATCGGACTGAAAGGAAAATTCAAAGAACATCGTTTTGAATTAACAGGTCGCGCGCAAAATCGTCACGAACTCGGCGGATTTTGGGACGAATGGTATGCGACTTTCTCGAACGGATGGGTCGGCTGGCTCGCCGAAGCGCAGGGAAAATTTTATTTAACTTTTTATCAACCTTTGCCCGCCGGCACGACAGTTCCATCGTTTGAAACTCTGCAAATCGGGCAAACGATTTCTGAAATTTCCGCTCAAACTCCGTTTGTCGTCACGGAAAAAGGCACGGCAACCGCTGTTGCCGCCGACGGCGAAATTCCCTATAAATTAGTTCCGAACGAGCAGAGCAATTACGCCGATTTGTCCGGCAAAGGCGGCGGGTTCGCTACGATTGATTATTCGATGAATCCGCCGTGGGCGTTCGTCGGTCAGCAAGTTTCGCTCGCCGACATCGGACTCGCGGACGCGAAATCTGCGAAGCGCGAAGCAAAGCGCGTCGCCGTCGGAAAAATGGGCTGTCCGAACTGCGGCGGCAGTTTGGAATTGAACGCGCCCGACAAAGCCGAGCGTGTGACTTGCCCGTTTTGTAATTCGCTGCTCGATGTCAATCAGGGAAACTTAAGTTTTCTGCGCTCGCTCGCCAAAATCGAAAATCCGTTCACGTTGCCAATCGGCGCGGAAGGAACTTTCAAAGACGACGTAAAATTCAAGGTTATCGGCGCGGTCGTCCGCAGCGTGACGATTGAAGGAATAAAATATTTCTGGCACGAATATCTGCTTTACAACTCGCACATCGGTTTTCGCTGGCTGACGCATTCGGACAATCATTGGAATTTCGTCGAACCGGTCAACGCGGCGGATGTCGAATCAACGCTCGCCGGCATTCTTCAATCGCAAACCGGAATGCCGCCGGTGGTGAATTACAACGGCAGAAAATATAAAATTTTTCAGGACGCGCCCGCGCAGGTCGAATACGTGCAGGGCGAATTTTACTGGCGCGTCGAACAGGGCGAAACGGTCAGGGCGATTGATTATATCTCGCCGCCGATGATGCTTTCGCAGGAGATCGCGGGCAACGAAATGAATTGGTCAATCGGAACTTATTTGACTAACGCGGAAGTCGAAAAAGCGTTTAATATTGCTGAGTTGCCGAAGCCGTGGTCAATCGCGCCGAATCAGCCGGGCGGCGATTGGTTTTACGTCAAATGGGGTTTGGCGATGCTCGGCGCGCTGCTTTTCGTCGCAGTGCTGATGATTCCTTTGAGCGGTTTTTCCAGCACGCCTTTATCGCAGCAAGTAGTTTTGCCGCCGATGGCGACCGCGACCGCGCCGCAGACGGTTTTTTCAAATCCGTTCGATTTAAAAGGCAACCGCAACGTCCGCATCACGGCGAATGCGCCGGTCAGTAATTCTTATGCGGATTTGGATATTGATTTAATTAACGAGCAGAACAACGAAGTCGAGTCTTTGAACATTCCGATTGAGTATTACAGCGGCGTTGACGGCGGCGAAAGCTGGTCGGAAGGCGGACAAACGCAGGACGCGACTTTGTCGTCTTTGCCCGCCGGAAAATATACTTTGCGCGTCGAAGGAACCTGGCAGAATTTCCAACAACCGATGCCCGTGACGGTCAAAGTCGAGCAGAATATCAATCGCGGCGTGAATTTCTGTCTCGCGTTTTGCGCGCTGGCGATTTTGCCGTTTTTCGGTTTGATTCGCAGATGGATGTTTGAATCGAAACGCTGGAGCGAAAGTATGTTCAGCGGCTCGACTTCAAGCGAAGAATAATCAAGTTTTATCCGTCGTTCGCCACTAAAAATTATGTTTAGAACGCTTTTTCTAATTTTCGGCTTTGGAGTAATTTTAATTTAC
The DNA here is from genome assembly GCA_965365505.1 of uncultured Pyrinomonadaceae bacterium. Classification (GTDB taxonomy): domain Bacteria; phylum Acidobacteriota; class Blastocatellia; order Pyrinomonadales; family Pyrinomonadaceae. The sequence continues at coordinate 612 of CBDUBY010000046.1, read as the reverse complement.
GCCGCATCGAGCTGGTTCGGTTGGGAATTTGCCAACGCGGGCAGCCGTTCGCGGCTCGGAGTGCCGTTTATTTACGGCGGTTATCGCGGAGGAAAATAATGCTTATGACAATTACAAATTTTAATTCGCTGGCGTTCATCGTCAAATTCGACGCGCTCGCCGAAGTTTTGGTCACAACCTTGATTTTCGTTTTTATCGGCATCATTTTTTTCGCCGTCGCTTACGGAATTTTAAGCCGTCTCTTTCCGATCCATAAAGAAATCGAAGAAGACCAGAACACCGCGCTCGGCATCGTCATCGGCTCGATTATGATCGGCATTGCGATAATTATCGCGGCGGCGATACAAGGATAATAAAAGGGATGAGGGATGAGGAATGAGGGATGAAAATTTTCTTTACTCATTCCTCATCCCTCATCTCTCATCCCTTCTATGAACCGTGTTCCTCTTTTATTTCTAAACGTCATCATCATCGCCACCTGCGGTTTGATTTACGAATTGCTTGCCGGAACGCTGGCAAGCTACGTCCTGGGCGATTCGGTCACGCAGTTTTCTTTGATTATCGGGATTTATCTTTCGGCGATGGGCGTTGGCTCGTGGCTGTCGGGGTTTC
>CBDUBY010000045.1:0-21539 GCA_965365505.1 uncultured Pyrinomonadaceae bacterium | reverse complement strand
CGCCGGAAAACGCGCTGGCTTTTCCGGTAAATTTAGATTTGCCGGTTGACGAAAGCGCGAATCGAATCGAAGTAAAAATCGGCGGCAATCAATCGGCGACGATGGCGCAGATTGTCGCAACGCATTACATCGGTTGGCAGGATTTTGAAGCGAACGGGCGCAGCGAAAATCAATCTCGCGCTTTGCGGCTCGAATACGACTGCGATAAAAAGACGGCGCGACCGCTTGACGAAATTTCTTGCCGCGTCGAAGCCGAGCGAATCGGATTCAAAGGTTACGGAATGCTTCTGGCGGAAATCGGCTTGCCGCCGGGCGCGGAAGTTGACCGCGCCAGCCTGGAAAAAGCCAAAGCGGAAAATTGGAATTTCAGCCGCTACGACGTTACGCCCGACCGCATCATCGTTTACTTGTGGGCGCAGGCGGGCGGCACAAAGTTTAACTTTAAATTTAAACCGCGCTACGGAATTAACGCGCAAACCGCGCCGTCAATCGTTTATGATTATTACAATTCGGAAGCGCAGGCGACAGTCGCGCCTTTGAATTTTTCGGTGAGATAAAGAAAAGATAACCACGAAAAAACACGAAGCAACACGAAAAAGGATTTTAGAATTTCGTGTTGCTTCGTATTTTTTCGTGGTTCAATTTTTATTCTGCCCGATCATCCAAAACGATTTCGGGAAATTCCTGCGCGAATTGCTCCGGCGGTTTTGAATCAATCTCGCCGCGCAGAGGTTTCGTGCCGACGTTTGATTTAAAGTTCCCGTTTTCATCATATAAGCGACGATACTGCGCCGAGTTTCTGATTACGCCCTGCACATAGCCTTTGGTTTCGCGGAAGGGAATTTCTTCGACGAATTCGTCAATCTCAACCGGCAGCGTCGCTCGCCATTGCGGAACTCTGCCCGGTCCGGCGTTGTAGGCGACCGCCATATATTCGATGCGCCCGAATTTATCGAGCTGGTCGCGCATATACGCCGTGCCGAGTTCGATGTTCAAGGCGGGCTGAAATAAACTTTCGCCGGTGATAAGCGATGAATTGCCGTATTTTTTCGCCGTCGTTTTCGCGGTCGGAATCAGAAGCTGCATCAAGCCGTAAGCCTGCGCGCCGGATTTCGCTCTCGGATTGAAAACCGATTCCTGCCTGATTAAACCGGCGACTTGATAAGGGTCGAGGTTGCGGCTTTTCGCCCAAACTTTGATGTCGTTCCAATTTATCAGCGGATAAAAAACGCTCCATTCCTCGCGTCCCATTTCTTCGGGAAACATCTGCGCGTAATCGGGATAGCTTTTTCCCAAAGCGAGCAGCGCGTTGACGTTATCTTCACGCTGGCGATAATAACGCGCGAGCGCGAGATTTATTTTCGGACTGTTCTGCGCGGTTTTTTTCGCTTCGAGCAATTCTTCAAACGCCCAATCGAAAAGTCCGATAGTTCCGAGATAATCGGCGCTGTCACTTCTGGCTAATTCTTTGGCGGTCGAAGTTTCCGCCGCGACCGTGACGCTTTTTAGATTGGCGGTTGCTTTCCCGACGAGCGAATCGGCAGCGAACGCGGGCGGCGTTTGGCATTTTCCCTGACCGCGCAAATTCGTCAATCTTTGCAGCGCGAGGTAGCCATACCAATTTGCGCCGTAACGATAAATTACCGCATCGTAAAGCGCACAGGCTTCGGAGATTTTTGCGGCGCGTTCCGAGTCACGCGCCGACCAATATCCGGCTTTGCCGCGATTGGTCGTGTCTTTGGCGGCATATCTGGCAAGATGCTCGGTCAGCATTTGCGACGCGGCGGCGAAATTTTTCTTTTCGTGTTCCATCCACGCCAGTTCAAATTGCGCTCCGGCGACTTCGACCGCGTTCGGATAAGACGCGACGGCGGATTTTAGAAAATAAGATTCTTCTAAACTATTTTTCGCATCTCGCGCCGCCATTCCGACCGCGATGAAAGTCTTCGCCGTTAAATCATTAGTCGGATATTTGCCGCGCATTTCTTCGGCGACGGTTCGCGCCTGTTCCCATTGTTTCGATTTAGCGAAAGCGTGCGCGAGTTGATAATAGGCTTCGGCTTTTTCGGTTGCCGACGCCGGAATTGCATTAAAAGCTGTTTGCGCCTCAGCCGTTTTTCGCAGGTTGGCGAATGCCGTCACGCGCTTTAAATTTGTTTGCGGCGAACTTGTGTTCGGGAAACTCGCCAGCAAATTTGTATAAGCGCTAGCCGCTTCCGCGTAATTTTTCTGGTCATAAAATTTATCGGCGCGAGTTTTCGCTTCGTCCGCCGTTTGCGCGGTTAAAGGTTGCTCCAGAAAAGTCAGTTTCGCTTCCGCGTCTTTGCCCGCCTGCGTTCCTGTGCCGGAGAAATAAGCGCGGCGATAAAAAATTATCGCTTGCGGCTGATTAAGTTGTTGCTCGTAAGATTTGGCAATCATCAGCAGCGAATCGGTATCGGTCGAATCCTTCAAAAAATTTGGGACTTGCGCGGCTTGTCCTGATTGCATCGCGCTCGTCGCCCACAGCGATTTTGATTCGCGCGCTTTCAGCGATTCGGGGAAATCGCGGACGAGTTCGCCAAACGCATTCATCGCTTCCGTGTGATTACCGATTTGCTGGAGAGATTTTCCGCGCAGCCACAAAGCGTAATCGGGCAGCACGGATTTTTCGCGGAAAGTCGGTGATGCGAGAATCTGCGCCGCGCCGTTGAAATCGTTTGCTTCAAAGCGTACTCGCGCCCGCAAAAATTTCGCCAGCGCGCCGGTTTTCGTCCTGGCGAATTTATTTTCGATGTCCAGCACCGCCGCTTCCGGCGGCAGCTTGCCGTCTTTGGTAAACGCGCGCAAAATCTGCGCGGCTTGCTCTTCGGACATCTGCGTCACGAGCGCCGAACAGCTCGTCGTAAAAGGCGCGAGCAGAAATCCGGCAGTCAGCAGAAAAACGGTCAAAAGCGAAACTAAACCGAAACGTAAATTTTTATAAATCATCAATTCTATATTCGTTAACCCCCAAACTTGTTCGATGCGAAAACGTCTTTTCAAGTCGTCAGTTTCGTTATATGATAGCAAAGAAATTTCAATTTTCGGGAAGTATTCGTAATGAAAAAAATTATTCTCGTGCTCGCCCTCATTACTTCGTTTGTTTTGAATATCGCGGCTCAAACACCTGCTCCGACCACTGAACCCGCCAAAGACGACGATGTGGTGAAAATTTCCACGACGCTGATTCAGATTGATGTCACCGTCACGGACAAAAGCGGCAAAATTATCAATGACTTAAAGCCCGAGGATTTTGAGATTTTTGAGAACGGCGAAAAACAGGACATCTCTAATTTTTCTTTCATTTCAAATGTTAAAATACAAACCGCGCCAACTCCGAACGCAAAAAATGAAATAGTAACTTTGCCTCCGCCGCAGGTAAAATCCGAGCAGGTCAGACGTACCGTCGCGCTCGTCGTGGACGATTTATCGCTGTCGTTTCAAAGCGTTAATTATGTCAGGAACGCTCTGAAAAAATTTGTCAACGAGCAGATGCAGGACGGCGACCTGGTGGCAATTATCCGCACCGGCGCGGGCATCGGGGCTTTGCAGCAGTTCACGAATGACAAACGGCAGTTGCTTGCCGCGATTGAGAAAGTGCGCTGGAATCCGATTGGGACGGGCAACATCAGCGCGTTCGCCCCGATTGAAAATTCGGCGAACAGCGAGATAAGTTCTTCCGAAAACGAAGACGAGGAAGAGGAAACAAGCGGCGGACAAAGCGAGTTTAATAATTTTCGGGAAAGCCTCTTCGCCACCGGAACGCTCGGCGCGGTCAATTTTATCGTGCGCGGAATGAAAGAACTTCCGGGACGCAAATCGGTTATGCTGCTTTCTGACGGTTTCCAAATTTTTTCGCGTAATCCGAACGGCGCGCTCGAATCTTCCAGAGTTTTGGAATCGCTGCGCCGTCTGGTTGATTTAGCAAATCGCTCGTCGGTCGTCATTTATACGATGGACGCGCGCGGGCTGCAGACGCTCGGTTTGACGGCTGAAGACGACGTTGGCGGAATGTCCGCGAGTCAGGTCGAGAAGCAATTGACCGACCGTCGCGATAAATTATTCGATACGCAGGAAGGCTTGATCTATCTGGCGCGGGAAACGGGCGGCATACCGATTTATAATAATAACGATTTGTCGAAGGGAATCGAGCGAATGCTCGACGACCAGAGTTATTATCTGATCGGCTATCAGCCCGAATCTGAAACCTTCGACCCGATTAAACGCCGGTTCAATAAACTCGTCGTCAAAGTCAACCGGAAAGGCGCGCGAGTTCGTTATCGCAGCGGTTTTTTCGGAATCACCGATGAGCAAATTGAATCTCAACCGAAAGCTCAAACGCCGAGTCAACAAATCTTTACGGCGCTGACTTCGCCGTTTGCCGCCAACGGAATTTCACTGCGGCTCAACACGCTTTTCGGCTACGACGCGCAGCAAGGCTCTTTTGTTCGTTCGCTGCTTCACGTCAACGCGAAAGATATAAAATTCACAGCGGAAACCGACGGAAATTATAAAGCGGTGCTCGATGTCGTGGCAATCAGTTTCGGCGACAACGGCACAATCGTTGACCAAATCGCTAAAACTTATACTCTGCGGGCGAAGGGCGAAGTTTACCGGAAAATTATCACGGAAGGTTTTGTCTATCATTTCACCTTTCCGGTTAAAAAAGCGGGCGCCTACCAATATCGGGTGGCAATTCGTGACAGCGAAACGCAAAAGATCGGCTCGGCAAATCAATTTATCGAAGTGCCGAATCTGAAAAAAGAGCGATTGACGATTTCCGGCGTCGTTCTGGAAAATCTAACCGCCGAACAATGGAATAAGTTTGCCGCCGTTTCGCCTGATCCGAGTATTTCGACGGATACGAGCCAGCCGGAAGCAGACCCGTTAACTGCTACTTCTCTCAGGCGATTCAAACGCGGCACGATTTTACGCTACGGTTTTGAAGTCTACAACGCAAAACTCGATTCGGCGCGAAAGCCGAAATTAACTTCACAGATAAAAGTTTTCCGCGACGGCAGCCTTATTCTCGACGGAAAAAATGTGCCGTTTGAAATGTCGCGGCAAACTGATTTGCAAAAATTAAAATTCGTCGGCGCAATTAATCTGGGCAGCGATATGCAGCTCGGTGAATATATTTTGCAGATTACCGTCACCGACGAATTGGCAAAAAAGAAACGCCAAATCGCTACGCAGTTCGTTCAGTTGGAGATTCAGTAAATAAATAACAAAAAGACAAAGGTTCGGAAAAAATTTTCCGAACCTTTGTCTTTTTTCTTTTGCCTTTATATTTTACTTAATTTACCGCTGCACCGGGATATGTTCCACCGAGCTTTGTTTCTTCGCCTTCTGCCAGCGAACTCACTAACTCATAATGGAAATAATCGAATTTGGCGGCGACAGGCGGCTGAACGCGCTTGTCATACATATCACGCGAACGGTCAATTGCTTCGCGCAATCGTTCGTATAAATCCTGCGCCTCGCGTCCTTCTTTGACCTTCTGCTCGTTGTAGAGTTTGATTTCGGAAACCAGCAAGCGGGCAAAGCGTCGGGCATCGTTATGCAGGCGGCGTTCGTCTTCGCCGACTTCAATCGGTAGGTCAACATTGCGGTCGCTGAATCGTGATTTGACCGGCGGCGCGGCAACAACGGGTTCGCTGACGACCGGCTCACTAATAACCGGCTCGAATGTTTCGACTTCCACCGGCATTTCCGCTCTGCCGTTCAGCGAACTTTCTTCGACCGGTGTCGCTTCAACAGTTTCGAACGGCGCGCTTTCATATTGCGGTGCTTTTTGCTCTTCGACAATCGGCGTTTCAGAAAACTGAAAGTTGCCCGGCTGCGGTATGGAAAAATCGGTTTCTGAGACGATGGGCTGATAGCTTTCCGTTTCCTCTTCCGATTCTTCGACGACTGCCGGCTGAGACCAAGAGTCTTTGTCTTCCTGAACGGAAACGAATTCGGTTTCTTCAACTTCTTCCTCGACTACGGCAGCCGATTTGTTTTCGTCTTCCTGAAAGGAAACCGCTTCAGTTTGGTCGGCTTCTTCTTCGACGGCAACCGCTTCTGTTTGATCAACCGAATCATCGGAAACCGAAACAATCGGCGCAGCGTAATCTTCGCTTTCGACTTCTTGCGTTTCTGCCGTCTGTTCGTCGGACACGGCTTGATAATCTTCGGTCGTTTCGGGCGCGACATATTCTTCGCGGCTTTCTTCCGAAACCGGCTGCTCGTAACTTTCTGACGAGACTGCCGTCGAATCTTCAATAGTTCTGGCAACGGGCGGACCGGCTAAAACTTCGACTGTCAAACCGGCGACGCGCACTAAAGTTTCTAATGCTTCGACGTTGACTTCTTCGCCCAGCGTTCCGTAATCGGCGTAAAGCACGGCAACGCCGCGTCCACGCGCCACAAGCGGAATCGCATACATCCGATCGGGCTGCCCGAATTCGAGTTTGTTCAAGTAAATTGAATCATCATCGAAAGCTCCGAAAGAACTTTCGACCGCGCTTAATGAACGAACGGATTCGCCGAGCGCGGTGGAGGAAGCGACAGGGAAGAAAACTTCGCGGACGATTTGCTCGTCCATCTCGCCTTCTTTACCGAAAACGCGCCAGCCGACGAAATGCTCGTTCTTGATAATGAAAAACGCGCCGCGCGGCGTAAACTGTGCCGCGTGCTGAACGAGAGTTTTCAAAATCGTCGCTTGCGAATTCTGCGCGGTAATGTCATTTATTGCGGCGCTCAATTCGCTGATTCCGACCTGCGGCGCGGTATCGGCGGCGGTTTGTTTATCCAGTTCCTCCGCAGCGGCAAACGCCGTTGCGGTGATCCGCGCGCCTTCATCGCGCGCCAAGCGCAGATGTTCGACAACCGTTTCCGCAAAGCCGGGTTCAAGTTCTTTCTCGTGTCCGAGTTTGGCGGAAAATTCCTGGAAAGCCGCGTCGAGCTGTGATTTGTGTTTATCAACTTCAGCTTCGACTTTTTCCTGAAACTGGGAAAGTTCCTGCCGCATATCGGCGACAACGCTCTTGAGATGGCTCTCGAATTCAGTTCTCAAACTAAGTTCGAGTTCTTCGCTATTCACTATATTTCTTCCTCCGTTTATGTTGAAAAGACTGCGCTTTGTAGGATGATTCGGTTGGCAGTTTTGAGTAGATATTTGACGTGGGCGACATCTTCAATCAATGCCGCCTTTTTGATTATGGACTTTTTTTTGTTTTTCTGTCAAGAAACTTTTTTTGCAGGAAACAAAATTTGTTGAAAGTGTGATTCGACAGGTTAATTATGAAGTGATTTTGCTTTTAACAAAAGCGCTCAAACTCTTATTTTTACTGGTTAAACCGCGATGACTTCGATCTCCGAATCAATTTCGTCTTTAATCATATTCTCAATCGCCATTAGTGTTCCGGTCAGGCTCGAAGGGCAACTGCCGCACGCGCCTTGATAACGAATCTTTAAAGTTTTCTCTTCCAAATCGAGAATTTCCAGCCAACCGCCGTCGCTCGCCAGATAAGGTCTGATTCGTTCGTCGAGCAGTGCTTCGATTTGCGCGACGATTGGATTATCGCTCGCCGCCGCCGCAATCGCGCCGCCGACGGCGACCGCCGCCGAACCGTTGGCGCCGTTCGTCGTTTGGACGGATTCCGCTGCCCGAATCGGAACTGCCAGCGTCGGCAAAATCTCGTCCCAATCTGCTTCGTCGGTCTTTTCGACCGTAATCATTTTATCCATATAAAAAACCGAAACAACATCGCCGACCTCAAACAGAGATTTGGCGAGCTTGTCATCAACGGCTTTTTCGATTGAATCGAACGAATGTGAAGTTCCGTGACTAACGGCTTCTTTCAAAATAAATTTCACCGCATTCGGATTCGGCGTTTCTTGTATATCGGCAATCTTTGGCATTTTTGTAAAACTCTTTTTGTAAATCTAAAACGTAAATTTCTAATCTTTACATTTTAGTCAATTATAGCAAAAATATAAAATTGTCGCATTACCCGTGAAAGAAGTTGGGGCAGGAAAGCATTGAAACGTAAAAATAAGAATGGATAAATGAGAAAAGCGGCAAACGAAAAAATCGTGCCGCTTAAAAAACGGCAAACAAAAACCTTTTCATTCGCCGCTTGTTTGAAAGAAATTAAAATTTTTACTCGGTAATATGAATTTCTTCAGTTTTATTGACTCTGCCTGCCAAGAACATCGCGCCAAAACCGAGCGTGGCAATGATGGCAATAATTGCTATAACAACCATCGTTGTATCAGCAGTGCTTTGATAACGCAGAAAAGTAAAAACCGCAATGACGGCTGAAATTAACGCTAAAACCGCAAACAGCAAATCCTTCACAAAAATCACCTCCGTGTATTTATCAAAAAGATTAAAACTACCTTGTGTTTCGACAAGTTCCGAAATTGAAAAACTGAAACTCGTCCGACGTGCGTCTATAAACTGTCAAACTGCTCGTTGTGGAAGTTATAGTAACTCTATCGTTCGCAAAAGGCAAGGAATTTTTGTTTGGTTATGCGCGGCAAAAGATATTGTCAACAATTTAAAGCCCCGTTTATCCGGCGGTTTCAAAAAGTTCCAAAATCTGTTTGCCCTCGTTCGAGCGCGGGTCAATCGTGCGAATATGTTTTCGCCCCTGCATTTCCCAAATCGCCGTTACATTGCCTTCCTTTTCAACCGTGTGATATGAAATATCCTCGATTGCCTGTTCCGCCGCCGAAGCGGTTTCCTGATTTGTCGCATCCGCATTTGCCGAAGTTGTTTCTTCAGTTGCCGCGACCGTTCCGTTTTCTGACATTTACTTTAAAGATTCTCCTTATATTCTTTTATGTTATCGGTTTTTATAATAGACGAATTTTGACACACGCTTTCAGCTAAAGCAAGTAATAAAAGGTTTGAAACCAAAGACGAACGCGGATTAACACAGATATAAAATCTTTTCTTAACTTGTGTTAATTCGCGTCCGTCCTTAATTTCAATTTATTCTTTCTACTATTACTCGATTATTTATTTCGACGAAACGCCAATTCGTAGAACCAAAAGTCGTTATTCGGCTGGTCAATTTTCATCTCGTCCGCCGCGCCGTTTTTGTCAATCGTAAAGGTAATGAAGCCGCGCGGGAAATTATAGGCAACGCTCGGTCGCCATTTGATTTGAAAAGTGTCGTAGTGCCAATGCTCCAGGTCGGCGACAAAATTCGGCGACTGCACGAAGCGCAAAACGAGTTTGCCGTTTTCCTGCGCGACTGTCGCATCGCCGTAAAGTTCGTCAGCATAACTTCCGGCGTAATTCGCCAAAGCCAAACTCGGTTTCGTATTCGCGACACGCGAGGCAACGATTTTTGCATCTTCTTCAGCCGCTTTTGCTTTATTTTGTTTGGCGCGTTCCAAACTTTCCGCGTTCCAATCGCGTTTCGGCGCGTCGGTGAAAACGTCGAAAATTTTGTTTCGCATAATCGAAATGACACCGGTTTCAGAGTTGGTTAAAACCACCAGACCGAGATTTTCTTCGGGCATCATTGCCGTCTGCGAAATCATTCCGTCCAGTCCGCCCGTGTGCGAAACTACTTTTCTGCCGCGATAATCGTTCAGAAACCAGCCCAAACCGACCGCAGAAAAAAGTTTCGTCGGCGCGTCTTTCGCCGGATTTGGATTTACGCCGAGAATCGTATGCGCCGACCACATCACGCCCGACTGCTGTTCGCTGAAAACCTGTTTACCTTCAAATTTCCCGCGCCCAAGCTGCAATCGCAACCATTTCGCCACGTCAGCCACCGATGAATTTAATCCGGCGGCAGCCGTCGCGCCGTCCACATTTCCCGAATGCAGAACGCGCAGCTTGCCGCCCGATTCGTTGTGCGGCATCGCGTAATTATCTTTCAAATTTTTCACGCTCGTCGTCGTTCGAGTCATTCCGATCGGCGTTAAAATTTTCTCCGAAACGAACTGTGACCACGTTTTGCCCGACACTTTCTCGACGACTTTGCCCGCTGCAATGAACATCAAATTCTGATAACCGTAAGCCGAGCGAAAACTCGATTTCGGTTTCAGAAATCTGACGCGCCGCAGAATCTCGTCAGAATCGTAAACCGTTTCATACCACAGCAAATCGCCGCTGAACGTATCGAGTCCGCTGCGGTGCGAAACCAAATCTCGAATCGTGATTTCGCTCGTGACATACGGATTGTAAAGTTGAAATTCGGGCAGATACTTTACCACCTTGTCGTCCCAATTCAATTTTTTTTCATCAACTAAAATCGCTAAGCTCGCCGTCGTAAAAGCCTTTGAATTTGAGGCAATCGCAAACAAAGTATTTTCGTCAACCTGTTCGCTCTTACCTAATTCGCGCACGCCGTAGCCTTTGGCGAACACAACTTTGTCGTCTTTGACAATCGCAATCGCCATTCCCGGCACGTTCCAATCGGAGCGCGTTTTTTCGGCGTAAGCGTCAATCTCTTTGAGTCTTTCGTCGAGCGACTGCGCGAGGACGAAAACGGGAAAAACAAGGAGCAGCAGTAAAAGCAAGCTCGAACGCAGATAATTATTTTTCATAAAATTTATTAAAGCCGTAAATTTTCCTAAATGTTTCATTCGTCAAACGACCGCTTGCTCTCAAGCAAGCCCGCCGGAACGAGCAGCTTTCCGCTTTCCGGCTCGATAATGCCGTTGACTTCATCTTCGATACTCGTCGCCTGCGTATAGACATCGCCCGCGATTGAATGGCGGCGCATTTCATCCTTAAACAATTGAATCAAGCGGTGTCTGCCCTCGGCTTCGTCGGGTCCGCCGTAATTCGAGAAACCGAATCCGCCCCATTCGCTGATGATGAGCGGTGTTTGCCCGCGATAAAAATACTCGTCGCCCACGACCATCGGTTCAGCCGTCACGCCGTGCGTTTCGCCAGCCGCCAGCCGTTCGAGAGCCGACACCCAACCCGACGGCGATGTAGTGTAGACGTGCGCCGTCAGCAGATGCGAACTGAGCCGTCCTTCACGCGAAACGTGATTCCACCCGTCATTGTCCACAATTAAAAGCTGCGGATAATTCAGCCGCAGATAATCGAAAGTTTCAGAAATATACCGGCGCGTTTCGGCATTGGTTTTAATATCTTCCGCGCCCCAATCTTCGTTATATAAACTTAAGATCACAATTGACGGATGCGACCCGATGAAAACGAGCATTCGCTCCAGCTCCGCGCGGTGAATTTTCCGGCTGCGCTGCGTCGAACTGTGCGGCGACGGAACTTCGACCCACAGCATCAAGCCGATTTCGTCCGCCAGATCGTAAATGCGCGGGTCAATGCCGGCGATGTGAACGCGGGCGAGATTGCAGCCTAAGCGTTTCATTGCGTAAAAATGCCGCCGCATTTCCTCGAACGTCGAGATGCCGGGTTGATAAAGAATTCCGTCCAGATACGTCGGCTCGTTGTTCAGATAAACGTGCCGTCCGCGAGCTTCGATTTTCCGCAAACCGAAATGCGTTTCAATGCCTGCAATTGATTCGTCCGGCGCGACGAGTTCCGCTCTTAAATGATAAAGATTCGGCGAAGCAGGCGACCAAAATTTCGCGTCCGGCATATTTAAGGGAACGCGCCGCACGCTTTCGCCCGCCTCCAGCCGCAAATCGAATTGCGCCGTGAACGGCTCGGATTTATCCGCCTTGTCGCCGCGCGGCGTGACGGTCAGCCGCAACTGATATTGACCGGCATCGTGCAGGCGCGTCGTAAAATCGAATTCAACCAGACGGTCGCGTAAACTGCTCAACACGCCGAGCCGCGAGCGCAACCGGTTGCGTCCGACCGGCTCAATCCAAACCGAGCGCACCGCGCCGGAAATCGTCTGATACCAGATGCCGCCTTGTTTATAAACTCTCGAAGCCTGTTTGCCGCGCGGAATCTCCGCGTCAATCGTGTCCACGACGCGAATCGTCAAACGGTTGACGGGCAGCAATAATTCCGGCGGCAGTTCGTATGAAAAAGAAGTGTATTCGCCGAAGTGCGTCTTTTCGCCCTCGATGGTTCGGAGCAACGAGCCGTTCAGCCACACGCGCGTTTCGTAACCGCACGCGCCGAAAGTCAACTGCGTCAATTTCCCGCTCTGAATCCATTCTTCGGGAACGGTAAAATCGCGCTCATACCACGCAATCACTTCGTCGCTCGTCGCGTATAAATTCGATTCGCCTTTGATGTCCTGCACGGCGGCGAAATACGATTCAATCGAGCCGGGAAAATTCGCCGTCATCGCGTAAGAATGTTTGACGAACCATTTTTTCTTCAGCCCTTCGTTTTCTACGTCGAGCGTGAACCGCCAATTGCCGTCGAGCAACAAATAATCTGCGCCGCGAACGACTGAACGCGGCAGCGGATTGATTTTATCCGCTGCCAAAGTCAAAAGGTCGTGCTGATCAAAAGTTTGATTTGAACTGTCGAATGCCATGAATTATTTAAAGACTATAAATTAAAAAGGGAAATTAGAAAAATCATCATCGCGCCCGCGCCGGCTTATTTTTCAACTTTAGTTGAGATTCAAGCCGAATCGGTTGGCTGATTTTCGATGCTTCACACTGCGAAGTTTGAAAATATATTTAGACAGTTAGCAGGGTGGTTTGAGCTATCTCAGAAGACAGAATGCAGAAACACGAACGAGATGAGAACACACTTGCCTCGTTCGTGTTTCTGCATTTAATTGTTCGATTGCGCCGCTATTTTCAAAGTTTTTTGTCATTTGAAAATCCTTGCATGGATTTAAGATGACTTACGATATATTTTTTTCTTCGGCGTGTTTTCAATAATGCTCGGTGAAACAACAGTGCTTAAATCAGCTTCCTTTAATAATTCTCTCGTGTTTATAGTTTCCAAGGATGGCGTTTTTTCGATGGTCTGATTTTCGTTCTTTCTGTTCAAGCCTGGAAATTGTTTTTTCAACTGCAATGTTCGCCAAATCACCTGCGCTTGCCAAAAGAAAATCGCAGTCAAAAAACCTATCGTCAGATAAATGATAAACGAAGTGCTGTCTTTGCCGGTAAACATTAGATGAAGCGTAATCACTAACGCCAAGCTGACAACTGCCGTCATTATGTTCAAAGTAGTGTTGACCCTAAAATGTTGCTCAGGCGTTATTACTTTGCTCTCAAGTTTGTCGAAATCGGGCAAAAATGTGCCGCAATATCGGCAAAAAGTATTCGCTTGCTGCTCGGCTTTACCGCATTTCGGACAAAACATAAATCTTTTTGGTATCGAAAATTTACCTGCTGAACTCGGTTGAAGCAAATTAACGAATTAGAAATGATAAATGTTCACTATCATTCTGCACCATTTTCACCACGAGCAATCGAACTTTGTATTCAGGCGATTTTCAATACGCTGTCAGACGCCGCGCCGCTTCGACAATCTCGGCGACTTGGGGCAGAAAATAATCTTACGTTGACAACAAGACTTAAAAGTAAATTATTTAACGAAAATGTTTCAAAAATTTATCAATAAAACGTTGCCGAAAAGTCGGTGATTCTTCAACGCGGTTCATACAGGGAAAGGTTTTTACCCGCTTGGAAATCTCCGGGTCGTCACCCTCATAGAGCACTGCCTCAATACAAGAAACTCGCACCGCATTAATTGCGTGTTCAAGCTCCTCTGCCGTTTGCGGTTGACGTTTGAAATAACAATGCATATTTTCGTCATAATCCATTAATTCTGGTGCTTCAGAACGAGGAGCATCACACGCCATACACATATCATATTCAACAAAAAAATCACCTTCGGCATTTAACGGGTGACGTGCTGGTTTTTCCATAACTTTAATATATCGCCAGGCGGCGCGCCGCCTGGACGATTTCCGAAACCTGTGGCAGAAAATAATCCTCCATCTGCGGCGCGAACGGCACGGGCGCGTCAATCGAAGCGACGCGAATGACAGGAGCGTCGAGCCATTCAAAGGCTTCTTCGGCTATGATGGCGGAAATCTCGCCGCCGATGCCGCCGGTCAGCGAAGATTCGTGCAGAACCATCGCGCGGTTCGTTTTCTTGACGGTATTTAGAATCGCGTCCTTATCAAGCGGCGCGAGCGAGCGCAAATCTATTACTTCAACCTGCAAGCCGTCTTCTCGTTCCAAAACGTCCGCCGCATCGAGCGCGTTCAAAACCTGCGCGCCGAACGTGATGATTGATAAATCTTTGCCTTTCCGCGCGGTTCTCGCCTTTCCGATTTCGACGATGTAATCTGTCGTCGGTAATTCTTCGCGCAGTCGCGGCAGACGGTAAAGTTTCTTGTGTTCAAAAAACAAAACCGGGTCAGGATCACGAATCGCCGCTTTGATTAAACCCTTCGCGTCGTAAGCCGTCGAAGGCTCGACCATTTTCAAGCCCGCCGTGTTTAAGAAAAACGATTCGGCGTTCAACGAATGAAACGGTCCGCCGCGCACGCCCGAACCGCACGGACCGCGAAAGACGGCTTGAATCGAACCGCAGCCGCGATAACGCGATTTCGCCGCGTAATTCGTCAGCATATCGAAACCGCACGATACGAAATCAATAAACTGAAATTCGGCAATCGGCTTCATTCCCATCAACGCCGCGCCGCAAGCCGCGCCGACAATCGCTGCCTCACTAATCGGCGTGTCAATCATTCGCTCCGCACCGAATTCATCAATAAAACCTTCGGTCAATTTAAACGCGCCGCCGTATGCGCCGATGTCTTCGCCGATAACGAATACGGTTTCGTCTTTCGACATTTCCTCGTGAATGCCTTGCCTGATTGCTTCGATAAGCGTCAAGCCTTTTGCTTCCTGTTTTGCTGCCATTTTTTATAATTCGTTCGCCTGTTTGAGAATTAATTCAACAATTTCGTCTGAAATCCAAAGTCCTGCAACTTGTAGCTTTTTCAATTCAGGCGAAACTTTTTTGATCAAGCCGCGTTTTTTCGCTAAAACCAAAATTCCGCCTGTTCCCAAAGTTTTGATACTTAATGTTTCAGCACACTTTCGCGCTGCTCTGTCATCAACTAAAGCTGTAGTATCTTTGTTCCAAAATGCCCAACTCAGAACATCCGTTTCGCCGTCGCCTAAATTCCAGACTAAAACCTCTTCGGCAACAGACGGCAGACACCGAATAATCCAGGTTTCTTCATAATCGTATAATTTTTCGGTTGCAAGGTCGTATCCGTCAATAATCTCTATCGAAACTCTTTCCGGCATATAAATCTCCGAAAAAAGTCCAGACAGAAGCTCAGCCAGTCCGCTTTTGCAAAGTAATATAAACGGCGAGGCATTGATAACGACTTTTTCAATCCGCATCAATTAATTCCCTTGCCATTTCTTCAGTAGAAATTTGAATCGGCGAAACCTTAAAGCGTGAAAGCGCGTCAATAAAAGCCGAGCGCGATAGACCGGCGACTTCGGCGGCTTTGCCCTGCGAGAGTCTGCCGAGTTCATACCATTTAACCGCTGCGGCAATTCGCATTTCACTGACGAATTCGTCGGGCGATTCGCCGAGCGCAGCAAAAGTTGTGGCTGGAATTTCAAGCGAAACCGTCTGCATTTTCCTCTCTCCTTTTTCTCAAGAATTATACATCAATTTAAACGCGCCGATGACGAACACGGTTTTGTCCCGGCTCGTCTCTTCGTAAATGCCTTGCCTAATTGCTTCAATTAAAGTTGCGCCTTTTGTTTCCTGTTAGTTGTTGTTCCCATTATTGATGATGAACTTTCTCCGCCTGTTTCTGAATGATCGGCAGTAAACCGCGCAATGCCTGATTAACTGATTCGGAATCGGTAAAAACTTCCGCGACATCAGGTTCGAGAGTGATATTATTTTTTCCTTTTGTTAAGCTGCCAACGTATTTTCCGTGAACTCCGCCTGTGAAATCATATTCATCGAGCATTTCGTCGTCTTCAATTTTCTTGTTCATATTTTCTTTTCTCGCCCGGCGTTGCCAATCTTGCGCTGATGATTCTGATTTTATCACCTCGGTCGGTGTGCGCGATAACTAATTGTCGCTGTTTATTAGAAAATTCCGTGATGATAAAACGATTTTCTTCTGCCAAGTGTTTTGGGTCAGGAATGGTTAATGAAAGCAGGTCTGAGAAAACCGTTTCCGCTTCTTCAAATGTTACGCCGTGTTTCTTTAAATTCGCGGCGGCGACCGACGATGCGGGAATGAAAGATATGCTTTCGTTTCTGATTGCCAGAAACGCGATGCACCAACAGCAATGGCTCGCCGTGATCGAGGAACTCGGCGGTTACGAAAAAGTTCTGCCGATTCCGAACAGCTTCCCGCAATCAAAGGAAGCGCAGGAATTCAGCTACGCTTATTTCGCGACCGGCGTCGAAGGCACGCGCGTTCCCGAAGGACGTTTCACCAGCGGTCCGACGCTCGACGGCAACGGCGAATTTTCGCTCATTAACATTAAGCCGCTCGGACAGGAACCGCAGCTCGCGCCGCCGATTCCCGAAGGCTACGCGCAAACGCAAGACCTCAAAGCCGGACGCGCGCGCGCCGCGATGCACAAGAAACAAATGGACGAAACGCAGCCGGGCGCGGGAAATAATCCCAACGCAAACGACGGCGGCGTTTTGGAAAACATCAAAGATACGATTATGGGCAAATAATATTCGTTTAATCGCCAATCAAAAATCGCGGGAACATTCAACATAACGTTAAATGCTCCCGCAATTTTTGATTGTTTATCGCTTTACAAACGCCGCGTTGTCGTCTCAATGCGTGTCGGTATTTTTACCGATTTTTTTTGTCTGCCGTGCAGCGTCATCTGTTTTTAATTTTTCGGTGTCGAACAATTCGTTAACCGAAACTTGTGCGGGCAATGACTCGTTCGTTTCGCCGCTTTCTTCTAAAGACAACAGCTCCTTCTCGCCGTTAAAATACTGCAAAGTCTGCTCGACGGCGCGTTCGGCGAGTTCAAAATCTTCGCGTTTGATTTTTAGTTTTACTTTGCCGCTGTAGTTGGGCAGTTGGCTGAGTTTCGTGAAATTATTTAGTCTGATTTGAATTTGCGCGAAAAATTTATAAACGCCTCTGCGGAATTTAATGTCTAAAATTTCCTCCAAAGCGACGCGCACTTCTTTAACTTCGCCGCCGACTAAGCCGAGTAATTTAGATTCAAATTCGACCACAATGCCGGCGGGCGAAAACTTTGCGATGCCGTTGTATTCGGTCATCCCGTTGCCGCTCGAAGCGGTGAACGGAACGCTGATAAGTTGTGGTTTGGTTTTTCTATCGTTCATTGTCAACAAATCATTCGTCGTTTGATTTTAGAGTTTCTGCCTCATCACTAAACAGACGGCTGACCGGCGAACTCAAAATCTCCAGCGCGTCCGATTCGCTTTTTGCGCTGTATAGAATTCTTATCGCTTCGGCGGCGCGCGGGCGGTCATCTTTCGAGATTTGCAGAATTATTCTGCCGTCTTTGTTTGGAATTTCGCTCAATGTTTTGAAATTGTTCAGCCAGATTTCGAGCGTGTGCCGGAAAAAGCGCCGTTTGGTTCGCGCTTCTTCGATTTCGTTCAAAGCGACGCGTACTTCCTTAATGCCGGTTTTCATCATTCCGAAAATCTTCGCCTCGAATTCTAAAACAACTCCGGCGCGCGAAACTTTCGCCATACCGTTCACGATTGAAAAGCCGCCGTGCGTGCCTTCGATTTTGAATGGAATGGTGATAAATTTCATCTGCGACCTGGATTTTTTTGCCGTTGTCTCGTGCGTTTTGATTATACAACCGAACGGCGTTTGCGGCTTATTCCGCTTGTTTAATATATTCGGTCAGCGCGTAAAACATCCACGCCTGCGTCCAGCGCATATACGCGATGCGATTGGTGAAACGCCTCGTTTGCTGATAATAAAAAAATCCTTGTTCGTCCTGCATATTCTCAATCGTCCAACGCAAAACCAGGTCGGCAAGTTCACGATATTCGCCGAATTTATTCAGCCGCGACAAGGTGATAATCAACTGCGCCGTGTTGTGCGGGTCAACGGGAAAAACCGAATTGTTGTAATATTTCGGGATTCCTTCCGCCGTGAAAAAGTTTTCAACGTAAAAAGCGAAACCCGTTTCAATCGCCGCATCGAAACTCGTATCGCCCGACGCTTGCCGGTAACTTTCGAGACATTCCAAATTATAGCCCGTGTGAAAATTATCAATCCAACTGTGAAAGGGAAGCGTTCCGTAACTCCACGAGCCGTCGGCGCGTTGGTGTTTCGCGCAGAACGCGGCGGACTTTTTGGCGGCTTTGATGAGTTGGGTTTCTTTCGTGTGCGAATAAATTCTCGACAGCAGCCGCGTGCCAAGTAGCGAAGCGTTGAAGATTTGCGTTTCGTCCATCGGCGAATACGAAAAAGCGAAATCGCCCGCCGCATCAACGCTTCGATTCAAATCTTTGAGAACGAAATTTTTCGCGTCCACCGCCGTTTCCAAAAAACGCGCGTCGTGCGTCGCCGCGTAAGCATCGAGCAGCGCGCACGCCGCGTAAGTCGTCGCTACGACGGTCGGCGTGCGGCGCGGCTGAAAAAACGCACGCGCCTGCCAATCGAAATTGTAACCCCAACCGCTTCCCGAAACATTTTCCGAGCGCAATTCGATGAGCTTGCCGGCAAGAAATTTTATCGTTTCGAGCGTATCGGGATTTTTATTTTTTTTGTAAAGATTCGAATAGCCCGACAGAAATAACGCGAGCCCTTTCGGGTTATAATCTTTGTCAATCAAAAGCAGTCGCCGGAAATTTGCCGGGCTGCGTTTGACGAGTTGGATAAGAACGAGACGAGCCGCCGCCGTGTTTTTGATAACCGGAACGCTTTGAAAAAGACGGCTGTTCAAACCGTCGAACGGGTCAAAACCTTGGTAGCCTTCGGCGCGGCAAAAGGCTTCGAGTCGGGCGAAACTGTTTTCGATAAAATCTGGAATCATTAATCAAAACTAATCCAAAAACTCGCGCATCCAAATTTCAAACGTCAGCAGTTGAAACACCTGCAAATTAAAATCTTCGCGTCCCGCGTCGTTCAAATCTATGATGCGGCGAACTTCGGCGTAATCGAAAAGTCCGCGCCGACGAATGGTTTCTTCCGACAGCAAATCAGCGATCATCGGCTTTAACGCGCCGCGCAGCCACGACCGCACGGGCGCGCTGAATCCGGCTTTTTTGCGCCAGACGATTTCCTTCGGAAGCAATTGTTCCGCCGCTCGCTTCAAAATATACTTGCGTTTCAAACCTTTGATTTTTAAATCGGTCGGCAAACGCTCGGTGAGCGTGACGAGTTCGTGATTTAAAAACGGAACGCGCGCTTCGAGATTCGCCGCCATCGAAGTTTTGTCGGTCGTGTCCAAATTCAGCGCAGGCATAAAAGTTTTGAAATCCACATACAGCAGGCGGTTCAGCGGCGAAGCGTTTCGAGATTTCTCAAAATAATTTTGATGATAACGGTAAGCGTCAAAATCGTTCATCGAACCGCGCAAATCGGTCGAATAAAGGCGCGATTTCTGCGCATCGGTGTAATAAGTTCCGAAACCGAGATAACGATTTTCAAAATCCATCGCCGCGCTTCTCGCAAATTTTTTCGCGTTCCGCAGCGGCGCGGTTAGTTTTCCCTGAACGCCGCCGTAAAGCATTTTATCCAAACTGTGCATCAGCGGACGGCGAACGGCAGACGGAATAAAATCAGTCGCGCCCGCCAACTTCATCGCCATCTGACGCGGATAACCGGCGAAAACTTCGTCACCGCCCATTCCCGAAAGCATCACTTTCTGCGTCGTTCTGGCTTGCTCGGAAAGCAAAAACGAAGGAATCGCCATATCAATAACCGGCGCGTCCATGTGATAAACGAGCTTCGGCAAAAGCTCGGTCAAATCCGGTTTGAGCAAAGTTTCGTGATAATCAACCGGCAAAATTTTTGCTACCTTGCGCGACCATTCAACGTCGTCGGGAATAATATCGAAACTCAAATCTTCTTGCGAGATACCGGTCGTATAAGTCGAAACCGTCGCGGCATGTTTCGTCATCAGTGCGACGATTGACGACGAATCAACGCCGCCGGAAAGAAACGCTCCGAGCGGAACGTCAGCCGCCAGCATTTCCATTTTCACCACGCGGTCGAGCGTTTCTAAAACTCGTTCGCGCCACAGATTTTCGTCCGCATTTTTTTCTTCCGCGTCGAAATTCAAATCCCACCATTCGTTGATTTCGATTTCACCATTGCGCCAAACGAGAAAATGCGCGGGCAGCAATTGATAGACGTTTTTAAAAAGCGTGTGCGGCGGAACCGTCCACAGGAAAGTCAGAAATTGATTGAAACCTTCGAGGTCTAATTCGGCTTTGAAAATTTTCGCCGCCAGAATCGCTTTTATCTCCGAGGCGAAAACAAATTTATCGCCAATCTTCGCGTAATAAAGCGGCTTAATTCCGGCGCGGTCGCGCACGAGCGTCAAGGTTTTCTCCTGCTCATCCCAAACGGCGAACGCGAACATTCCGTTGAGTTTTTCCAAACAGCCGACGTTCCATTCGGCGAAAGCGTTGATTAAAACTTCGGTGTCGCACGTCGTTTTAAATTGATAACCTTTCGCTTCGAGTTCCTTTTTCACTTCGAGATAATTGTAAATCTCGCCGTTGTAAGTCAGCGCGAAACGCCGATCCTCAGAAAAAAACGGCTGGTGTCCGGCAGCACTCGTGTCAATAATTGACAATCGCCGATGACCCAAACAACATTCCAACTCCTGATTTCCAAATGGCGGCGAAACAAACACGCCTTGATCGTCGCGCCCGCGATGCTCGATTGATTCGAGCATCGCCGCGATGCGCCGTTCCGGATTCTGTGAAATTAAGCCTGCGATTCCGCACATTACGATTTAAGATTCTTTTGCAAAATGTCCTGATAAATTTCTATAAATTCCGACGCGATGTTTTCCGGCGCAAGCGTTCTGCCGAATTCTAAATTGTTCGCGCTCATCGTCGCGCGCAAAAATTTATTATCAATTATTTCGATGATCTTTTCGGCGATGTCGTTCGGGTTTTGTGTCGAGAACAAACAATTTTCATTTTCCTTTAAATAATCTGCCGCCGCGCGAACTTGTGTTGTGACAATCGGCAGCCCGACTACGGCGGCTTTAAATAAAACCATCGGAAAACCTTCGGCGTGGCGCGTCGGAAAAACGAAAGCGTCCGAGTTTAAAAAGTAATCCGTGACTTCCGTTTCGGGAATATAGCCCGTAAATTTCACTTCGTTCTGCAAGCCAAGACTTTCCGTTTCGCTTTCGGCGGCAGCGCGCGTTTCACCGTCGCCGACGCAATTCAAAACGAATTTAACACTGCGCTTTTTGAGTATCGAGCAAGCGCGAATCGTTTCGATCAAGCCTTTCGTTTCAATAAAACGCGACACGAAAAGCAGCCGAAAAGTTTCCGGCGTTTCCTGTTGTTCGCCTGAAAAGTTCTCCGGCAAATCCGCGCCAATCGTCACAGCGTTTTTAACTTGATAAAATTTTTCCGCCGCAAATCCGGCGCGTATAAAATTAGATTTTTC
>CBDUBY010000044.1:0-21654 GCA_965365505.1 uncultured Pyrinomonadaceae bacterium | reverse complement strand
CGTAGCTGTAAGCACACCACGCGCAAATCAGGTGGACGACCCAACCCAAAGTGCCAACCGAGCCAATCCACGAAACGCCCGTCAACACCAGCCAAATTATGCCGATAATTATTCGCCCGTTATACATCTGTCCGACTCCGGGAATTAAAAGACTTAAAACGCCGGCTATTAATGGTTCTCGCATATTAGAAAATTACCTCCGCTTTTTTATACGCGGCGATTCTTTTTTAGTTCCGAAAAATTTCACTGAGAAGCAAGAGGTAAGAAATCAAAATTATTTTTCTAACACTCACATCTTGCTTCTCACCACAAACCGCTCTACTCGCCCGAACTTTGCAGATGCGACTTAAAAATCGCAACGGCGCGCGGTCAGGAAATTCATAAAAACATAATTGGCGACGTTGCGTCCGGCGGATTGTCCCGCCTGATTATCGAAATTAAAATGAATTCCGCCGTAAACACGGCTGCGGGCGACTTCCGTATTTAACGCCGAAAAACTTCGGTAGTTTCTGATGACATTTGGCGTGCCGCCGAAGTTGATTTGAAATTCGATGTCGTCGCGTCCGAAAAACAGCGCGAGCGTAGTGGCGAGCGATGCGCTGGCGGCGGCGGCGTTGCCCGCGTAAGTTGGATACGGCGGCGTGGCAATCAGCGAAGTCCAATTCGGGTCGGAAACGGTGTTCGGGTTGCCGTCTTCATCGGCGCGGCGAATCGCCGTCACGGGTCGCCATAAACCATAAGTGTATTTGCTTGTGAATGTCGTTTGCAGCGTGTCGTGCGAGGAAAGATAGAGCAGCGCGAACAGGCGGGCGTTTTGCACGGTCGAAAGATTGCGGCTCAAAGCCAGACTGCGAGCGAGATTAGTGTAACGCGAATCGGCGACGGGACCGCTCGCCCACAACTGCGCGGTCAGAGTCTGGTCGGGCGTGCGCGTCGTGCTGGTCGCCGATCCGAGTTCTTTTTCTTCATTAAAATCCGCCGCGTATTCAGCGCTCGTTAAAGCGGGCGGCGGCGCGGGCAAAAATTGCGTGGCTTGCGACATCGCAAACGGCAGAACTGCCGGAAATTGTGTAAAAGCGGCGGCGGCATTGGCGGGCGGAGTCGGCTGCCAATTTCCCGGCGTAGTCGGCAAAACGTATGGCGGCAGCGGAGCAGTCCAGCCGTCGTTCGCGCGAGCCGCCAGCATTCTTTGCGCGACAATTTGACCGACGGCTTTACCGCGCTGGGCTTGGAACAACGGAATCCCGACTAGCGAATCCGCTAATTCCGTCGTGAAAATTGACTGCTGATTAGGGTATAGACTCGCCAGAACGTCGTGCGCGGCATACGCGGCGGCAGCTTTTATCGAAGCTCCGAACGGTCGGCGGGCATCGGTCAAATAAGGCTTGTAAGTGCCGTCAATCGAATTGACCGCATCGAACATCGCCAGGTGCATCATCGCAAAACTCCTTTGCGATAAAATCGTCGCTGGCTGCGCTCCGGGCGTGGCGATGGTTTGCGTCAGAACGCGATTCCACTGCAAAATTACGTCTTCACCCGGCACGAGGTTTTGTTCTTCGATTTTTTGGGCGTTTGCCGAAAGCGCAGCGCAGAACAGGAATGCAGCGATGATAAATAAAGATAATTTTTTGTTTTTCATTAATATTCTCCTCTTGGCGTTTGATACAAAACGCCGGTCGTATTTGTTAAAAATGATTTCTCAACTCATTGAACTCGATTGGTCGGTTCGTCGCTACCAAAACCGAATAAGACGAAAGTATTTCCTTTATTCGTCTGTCTGATAGACCAAACTCCGTCGCTGAATGTCGCTACGTCCGTTTTGCCGTCGCCGTCGTAATCCGCCGGAACAAGCGCGTCGCTCTCAACATTCCAAATAATTGTTTGCAGACTATTTGTGGCGCTGCCCCAAATATGCCACCGTAAATTACGAACGACGGCGAAATCGGTTTTACCGTCGCCGTCGTAATCTGCCGGAACGGGTATATCCGTATCATTTCCAAATTGAAAACCGTAAAATCCGCGACTCGAACCCGACACATACCAAATGCTAAAACCACCGGATCGCCGGACAACGGCAATGTCAGCTTTGCCGTCGCCGTCATAATCGGCGACAACAGGTTTATCCGTTTCCACTCCGAATTGTGTTGATTGAAATTGATTATTGGAAAGATTGAGCGTGTGCCAACCACCTGAACGGAAGACGGCAATCTCAGCGCGTCCGTCGCCGGTATAATCGGCGGGAACGGTAATATCTCCGGCTTGCCCGAATTGGGCGCGTTGAAAACTACCGTTGGAACTGTTGATCCAATACCAGACACCATCGCGGAAAACAGCGATGTCGGTTTTGCCGTCGCCGTCGTAATCGGCAGGAACTAATTTATCGGTTGAAATACCGAACTGAACAGCATTGAATCCACTTCGACTGCGGTTGAGATACCAGAAGCCGTTCGATGGTCGGAAGACCGATAAATCGGCGCGTCCGTCGCCGTCGAAATCGAAGGTCGGCGTTACCGAATTGCGAACGAGTCTGGCGGAATTCATTCCGGCGGGATTCACGGGGTCGCTGTCGGCGGTCACGACGTTCGATGTTAGCGTGCCGAATAATCTGACGTTGGCGCGGTTGTTTGTTCCCGAAGCACCGATGGAGACGGGCAGCGAACTCGCGCCGTAAGCCGCAAGGTCGGCGACTTGATTGTTGGCAAATCGGCAGTTCCGCAAGAAGACGTTTGCCGTATTGTTCGAGCCTCCGTTCGGCGTTTGAAAGCTCACGCTGCCGGCAACATTCAGACCGCCGCGATATAAATCGGTAAAACCGTTATTGTTTTCAAAAGCCGAGCCGATTGCCGTGAAATTGACCGTGCTGTTATTCGTCGGACCGAAAGCGGCACCGATGGTCGCGCCGCCGCCGTTTTCGTAAAAGCGGTCGCCGGACGAATAAACCGAAATGATGCCGCCGTTGGTCGAGCCGAGATTTTCGACGAGCAAGCCCTGGTTGTTATCAAAAATCCGATTGCCGCTCAGATAAGCGGTAATCACACTGTTGTCCGCGCCTCCCGAGTTGATGATTCGCAAGCCTTGCGCGGTCGAAATTCGATTGCTGTAAAAATCGTTATCAACAAACTCAGTTTCCAGAACATATCCGGTGGCGGAATTTCCGACATTGCGAACGTCAACTCCGCGCGAATTGCCGGTTGAAACGCAATGCGCGATGCGAACGTAAGCCGCGCCGCCCGGCGCATTCAAATGAACAATAATTCCCGCGCCGCCGCTGACGGCATTTCTGATCGTCAGCCATTCAACCGAATTGCTTCCCTTGCCCGTGCGGATTGCGCCCGTATTCGTAACCGGCGCAGTTCCGGCGTATGAAGCCGTCGGCAAATTGGCGGCATCAATCACGACCGCGCCGCGATTCCCGGCAACGCCTCTTAGCGACATATTTTCCTGCAATTCGAGCCGCCCGCCGTTCGGACGCGCCGCGCCGCCCGGATCGTTGACCGAAAGCGAATAAACGCCCGCCGCCAAAACAATTTGATTGCCCGTGTTCGCCGAATTATTAACCGCCGTGTAAAGCTCTTCGGCGGTGGCAACATTGATTTGCGGCGCATCGGCGAAATCGAATTTTGTCTGCGTTTCTTGCGGCGCGGCGTTCAGCTCATAAAAATCCTGCGCGTTTGCCGCAACAGCGGCGCATAAAAAAAACGCGGCGATGGTGAATAACGATGATTTTTTGCTTTTCATAAAATTTTCTCCTTTGGCGTTTGCTGCAAAACATTGATTTTGTTTGTGAAAATTGATCGCTCAATTTATTGAATTTGGTTCGTCGGCGCGTCGCCGCCCGAACCAAAATAGGCGTAATTGATTCCGCCCGTTGTTTGGCGGATATACCAAATTCCGCCGCGAAAAACAGCGACATCAGCCTTGCCATCACCGTCGTAATCCGCCGGAACAAGCGCGTCGGTTGCCAAACCCCAATTAACCGTTTGAAAATTGCCTGAAGCACTCTGCCGGATATACCAGTTTCCCTCTGACGAACGGAAAACAGCGATGTCGGTTTTGCCGTCGCCGTCATAATCAGAAGGAACTAATTTGTCTGTGTCATTTCCGAACTGTAAGCCATAAAATCCCTGCGCCGAACCCAGAACATACCAAGTGCTTGTGCCGCCCGTTTGCCGGGCAACCGCAATATCAGCCTTGCCATCGCCGTCGTAATCAGCCGCGACAGGTTTGTCGGATGCATTACCGAATTGTGTGGATTGAAGTTGATTGTTTGCCAAATCGAATATATGCCAAGTTCCGCTGCGAAAAACGGCAAGTTCGGCGCGTCCGTCGCCGGTGAAATCGGCTGGAACGGGAACGTCGTCCGCTTGCCCGAATCGAACGGCATTGAATTGATTGTTGGAACTGCCCAGCCAATACCAAAAGCCGTCGCGGAAAACGGCAATGTCGGTTTTGCCGTCACCGTCGTAATCGGCGGGCGTGAGTTTGTCAGTTGCTAATCCGAACTGCGTAGCGGAGAAACCGGATTGCGAACGATTGAGATACCAGGTTCGATCTGATGGACGGAAAACCGATAAATCGGCGCGTCCGTCGCCGTCGTAATCAAAAAGTGTCCGATTTGCTGCATCGGGTAGATAGCGGACTAAGCCGAGATTGTAAGAGCCGTCGGAGTTCTTCACGCTTCCGGCGGCGACGAGCTTGCCGTCCGGTTGGAAGGCTAAGGAAAAAATCGTGTTAATTCCCGCCGTGTTGCCGATTGGCGTTGTGAGAATACCGTTCGTGCCGAATGAATTATCAATTACGCCATTGATGTTATAGCGCGATAAGGCAAAGACGCTGCCCGTTGTTCCGGCGATTAAGATTTTTCCATCGCGCTGAATTGATAAAGCCGCGCCTAATCCTTTGGAAACGGTTGGTGAAACGCTTTGCGTAACTTTGCCGTTCGTGCCGAAAGAATTGTCCGGCGTTCCATTCAGGTTGAAACGTAATATCGCCGTGTAATAAATATCGCCGAAAAATGCGGATAATCCGTTAATTAAAATTTTCCCGTCGGTCTGTAAGGCGATTCCGGTCGGCGCGTCTTCGTAGCCGTAAATACTGGTGAAAACAATGCCGTTCGTGCCGAAAGTGTTATCGAATGTTCCGTCTGCATTGAGGCGAAGAAGAGAAACAGTATAGTTGCTGACGCTGACAAGCAGTTTGCCGTCCGGCTGAATCGCCGCATCGCCGAAAAATTCCATTATCGTGTCGTTCTGAATTATTTCATAAAACGTATACATCGGAACCGATGTCCGCAGAATTCCGTTTGCGGCAAAGCTATTGTCGAGCGTTCCGTCCGCTTGATACCGCGCGACCGCCAAAGAACCATTGTAGGGAGCCTCATAAGTTGAACCGAACACAACTACTTTTCCGTCGGGCTGTAAAATAATTTTCTGCCCGTTGGAAATGACGTTACCGATTTGCGTAATAACAACGCCGTTGTTTCCGAAAGCGGTATCCGTCATCCCGTTACTGTTATAGCGATAAAGCGCGAAACTGCTTTCGCCGTAACCCGTAACCATCAATTTCCCATTTGATAAAATGACGAAATCTTCTAAAAAAACATAACCGGCGATAACGCCGTTCGTGCCAAAACCCGTATCAATACTTCCATTCGGATTATGACGGGTTATAAACGAACCGTTAAAATTAAAAGGGAAATTCCCTATTCCCCACGAATGACCGAGCGTAACAATTTTTCCGTCCGGCTGAACGCGAACCCGCCGCGCATAATTTCTATGCAGCGATATTGCGGTGACGATTTTGCCGCCGTTGCCGAAAGTCAAATCCAAATCACCCGCCGCTTGGGTTGAAATCGTCATCGAGCCGTAAAGAAAAAAGGCGGCGACTAAAATCCGTATTGACGTAAGTTTTGACTGATTCATAAAACTTCTCCTTTTTCATTGCTCAATAATTACGTCGGTTGTATAATGCAGGAGTTCTTAGCTAAATCACCCGAAGCCTTTAAACAACCGACGTATCTGCACCGTGCGAGATTCACTGTAAATGTCGGGAGTTCAATATGTCTTTGGAAAATTCTCCTAGTTTTCTCCTAAATTTCTCCGAGCGCGAAATGAACGGCGAAGCGAAACATTTTTATAGGTTTAAGTCGTTTCGGCTCGATGTCGGAGAGCGTCAATTATTAAACGAAGGCGAGCCGGTCGCGCTCACGCCGAAGGCTTTCGACGTGCTTGCCGCGCTGGTCGAGCGCGGCGGACATCTGATTGAAAAAGATGAATTGCTAAAAACGGTGTGGGCTGATTCGTTTGTTGAAGAAGCGAATATCCCGCGAATTGTTCACACGCTTCGCCGAGTTTTGGGCGAGGACGACAACGGCAACAAGTTTATCGAAACGGTGGCGAAGAAAGGTTATCGCTTTGTCGCTGGTGTTGATGAAATTTACGAACCAACCGCGCCGAAATCCGTCAACGGCAAACAGGATTTTTCGATTGTCGCCGAAGACGCGCCTGAAACAATCGCCGCCGAAAAAACATCTGAAGTAATCACTGCCGAAAACACCGTCGCCGACTTTCAAATCGCGCCGTCGGCAACTGCCGCAACCGCCGCTCCGTCCGCCGTCAAACAAAAAAACACGACGAGAATTATGCTTTTCGCCGTCGGTTTTGCGAGCGCGGTTTTTCTGATTTTAATGTTGTCGTTTAATTGGCAATCGAAATCTTCATTCGATCCGAACGAGCCGCAGTCAATCGCCGTTTTGCCTCTGAAATCTTTGACGGCGGAAAACCGCGACGCGCTTTATGAACTCGGCGCGGCTGACGCTTTGATTTTAAAACTCAGCTCGGCGAAAAATCTGACCGTCCGACCTTTGAGCGCGACGCAAGGCGATGTTGATGGTAAAAAAGATGCCGTCGCCATCGGAAAGGAACAGCAGGTTAATTTCATTTTAGCTTCCAATTACCAAATCGCCGACGGCAAAATCCGCATCACTTCGCAGCTTATAAATGTTTCAAACGGCGCGGTTGAGGAAACATTCAAAGACGAACAGAATATTTCCAACACCTTCGCCGTGCAGGATGCGTTTGCGGCGAACGTCAGTCAGAAACTTTTGACGAGATTAAATCGAACCACGAACAACGTCGCGGCAAAGCGTTTCACCGCGAACGAAGAAGCGTATCGGCTTTATCTGCAAGGCAGAGCGTTGACCGACAAGCGCAGCCGCAAGGATGCCGAAAAAGCCGTCGAGTATCTCGAACAAGCCGTCCGCATTGACCCGAATTACGCGCTCGCCTACGCGCAGCTTGCCAACGCCTATAGTGCATCAGCCTCTTTCGGCGGCGATAGCATCGAAAAGCGTTTAAAACAAAAATCCGCCGTCGAAAAGGCTCTGGCGATTGACGAAAATCTGCCGGAAGCCTACGCGATGATGGGCGAGATGAAGATGAATTACGAATGGGATTTTGACGGCGCGGAGAAGGCTTTCAAAAAAGCCGTCGAACTCGACCCGAATTCGATCAAAGCGCATCGGCTTTTCGCGCTTTATCTTTCTTCGATGGGACGACACGACGAGGCAATCGCCGAAGCGAAAACCGCCGTTGACCTCGAACCGGCTTCGGTTTTGAACCACAAAAATTTGGGACAGTTTTTATATTACGCCCGCCGTTACGACGAAGCGATTGCCGAATCAAAACTCGCCGTCGAAATGGACGCGAATTTTCGCGTCGCTTACGGCTGGCTCATCGGTTCATACCGAATGAAAGGCGAAAACGATCAAGCCTTTGAATGGTTTTTGCGCGCGCCGCAGAGAAAAGACGAAAGTCCCGAAAAAATCCAATCGTGGAAAGAAATCTACGCCAAATCTGGCTGGCGCGGAATTACCGAACGAGAGATTGAAGAAGTGTTGGCGGAGGAAAAAAACGGCAAACCACACTGGAATTTGTCGGGGCTTTACGCCGAACTCGGCGACAAGGAAAAGGCGATAGTTTCTCTGGAGAAGGCTTTCAGCGTCAATGAACGCGGTTGGGGATGGACAACCCTTAAAATCAGCCCGCGCTACGATTTGATTCGCTCCGACCCGCGTTTTGAAGCGATTGTGAAGCGCGTCGGGTTGAAATAATCGTTCGGAGTTCCACTTTTAGGCGGCAAAACCGCCGCGCTTCGCTGGCGGAAAAGCCGCCTAAAAGCGGAACTCCGAACAAAAAATTATGAATCGCCATCACCAGGAAATAAATTTCCAAACAATCTTACTCATTGTTTTGCTTTGCGCTTTTTTCGCTGAAAATCTCAACGCGCAATCCGGCACAACCTCGATCAGCGGAACAATTTTCGACCAAAACAGGCAAATCATTTCCGGCGCAACTGTAAAATTAACCAACGCCGAAAAAGGTTTTACGCGCACTACCGTCAGCCGCGAAAACGGGACGTTTTCATTTCCGGCGATTCAACCGGGAGTTTACCGTCTGGAAATCGAAATGAACGGCTTCAAAAAATTCTTACAAAACGAAATTCGCGCACTTGTTGACACGCCGACGGAAATTTCCGCCGTTTTGGAAATCGGCGACATCAGCGAAACAGTAAATGTAAAAAGCGACACCGCCGAATCGCTGCTCAATACGCAGGACGCGACGATTGGCAATCCGTTTAATGAACGTCAGGTAACGCAGCTTCCGACCGAAGCGCGTGATGTCATCAATATTTTAACCTTGCAGCCCGGCGTGACGAGATTCGGTTATGTCGCGGGCGGCAGAAGCGATCAGGCGAATATCACGCTCGACGGAATTGATATTAATGAAGTCGTCACGAATGATATTTTCGCGCCCGTCTTGCGTTTGAACAGCGAAGCGATTCAAGAATTTCGCGTGACAACGACTAACGCCAACGCTTCGCAAGGGCGTTCGTCAGGAGCGCAGATTTCGCTCGTGACCAAAAGCGGGACGAATGATTTGCGCGTGGGGATTTTTCTCACGGGACGCAGAACGGCTTGGACGGCGAACGATTTTTTTAATAATCGCGCCGGACTCGAACGCCCGAAATTTGACCGAAATGTTTTCGGCGTGGGAATCGGCGGCGCGATTATTAAAAACCGCCTTTTCTTTTTTTACAGTTACGAAGGCGAGCGCACGACGCGCGGCGAATCCGTTTTGCGCGTCGTGCCGCTGCCGAATTTAGGACAAGGCATCGTCCGTTTTCGCAATACGAACGGACAAATTGCGACGATAAATTGTTCACAAATCGCAGCCGCTTTTTCCGCAACCAACGGCTGCAATTCCGCCGCGCTTGCGGTTTTTGTGAACGCCGCCGCGCGTTATCCGGCAAATAGTTTTGAAATCGGTGATGGTTTGAATACGGGCGGTTTTCGCTTTAACGCCGAAAATAAAATCACGAAAAACTCGCACGTTCTAAGGCTCGATTTTAATCCCGATGCCAAACAGCAGATATTTTTCCGCGCCAATTATATTGATGATTTTGAAACGCGGGCGACTCAGTTTCCCGACACGCCCGCGCCTTCGCGTTGGGCGCATCCGCTCGGATTTGTCGCCGGTCATAATTGGACGATTTCCAAACGCATCTTTAACAATTTCCGTTTCGGTTTGACCCGTGATGCTTTAACTTTTTCCGGCGATTCAAACGAAACCGGAATTTCTTTTACCAACATCTATTCGCCGCGCGTCTTCAGCCGGACTTTCGCGTCCGTTACGCCCGCTTATAACATCACTGACGATGTTTCGATGATTTGGAAAACGCACGTTTTTCAATTCGGCACAAACATCCGGTTTGCTCAAAACCGTCTGCTGTCTTTCGGTCGCTCATTCGATACGGCGACGGTCAACTGCGTGTTGCTTGCAGGCGGCTGTGCAACAATTTCCAATGGTTTATCGGGTTTTGAAATTCCCTTCGAAAGTTTGCCAGTCGTTCAAAATTCGGTGATGGCGATTATCGGGCGTTATTCCACCTATTCCGCGAGATTGATTTACCAGCGCGACGGCACACTGCAATCGGCGGGAAGTTCCCGAACGCGCGATTTTCGCACCGCAGAATCGGATTTTTACTTTCAGGACGTTTGGAAAATTTCGCCGAATTTAACAATGACCGCCGGTTTGCGTTACGATTTGAGCCGTTCGCTTCGTGAAGCCGACGGCTACGAAGTCAAACCGAATATTGCGTTGAACGAATATTTTCAGCTTCGCGCGAACGGCGCGGCAAACGGCACACCTTACAATCAGCCGATTATTTTAGATTTGTCCGGCAAAGCAAACGGCAGATCGCCGCTTTACAAAACGGACACGAATAATTTTCAGCCGCGAATCGCGCTCGCGTGGTCGCCGAATTTCGGGGGAAACTTTTCAGGCAGACTTTTCGGTAGAAATAACGAATCGGTCATACGCGGCGGTTTTGCCGTCACCAACGATCATCTGGCGCAGACCTTGGCGGTCAGATACGAAGCCCAAAACGCCTTGGGTTTTTCCTCAACCGTCCAGCAATTTCCGCGACGAACTCTGACAACTACCAATCTCGCGCCGCGTTTCACGGAATTTAATCAAAACATCCGCAATTTTCAGGGTTTAGTGATTCCCGCCGCTTTGAGTTTTCCGCTGCAAGCCGCCAATTCAAACGCTCCGGTGACAAGCCTCAGCGGATTCGACGAAAATCTCGTCGCGCCGATTAATTACAGTTGGAATTTAACTTACGAACGCACTTTGCCGAAAGGTTTGATCGTGTCACTTTCGTATCTCGGACGCGCCGCCAGAAATCTTCTGCAATCGCGCGACGCGGCGGCGATTGCCAATTTTGTTGACACGCAATCCGGCACGGATTGGAACACGGCGGCGACGCAGTTGGAAATTTTGCGCCAGCAAGGAACGCCCGTTTTACAGATTCAGCAAATTTCTTATTTCGCCAATCTGTTTCCGGCAGATTTATCTGCGCGGTTAAATTGTCCGGCTGGTTACAATCAAACGCAAGCCGTCTATTCATTAGTTTTCAGAGGCAATGGCGGCTGCGGAAGCGGCGCGGATTGGACGACGGCACAGCAGAGATTGTCCGTTCTGTCGAGCCGTTTTCCCGGACAACACATTTTCTTTCAACCGCAATTCGGCAGTTACGCGGCGTGGAGTTCAATCGGCAAATCCGATTATCAAGGCTTAACATTTACGTTGCGCCAAAGACTCGGAACGCGGCTCGTGATGGATTTCAATTACACTTTCTCAAAATCAACCGACGACGGTTCGAGCATCCAGGCGACAACCGTTTTTAATGAAGCCGGATTTATCATCAATCCGTTCCGGCAGAAAGATTCATACAGCGCATCAGATTTCGATATGCGCCATATCGTCAACGCCAACGCCATCTTCAAATTGCCAATCGGACGCGGCGAAGCGATTTTCAGCAACGCCGGAAAATACGCCAATCTAATCTTAGGCAACTGGCAATTGACGGGAATTTTCCGTGCTAATTCCGGCTTGCCAATCTCCGCGCCGCTCGACAAAGGCTGGGCGACAAATTGGACAATTCAAAGCTATACCACCCGCGCCGCCAATGTCGAAACCTGCCCGACACGCGGCGGCAGTTTATTCGGCTGTAATCCGCTTGCCTACCGCAGTTTTCGCAATGCTTATCCGGGCGAAACCGGCGAACGCAATGTTTTCCGCCTGCCTTCGTATTGGGCAATTGATTTAGGATTCGGAAAAACTTTCGATTTGCCCTGGGAAAATCACCGCTTTCAATTTCGCTGGGAAGTATTCAATCTCACGAACACGCAAAAAATGGGCAGCATCAACGCCGGCGATTACACGGTCGAACTCGATCCGCAAACGGCAACGCAATCTAAGGCAAACTTCGGAAACTTTACCGCCATTCAAGGTTCTCCGCGAAGTATGCAATTCGTCCTGCGCTATTCGTTTTGAAGCAATTCACATTATTTTTCACTTTTCATCTCTCGTTACTTCAATGATTTTCCCGCGAAAAATTCTGAGAGCCTTTTTGACCATCGGATGATTGTGCGCGTATTGCCACAAATCTTCTTCGGTCGGATTTTCCGGCAAGATTGGCAGTTCCGTTGACGCTTCTTCATCGTCGAAAGTGGGAATTATAAAATTCGGTTTGTTTTTAGCTGGTGCGGCAGCCGTAGCCGCGCCGCCGTTCGCGGTTTCGATTTTTGCTGTGAAGTTGTTTTGCTGATTTTCGCTGAAAAGCAGTTCGACAATTTGCGGAGCATTTTTTATCGGGCTTAAATCATCGCCGAGTTGCTGCAATTTTCTGTCGAAGGCATTATCGAGCCAGTCATCGTCAATGTGTTCTAGTTCCTCGGAAGAAATCGGCGGCAGTTTGACAGGCATTGACTCAATAATTTTCGCGGCGTTTGCGGCAAATGACGGATCCGGCACGAATCCGGTTATCGGCGATGTTTGTTTCGCCGGAAAAGCCGACGGTTCATCGAAAGGCGATACTTCATCAAAGTGTGCATTACCTTTTGCCTCATTAATTGCTGTCGGTTTTTGAGAATTGTCGTTTGAAACCGCCGCGCCGGAAACCGGAAAGGGAACTTCGTCGAGCGGAAAATCAACCGTTAAAGTTTTTTTTTCTATACTCGTGTCGGCGGCTTTTTGTTGAGTCGAATCTTTAATTGAAAAATTCTCGCCGCTTAACGCTTTTTCCAGATTGGCTAATCGCTCTAAGATTTTTTCAAGCGGCGCGACGCGGCGCATCTCGACTAATTTCACCAAGCCGATTTCCAGAACGTAACGCGGCTGTGTTGCTTCGCGCAATTTGCTTTCGGTCTCAGACAGGGAATTGAAAAATCTGATTAAGTCGCTTTCCGAAAACGGCGCGGAATTATCACGCAAATCGTCGTGACTTAAAACTGCTGTGTCGAGCAGATGTTCCGCGTCGCCAGCCATTTTGAAAATTAACAAATCGCGGAAGAACGATAATAAATCGCGGCAGAAATTTCGCAAATCCTGACCGCGCCCGATTAAATCGTCCACGACATTCAATACGTCGGCAGGTTTGTTTTCGGCGATGGCTTTGGCGGTTTTCGTCAGCATTTCCGCACTCGCCAAACCAAGCGCGGCGACGACATCTTTGCTTTCGATTTGCTCGCCGGAAAAACTGATCACTTGATCGAAGTTCGATTGCGCGTCACGCATCGAGCCTTCGCCCGAACGAGCAATTTCGCGCAGCGCGTCAACCGAGATATTGACTTTTTCGGCATCGGCGATAATTTTCAGCCGGTCATAAATTTTCTGCGTCGCAATCGTGCGAAATTCAAATTCCTGACAGCGCGACAAAATCGTGTCGGGAACTTTGTGCAGCTCGGTCGTCGCCATTATGAATGCGACGCGCGGCGGCGGTTCTTCCAGAGTTTTCAAAAGCGCGTTAAACGAAGAATTCGATAACATATGAACTTCGTCAATGATGAAAACTTTGTAACGGTCACGCGCCGGATTGATGTTGATGCTTTCTAAAATTATCTCGCGGATGTCGTCAACGCCGGTGTGCGAAGCCGCGTCGAATTCCAGCACGTCAATCGAACGGCTTTCGGAAATCTCCACGCACGACGAGCAAGCCGTCGCATCGTCGGGCGAGCACGGCTGCGGATTTGGTTTGCCGGTAGTTTTATGACAATTTAACGCCTTGGCGAGCAGTCGCGCTGTAGTGGTCTTCCCAACGCCGCGCGCGCCGGAAAACAGATAAGCGTGATGCAGACGGTCGTGTTCGACGGCGTTTCGCAAAGTGCGCGTGATGGCTTCCTGTCCGGTGACTTCTTCAAATGTTTGCGGTCGCCATTTGCGGGCGATAACTTGATACGACATAAACTTTTTGACTCTTTATTTATGTTACGGCAAGTCGGTGTTTTTTAGAAATTTGAAACGTTACCGGCTGGTAAATTTCTTGACTTTCAAGAGGAGAATTTATAAACTTTGCTCACAAAATCTAGTTTTCCTTCCGGCATTCTTGAGGCAAAATAAAAGTATGAACGACCGACGAAATTTTTTTTCGCGTTTCACTAAATTTCCGGCAGCGGTTTTTATTCTCTTTTTGACCTTCAGCGTCAACGCCACCGACGCGAGTTACAAAATGGATTTCGACGGCGACGGAAAAACCGACATCGCTGTTTTCCGTCCCGGACAGCGTAACGTCTTTCCGTTGCCGCCGTCGTATTTTTACGTGCTCGGTAGTCAAAACAATCAGGTGTTCGCGTATCAATGGGGACGAGCTTACGACATTCATACGCCCGCTGATTACGACGGCGACGGGAAAACCGACCCGGGAATTTTTCGCTGGATTGAAAATGATTTATCGCCGACCGCCAGACATTTCTGGATAAATTTCAGTTCAGGCGGACACAGCGCGACCGAGTTCAGCGGGTTCGGAAACATCGTCAGCCGCAATTATTTCGACGACGGGCGAGCTGAGATAGCCGTTTTCGACCGCTACGATATTTCTAAAGACCCGACCCAGCCGTGTTTCATCTGGGCATATTATATCAAGCCCGCCACTTCAGAGTTTGCCTTAAAAAAAGACATCAGCAACGAATGTATGCCCGCGCAGACTTATATCACGCCTGCCGTCGCCGATTACAACGGCGATGGTTTTTCTGATTTGGCGATTTTAGAACAGCGGCTTTCAAATCCGGGCGAAAACCTTTTCAAAATCTGGCATTCGCCGGTTTTGCCGCTTTATACCGCGCCGGAAATTACTTTTTCTTTTGATGTTGATTATCCGATTCCGGGCGACTATAACGGCGACGGCATCGCCGATTTCGCTGGCAGCAAAACCATCAACGGCATCCGCCTGTGGCGCATCAGGTCAAGCATTGACGGCAGCGTTCGGGAAATTTATTTCGGATTCGATACCGATTTTCCGGTGCCGGGCGATTATGACGGCGACAATAAAACCGACATCGGCGTGTTCCGTCCCTCAACCGGCGTTTGGTATATCATCCGCAGTTCCGACCTGGCTCTAACCCAAATGGCATTCGGACTGCCGACGGATATTCCGCTGACAATGCCGAACTCCAATATCTATTATTAATTCTGAAAACGCGGGCGCAGAGCGAAATTTCACAAGCGATGAAAAGTAAAAAATTAAATCTCTGGAAACAAATTTTAAGCGCGGGTTTGTTCATTTGCCTGACGTGGCTGGTCGCGTCGGCGCAAACCGATCCGAATCCCGATTCGCCGACTCCGATTTTAATCAGCGAGCCAAACAGCCTGCGGGCTTTGGCAACCGTCGGTGACGGGTTGAAACGCGCGAATTTCTCGAAAATAAAAAGCCGCGCATTCGAGCCGAATTCAAAAATCGTTCTTTACATCACCAATGTAAACTTAGCGGCGAACGAACCGGCGAACGCTTTTCGCGTTTACGTCGAAGATGGAAACGGTAGGAAATATCGCTTTCCGGTTCTCGAAATCCGACCGCTGGACAATCAGCCGTGGGTTCTGGCACTGACCGTTTTGCTCAAAGACGAACTCGGATTTAATGAACAGCCCGCCGCTGAAGGCGACGTTTTAATCGGCGTGACGTGGCGCGGGCTGGCAAGTAATCGGCTGCGCCTGGGTTTCGGCAAAACGGGCGGTGCGATAAAAGACGACGCGGGAGCGAAACCGTCGCCGTTTCCGAACGAGCCGGTAAAAAATTCTCAAAATACTGATGCGACGGAAAGAATCGGCTACATTCATTCGGGCGACCGCAAACGGTTTATGGAACAGGCGACGTTCGGACCGACGGCGGAACTCGATAAAAGAATTCGCCGCATCGGTCTGCGGACGTGGCTCGCCGAACAATTCGAAGCGCCATATCCGACCGTTCCTTACCCGGAATTTTCGCTGATGCCGACCAGAGAGCCGGGAAATTGTAACGGCTCGGAAAACCCGAATACCGGCGACCCGCCGGACATCTATCCGGGCTGCCGCCGCGACCACTACACGATGTATCCGGTGCAGAACTGGTTTTTCAAAGAAGCGTTTTACGGCAACGCGCAACTGCGTCACCGCGTCGCCTGGGCGTTAAGTCAGATGTGGGTCATCTCCGGCATTGACACACAGCAGGCGAGCCATATGTTTGCCTATCATCAGGTTCTCAGCCGCAACGCCTTTGGCAATTATCGAACGCTGATGCGAGAAATGACGCTCAATCCGGGAATGGGCAATTATCTCGATATGATGATCAGCACGAAATACGAGCCGAACGAAAATTTCGCCCGCGAGATTCTCCAACTTTTCACCATCGGCGTCCATCAGCTTAATCAGGACGGCACGCCCAAGCTCGACGCGAATAACCGAACAATTCCGACTTACAGCCAGGCGACTGTAAATAATTTCACGAAAGTTTTTACGGGTTGGCGGACGTGCGAAACGCTCGCGTGTCCGAACCGCACGACGGGCGCGCCGAATTACAAAGACCCGATGGTCATCAACCAATCGAATCACGACACGACCGCCAAAACACTGCTTAATTATCCGAATGCGGTCAACCAAAATATCTCGGCGGAATTAAACGGCGAAGCTGAATTGATTTTGGCTCTCGACAATATTTACAACCATCCGAACGTCGCCCCGTTCGTCTCCCGTTTTTTAATCCAGCATTTGGTGACGAGCGACCCGACACCGGCTTACGTCGGCAGAGTCGCCGCCATTTTTAACGAGCATCGAACCAGCCCAACGCAAATGCGCGAAGTTGTCCGCGCTATTTTGCTTGATCCTGAGGCTCGCGGCAACGTCAAAACTGACCCGCATTTCGGGAAACTCCGCGAACCGGTGCAACTGGCGACAAATTTATTCCGGCAGTTCGACGTGCGCTCCGCCGACGGCGAGCAGCCGAGCGACGGCTGGGTCAATCAAATCATCGCGCCGGCGGGACAAAGCGCGTTTTATTCGCCGTCGGTTTTTAATTATTACGCGCCCGATTACATTATTCCCGGTCCCGGGTTGAACGGACCCGAATTCGGCGTGATGACGACCGGCACGTCAGTCGCCCGAATAAATTTTATTAATACCATCGTTTTTAACGGCATCAGCCCCGGCGAGAATTCGATCACCGGCACGGCAATCAACTTAGCGGAAATGCAGCAGTTGGCGATTGCCGATCCGACGCTCGACGCGCTGCTCGACGCGCTGAATTTGAAAATGATGCACGGCACGCTGACAGAGCAAAACAAAGCGACGATTAAAACCGCGCTGTTGTCTGTGCCGCCTGCCAATCCGCTGCTTCGAGCGCGAATGGCGGTTTATTTAATCGGCACTTCTTCGCAATATCAGGTGCAGAGATGACGCGGTTTGGAGTTAGACCTTTACTATTGAACGCTCAATAAAATTTGAACAAAGTTTATGAAACAAGACAGACGAGAATTTTTGAAAAAATCAGTTTGCGGTTTGGGAATGGCGGCGCTCGCCACGCAGGTCAGACATTTCGGTTTGATGTCGGCTCTAGCCCAGAAAGCAGACGATGAGGCGACGGACAATCCGCCGGGCGATTACCGCGCTTTGGTCTGTGTCTTTCTGGAAGGCGGCAACGACGGCAACAACACCGTCGTCCCGAACCACAACTATTCGGAACTGAGTAATTATCAAACTTATTACAACGCCCGCAATCCGTCAGGCTTGGCAATCCAGCAAAATGATTTGTTGCCGATACAAGTTCCGCGCATCGGTCTGAGCTACGGGCTGAATCCGAATC
Source organism: uncultured Pyrinomonadaceae bacterium (assembly GCA_965365505.1). Lineage (GTDB taxonomy): Bacteria > Acidobacteriota > Blastocatellia > Pyrinomonadales > Pyrinomonadaceae. The sequence continues at coordinate 3,984 of CBDUBY010000044.1, read as the reverse complement.
TCGGCACGGTTTCCGGCGGCATCAACGGCGGCATTTTCCCGCTCTGGGAACAAGGTAAAATGGCGATTATCACCAATGTCGGGACGCTGATTGCGCCGACGACCAGAGCGCAGTTTCACAGCGAAGCCGTGCCGCGCCCGCTGCAATTATTTTCACACCCTGATCAGGTGGCACAGAATCAATCCGCGCGCGCCGACCGGCAAGTCTTCAGCGGTTGGGGCGGGCGAATCGCTGACCGGCGCAGTCAGATTGACAATCCCGGCGCGTTAGCCCCGATGATTACTTCGGTTAATGGCGCGTCCTTATTCACCGCCGGACAATCCACTTTCCCGCTGGCGATTGCTAACGCGCAAACCGCTTTGAACAAGGTTCTCAGCCCGGAAGGATATGATGGCTCCGCCGTTTCGCAGGCGCAGTTCGCGGCTTTGAATCAATTGCGTTCGCAGAATTTGGACGTGCAGTATGTTTCGGCGGCAAGCCATATCACGCAACAGGCTCTGCAAGTCAATACGGCTTTGTCCGCGTTTCAGGAAGTCACCGCGCCGTTCCCGAACACGGGCATCGGCAATCAATTAAAACAAGTGGCGCGGATGATAAAAAAACGCACGGACTTAAAGATCCGGCGGCAGATTTTCTACGTTCAACTCAATGGCTTCGACACGCACATCGGGCAGCTTGCGACGCAGGGCAGATTGCTGTCGCAGTTTAGTCAGGCGGCGCGTTCGTTTTATGATGAAATGGTAGCGCAGGACATCTCGGATAAAGTCACGCTTTTTACCTTGTCGGATTTTTCGCGTACTTTTAATCCAACCGGAACCGGCGTGAACGTCGGCTCCGACCACGCCTGGGCGAATCATCAATTCGTCATCGGCGGCGCGGTGCGAAGCGCGGATTTCTACGGCGGCAACAGCACGAACGGCACGTCTTATCCAACGCTCGTCGTTGACGGTCCCGACGACGCTGACGGTCCCGGCGTCGGCTCGCGCGGTCGCTGGATTCCCTCAACCAGCGTCGAGCAATACGCGGCGACTTTGGCGCGCTGGTATGGCTTGCCGAGTGCTGATATGCCAGCCGTTTTTCCGAACATCGGGAACTTTCCAGCTCAAACTCTCGGTTTTATGTTGGACTAAGGGAAAAAGGATGAAGGCTGAGGGATGAGGGATGAATAAGAAACCACATCGGTTTTCGTTTTATTCATCCTTCATCCCTCAACCTACCGCGGTTGGATTCTCAATAGGTAACTGCAAACGGCAATCGGAACGCCGGGCGAAACGGCAATTTTCTGTCCGATTTGAAGTTCGTAATTATTAATCATCGCCGGATTGCGTCCCTCGTTCATCACCGAAAAATTTCCGCGTCCATCCGAATGCAGACTCAAATGGCGGCGGCTGATTTCCGGGTCGCCCTCAAGCGGAATGTCAACGGGCTTTGATTTCGAGCCGCGCCCGATGCTGATTTCCGTTTGATAAATCGGGACGACGTTTTGCCGAACGCCGCCGCGCCAGATTTCCAGACGGTAAAGCTCCGGCAGTGCGCGTTTTTGAATTTGCGTCATTTCCTCGCCGTCGTTCGGCAATTCAGAAGAATTCATTTGCTGAACGGTTGGAGGCGGCAGGTAGGCGTTTGACGGCGGCGGCTGACTGCCGACAAAATTCGGTGACGGCGGCGGATTGTTCAGCAGCGGTTGTGCGGCGGGCTTCGGCATATTTTTCGGACGCGATAAAACGCCCGTTTTGTTGCTCGAAGAATCGTCCCAACTGTGCTGCACGCGAACGTCGCCCGCTTCTAAGGTTCCGTCAACGCGCAGTTCGACGGCGAACGATTGGGTTTCGAGTTTTTTCTTGCCCGCGATTTCTTTCGCCCGTTCCGCAAGGATGTGATACAGTCCTTGCTCCAAGCCTTTGCGCTTCACGCCCTGCCAATCCTTGTCGTCGGTTTCGCTAAGAAAAATCGTATATTCAGTCGGAATAATCGCCGTGCCTTGCGGCAGCGGAACTAATTCACGCTGCATTACCGCCTCGACTTCCTTGGCGATTTTTACGATAAATTCCTCAGCCTGACTGCGCGGTTTTATCTGCGCGTCGCGGGCGGCTTCTTCCAGAACCCGTTCCGAACTTTCGCCGTCAATCCAATGTCTAACTTTATCTAAAACACTCATTGGCACTTTTGATTTTTGATTTTCGATCCGACAAAGAGTTTCGTTAACTCAAACAAAACTATTTTTCAATCAAAAATCAGAAATCCCATCACTCCTGAATATCAATATACCGCTTGCTGACCCAGCCGTGTTCGGCATCCGAAGCACTTTCCTTCGGACGACTGAATTCGACGACATCAATTTCATACCAGTTATCTTTGGAATTGACAATGCGAACGCGCGAGTTTTTCGGCACAATCCCAATCGGCTCGCCGGAAACGCCCGCTGTCGGACGAAGATTTATATCGCTCACGGCAATACCTAGAGTTTCCTTGAAAGGGTTGCTGATTTCCGGCAAAATGCCGCGCCCGCGCAGATAACTATGCGTCGCGTATAGAATTCCTGCGAAAATGCCGATGAAAATCACAAAGACGGCGATGCGTTGCAGAAAATTTTTCTTTCGTTTCGTCGGTTTGTAAATTACAACAGGTTCTCGCGGCTCTGTTTTCTGAATAATCGGCTGCGCGATCGGGCTTTTATCAATCTCGATTTGCGTAATCGGCACGACGAGCGGCGCGCGATTTGATTCGATTAAATTATTCAATTTCAATTCACGCGAAGTGTTGAAGCGCGGACGCTGCGGCGCGAGCGGCGAGTAGCCCTGCGCGACGTGCGCCTGCGGATGCGTGCGCGGGCGAGCTGAAATTTCCGTTAGCGGTTCGCCGTGCTCAATTTCGGAAAATCCTTTGATCGCGGATAAATCCTGCCAAAATTCAATGACCGTTTGCGGACGTTTCCGCGAATCGTTCTGCGTCGCCCGATTTAAAACTTCGACTAAATCCTTCGCCCACGATTCCTGCCGGAGCGCGAAGGGAAGTTCGGTAATCGGTTGATTGGCGAAAAATCGCGGCGATTCGCAGGTGATTAAAACATAAGCCGTTTTTGCCAGCGAATAAATGTCGGCGGCAGGCGTGAGTTCGGTAAAAGTTAAAGTTCCGGTATCGCCGGAAAGCATCGGGCTGTGTTCGGGCGGCGCGAACATATTCGTTCCGACACGGGTTATCGGCGAATCCGACTGTGACATTCTGGCAACGCCGAAGTCGGCGATTTTCACCGTTCGGCGGTCAGCCGTTAAAAGCAGATTCTGCGGCTTGATGTCGCGGTGAATAATTCCGTTTTTGTGCGCGTGTCCGAGTCCGGCGCAAACCTGTTCAAGATAATCGAGCGACTTTTTCAGATTCAAATGGTTTTCCCGGCAAGCCTTTGCCAAATCCCCGCCCGGCAGATATTCCAGCACGAGGTAATGAAAAACCGTATTGTCCATATCGCGCGCCGAACCGTGTCCAAGTCGGCTGATGATATTCGGATGCCGCACGCGGTCGAGCGCAATCGCTTCGTTCTGAAAATTTTCGACCAGCGTTCTTTCTAAATCAGCGTCCAAATCGTTTTGCAAAAACACATTCAGAGCTTTGATGACCACCAGACTGTGTGGCGAGTTCGGCGCGGCAACCGTATCACGCGCCACATAAATTTCCGCGTAACTGCCCTGACCGAGCGTTTCGCGGATGTCGTAGCGTCCGTCGAGCCGGCAATTTTGTAAAGAGAGTTCGCGCATCAGTATTCGGGAAAGTTCAGATAAAAATTGTCAACAGATTACTACGACATTATAAATTCAAAGTTCGGCAAACGCATAATTAAGCGATTGCGGATGAAAAGTTTGAGAAAGCCGTTTCACCACAGATTCCCGCAATTCTACTTAAGTAATCGGAAAAAGTTAAATTCAAGAAAAAAATTAGCCACAGATTTACACAGATGAACTCGGATGATAAGAAAAGATGTGAAAATGC
>CBDUBY010000043.1:0-21789 GCA_965365505.1 uncultured Pyrinomonadaceae bacterium | reverse complement strand
CAATTGACGAGATTTGCGGTAGTTAAAAGATAAACGAAGTAAAAGCGAAAAGGTGAAAAAGTTTGGTCGTTTATAAACGACCAAACTTTTTCACCTTTTCGCTTTTCTAATGTTTCTTCTTAAATCTTCACGCTTTCATTTTCGGACAGTAATTTATTGAGCGTAAAAAAATCTTTGTGTTTGTTGCCGAGAAGTGCTTCAGCAAGCTCATAGAGCGGAATCGGGATTTCGACTTTGGGAACGATTTCTTCGGCTTGCGGATAGTGCGCGTAGAACTCGACTTCCGCCGCGCAGAACTCGCACGCGCCAAGATGCGTTTCAATCTTTCCGCGTTCGTTCGGCAAAACCTCACCGTCGGCGAACGCCAGTAATTCTTGTGATGCGGGACAACTTGCGTTTTTACAAAAAGTAATCATTTTTAACGAAAACATATTACGGATATTTGACGCGAAAATTTCCGGCTATACGCATCAAAAAAATTTAAGACTGGAAAGATAACTGTTACAAGTGAAAATAAATCCGTAATGCCCGCCCGCTTCCAAAACTTCGGTAATTAAATTTGTAAAACTTAGCATAGGTTTTCGATATATCGGATGGATACAATTCCAAGTGTTGAAATAACTACGCTTATTCGTTTAGTTAAACAAAACAAAAAGATACAAAAAACTGTTGCTCAAAATAAAAATAATTGTTACCATTTAACTTGTCGTCGGGGTGAGAAACCAATCCGTCAGACCGACCTACCAAATTAATTGTCAAACTCGGAGTTAATTTACAAAAATTTTTCCACCAATCTCCTAAATTACGACGATTAGGGAAAAATTCGCCGGTGAAAGTGAACTAATAAAATCTCAATCGGGGGAGATATTCACTTTCGAGAAAGCGGAACAGCCATAACTTTCTAAAAAACAAACCGCAAAATCTAAAAGGACAATCGAAAGGTTTAATATGACTGCAACAAAAGAGCAGATTCGTCTGCCGAAACCTATCCAGCACCGGCAGATACGAGTCGGAAAATGGAATGACAGCCTCAAAAAATCTGATGTTAACCAGATTTGGACGGAACTTCACCGTATAGTTTCCTCGCATCCGCTCGTGCGGGCTTCTAAACGCGCGGGCTTTCTCGTCGAAGAAGGAAAACACAACGCTTACACGGATTTAACGCAGGAACTTTTCGTCGCGCTTTTGGGGAAAGAGCGTTTCGCGCATTACATTGACTCAGGGATGACCGACGCGGAAATCGAAGCGGAAATCAGCCAAATCGAACTCACGAATATGCTGACCGCCGAGCTTCGCAAACGGTATCCCGAATCCTACCGACTGGCTCGCCGCGTTTCGACTTTGATTCAAACGGGGAAAACTTTCAAGCGTTTCGACAACCTCAATAATCCCGACGTTCATCGCCGACTCGCCGACCGGCTTTACGGTTTGGCGGAATGGAAAAACGAAAAAACCAGGCGCGACGTGCAGGAAATGGAAGAGCGCGTGAAAACCGTTTCGTTCCAAACCCGCGATACCAGAATGGTCGGCTGCACGGGCGACGCGCAAATCGTCATCAGCAACGTCGAACTCGAAAAACTGATTGTCAGAGTTTTCAAAGCGATTGATTCGCCGGTTGACGTTCGATCGCTGCGGTCATTTGTGATGTCGCGTCTGCCGATTATGGATATTTATCTCGTTCCGGTCGGCGGCGCGACCGACGGCGGCGAGGAAGACAAAATGGAGTTTGATTTCGCCGACACGCGCGAAAACCCCGAAGAAAATGTTCTGCGGCGCGAAGCTGAAATCACGGCTGCCGAATTCGTCACTGATTTTCTCGGCGATTTGAATAAATCAGTTCGCGGCAAGGCGAAACAATATAATCGGATGATTAGCGTTTTGTGGCATTGCTATCTGATTTCCGATAGCGGAACGCAATTGGAAGTCGCAGAGATGCTCGGCGTGTCCGACTCGCTCGTGTCGGACTACCGCAAACGCATCGAATCGAATTTGCAGCAGCTTTCTTTTAACGGCGTGAACGAAGCCAGACATTTTGAAAAAGCCCTGCGGCGCACGGTGCGCGAACTCATCCAGGTCGAAAAAGAAGAAGTCAACGCCTAGAAATATCAAGACAAAAATCTGCTGCTTTCATCGCGGAAAATTTAAAGCCGATTCTTCATTTTTCATTTTAATTTTTCTCGCTCTCGTCAGACAATGCTAAGATGTCCTCAGCGAACCGTTCCGAATCAAGCCTGATTAGCGTAAATCGCAGATTTCTCCCGCAAACGGTGACGCGAAGGTTTATTGATGCCTGCCGAAAAGACGAAAAAAGCCGATTACAAAACGCTCGGTGCCGCAACTAAAAATGGCGCGGGAAAATCTCTCGACCAACGCACGCTCAAGCCTCTGACTAATCAAAAAAAGGGAAATTCACCGGATGCGAATCTGATTAATTCAACTGTCTCTGCAAAAGAAATTCCGTCTGCGGCGATTCTGGAAAAAACAGAATCGGTTCCGGCGGAAATTTTAGTTTCGGCAAACGAAAATCAGCCTGCCGAAGAAACAAGTTACGCCGAACAAACTAAACAAAAAAAACAGGAAAAGAAAGCGGCAAAAGACCGCGAACTTCTGGACGGCGAAAAATGGCTCAGGCGCAACGGTCACACTTTGACTTACGTTGGGCTTTACCTGTTTTCGATTCTGGTTTTTTTTCGTCCTTACGAATTGATTCCCGGCTTAGGATTTCTCTCAACGTCAGCGTTTTATTTCGCGCTGGCGACGCTCATCATTTATATCCCGACACAGCTTTCAACCGAAGGCTCGCTGACAATTTTATCAACCGAAGTCAAATGCGTTTTAGCGCTAGCCGTAATCGCGCTCGTGACGATGCCGATTGCCAAAGACCCGGGCACAGCCTGGACGACATTTAACGATTCGTTCGTCAAAGCGGTGATAATGTTCATTGTAATGGTCAACGTGCTGCGGACGCGCCGCCGTTTGATGGGCGTGATGTGGCTTGCGCTGTCGGTCGGGCTGTATTTGAGTTACACGGCAATCACCCTTTATATGAAGGGCGAAATGAAGGTTGAAGGTTACCGCGTGGATGTGGAAGTTAAAGGTCTGTTCGGCAATCCGAACGATCTGGCGCTGCATCTGGTGACGATGACTCCGATTGCGCTCGCGCTCGCGCTCGGCAGCCGCAGTAAGATAATGCGTTGGGTTTATTACGTGATGACCGGACTGTTCGTCGCCGCCAACACTTTTACATTTTCGCGCGGCGGATTTTTGGGACTGCTGGCGACTTCGGCGGTTTTAGTTTGGAAACTATCCAGAAAAAACCGCCTAAACATCAGCCTCGCGTCAATCGTGGTCGGCGGCGCGTTTATCCTGCTCGCGCCCGGCAATTACGGCTTGCGAATGCTTTCGATTTTCGTTCCCGCGCTCGATCCGGTTGGTTCGAGCGACCAACGGCGTGAACTGCTCGAACGCTCGATTCTCGTCAGCTTGCGAAATCCCTGGGGCATCGGCATCGGCAATTTCCCGATTGTCGGCATACGCAATCTGGTCACGCATAATTCTTTCACCCAGATTTCTTCGGAACTCGGCTTGCTCGGACTCGCGGCTTACCTGATTTTTATGATTAGCCCGTTTCGCAAACTCGGCGCGATTGAGCGAACTTTGTTTGCCAAAGACGAACTCGACTGGTTTTATTATCTGGCAATCGGGCTTCAGGCAAGCATCGTTGGTTATATGGTTTCGAGTTTCTTCGTTTCGGTGGCGTATAATTGGTTCATTTTTTACATCATCGCTTATGCGGTGGCTTTCAGAAGAATTTACCGAATCGAAAAGGGAATAAACGAAACGGAGAAAGATGTATTCGGGTTACAGACCGTTTAGAAAATGCCGGTGGAAAAATTCGCACAAATAATTTTTTGGATAAACTGCGCCGCTTTGATTTACGTTTATGTCGGCTATCCGTTGTTGGTGTATTTAATCAGCCGCCTGCGTCCGCTCGAAATTAAAAAGTCATTTATCGAACCGACCGTCACAATCCTAATCACCGCTTATAACGAAGAGCGCGACATTCGCGCCAAACTCGAAAATACTTTGCTGATTAATTATCCGAAAGATAAGCTGGAAATTCTCGTCGCCTCGGATTGCTCGAACGACCGCACCGATGAAATCGTCAGGGAGTTTGCAGACAGGAATATAAAACTTTTCCGGCAGAATGAAAGGCTCGGTAAAACAATGGCGCAGAATGCGGCGGTCGAATTGGCGACGGGCGAGATAATTCTTTTTTCCGACGCGACGACTAAATACGCGCCCGACGTTTTGAATCAAATGCTGCCGAATTTCGCCGACGAAACGATTGGCTGCGTAGCGGGCAGATTGATTTACACTGACGATTCAAGTTCGGGCGTGGGCAATGGCGCGAAAAGTTATTGGAGCTACGAAACCTTTTTGAAACAAAGCGAAAGCCGCGCTTGTTCGCTCATCGGCGCATCGGGCTGTTTGTATGCCGTCAAAAAATCCGCCTATCGCCCGATGTATGCCGAAGCGTGTTCGGATTTTTTAATCTGCGCGAAAATCTATGAGCTGAATCTGCGCTCGGTTTATGAGCCGAATGCGGTCTGCACCGAAGAAACCAATCGTCAAACCGACCAGGAATTTAAAATGCGCGTCCGCGTTATCGGGCAGACATTCACTGATTTGTGGCTCAACCGGCAAATGATGAACCCGCTTAAATACGGATTTTTCGCCGCCGAAGTCATCTCGCACAAACTTCTGCGTTACGCCGTGCCGGTGTTTCTGATTTTAATTTTCCTCGCTTCTGCAATCCTCGCCATCGCTGCCGCGTCGAATCTTTTCCGCATCGCGGTTGTCCTTCAAATCGCTTTTTACCTGACGGCTTTTCTTGGCTGGCTGCTCGAACGAAACGGGAAAAAAATCGGTGTTTTATCAATTCCGCTATATTTTGTATTGACAAATCTGGCTTCGCTTATCGGTTTCTATAAATTTCTGCGCGGCGAACGCTATGCCTCTTGGGAGCCAATCCGGGACACGGAAAATTCCGACAAAGCGGCGACTTTTAATCAAGCCGCCTAAAGAATTATGCAAGAAAAAATTTCAGACCGCGCGCAGATTTTAGCGCGTCTGACCGAAAAACGAATCGGTAAACTGGTTGCGCCCGACGCGCCGCGCGTGAGCGTGATAATTCCCGCCTATAATATCGCAGCTTACATCCGGGAAACTTTGGATTCGGTTTTCGCGCAGACCTTCACCGATTACGAAGTGATTATCGTGAACGACGGTTCGATTGATACGGAGGAACTCGAAACCGCGCTCGCGCCATTTGCCGAACGAATTGTTTATGCCGCGCAGCCAAATCTCGGCGCGTCGCAGGCGCGAAATTCGGCAATTTGTTTGGCGCGCGGCGAACTGCTCGCGTTTCTCGACGGCGACGACGTTTGGCTGCCCGAATTTCTGGAAGTGCAAATCAGATACCTCGAAGCGAACAATCTCGAAATGGTTTATTGCGACGCGCTTCTTTTCGGCGAACAATTTTTCGAGGGCAGAACCTTTATGAAAGACGCGCCGTCAAGCGGAATAGTGACGACGACGAGTTTAATCAGCACCGAATGTAATGTGATAACTTCAGGAACGATTATCAAGCACGATTTGATAGTGCGATTCGAGATGTTCGACACGGATTTGCCGCGCACACAGGATTTCGATTTGTGGTTTCGACTGGCGAAACACGGCGCGCGAATCGGCTATCAGCGCGAAGTTTTATTAAAATACCGCGTGCGCCCGCACAGTCTTTCGGGGACAAATGTTGATCGTTCGGAGCGAAGCGTCTGGTCAATGGAAGTCGTCGAAAAAAAATATAATCTCAACGAGTCAGAAATGACGGCGTGGAAAAAACAAGTTGCCCGGTGCCGCGCCGAACTCGAACTCGAAAAAGGCAAACTGTGTTTAGTGGAGGGCAATTTCACGGAGGCGAGAGAGCATCTCGCCGTCGCCAATAAATTTTACCGAAAGCCGAAATTATCTTTGCTAAACTGGTTGCTGCGCCTTTCGCCGCGCCTGACCGCGCGACTGTTCAAAGCAATTCGCCCGGCGGAATTTTCCTTTATAGCGCCTGACAAAAACTAGAAAGTGACGGAACAAGCGACTAAAACTCCATCCTTAAAAACGCAGAGCGCGTGGCTTTTATTTGCCAAAGTCGTCGGTTTTGGCTTTACCGCGCTTTTGCCTTTGTTGATTGTTCGGTTTTTGACGCAGGAACAGGTCGGAGTTTATCGCCAGGTTTTTCTCGTCATCATCAACGCCAATGCCATTTTGACTTTGGGGTTTGGAATGAGCGCGTATTATTTTCTCGCCCGCGAAACTACGCGCCGCGCGTCGGTGGTTTTTCACACGCTGCTTTTTAATTTTACCGTCGGCGGCATCGCCTGTCTGACGCTCTTTTTGTTTCCGCAACTCGTCGGCAATATCTTTCAGAGTGCAGAGATAACGCGCCTTGCGCCGCTTATCGGCGTGGCGATTTGGCTTTGGATATTTTCGTCGTTTATCGAAACCGTCGCCGTCGCCAACCGCGAACCAAAGTCGGCGACCGCGTTTATCATTTTGGCGCAAATGACGAAAACCGTTTTGATGATTTCGGCGGTAATGATTTACGCGACCATCGAATCGTTTATTTACGCGGCGATAATTCAATCGGCGATTCAGAGCGTTGTGCTGCTCGTTTATTTGAGTTCGCGTTTTCCGCGCTTTTGGACGGCTTTCGATTTACAATTTTTCCGCGAGCAGCTTTTTTACGCGCTGCCGTTCGGTTTGGGCGGCTTGCTGTGGACGCTGCAAACCGACGTTCATAATTATTTCGTCGGCTATCAATTCACCGCCGCCGAATATGCCGTTTACGCTTACGGCTGTTTTGAATTGCCTTTGATTGCGATGATTGCCGAATCGGTCACGTCGGTTCTGATTCCGCGAATGAGCGAATTGCAATCGCGCGGCGACCGTGCCGAAATCGTCCGCCTTTCGGCGCGGATTATGCAAAAGCTGGCGTTCTTTTATTTCCCGATTTACATTTTTCTGCTGATAACGGCGCAGACTTTTATCACGACGTTGTTCACGCAAAATTATCTGGCGAGCGTCCCGGTTTTTTTAATCAACATTACGATTCTGCCGTTCTACATTCTTGTCACCGACCCGATTGTCCGCGCCTACCGAGAACTCGGCAGATTCATTTTAACCTTGCGTGTTTTCATCATCATCGCGCTCGTCGCCGCGCTTTATTTCGGCATCCAAAATTTCGATTTGCGCGGAATGATTGCGATTGTCGTCGTCGCGTCCTTATTCGACCGTTTCGTTTCAACCGCCGCTGTTTTGAAAAAACTGAACGTCGGTTTGCGTGATTTATATTTAATCAAAGATGTCGGCAAAATCGCCGTCGCCGCTTTGCTAGCAGGATTTTTCACGTTTCTTTTTTATTGGGAATTTAATGAACGGATTTTTCATTGGGGCGAGAGTTTAACCCGCGCTGTTTTCGTCGCGCCAAAGGAAAGCATCGTTGATTTCACTGCGGGCGGTTTAGTGATGGCTGCGTGCGCGATAATCTTCACGCCGATTTATCTTTTAGCCGCAAACTTTTTCGGTATTATTGAAGATGAAGAAAAAGAAAAAGCGCGAGCGGTTTTTAATCGTTTGACCCGGAGAGGAGAAGCGGAGAAAAATACGCTTAAGCGTTCTGAGTTCCAGCTTTAGTTGGTTTGCGCGTCGGCAAAAGCCAGCTAAAGCTGGAACTCAGAACGCGGCGAATCGAAAATTAAAACAATGTGCGGAATAGCCGGATTCATTTCTAAAGAAAAAAACGCGCCGAAAATTGAGCGCGAGATGCTGCTCGACCAAATGTGCAAAGTCATCACGCATCGCGGACCCGACGAGCAGGGCGCGACGGTTGAAGGTCGCGCCGCGCTTGGAATGCGGCGGCTTTCGATTATTGATTTGAAGTGCGGACAGCAGCCGATTTATACGGCAGACGGAAATTTAATCATTGTTTTTAATGGCGAGATTTATAATTATCGGGAACTCAAAGCGGAACTCGAATCTCTGGGACATAAATTCAAAACGAACTCGGACACGGAAACGATTCTTTACGCTTACAAACAATTCGGCGCGGCGTGTTTGGAGAAACTGCGCGGAATGTTCGCGTTTGCGATTTGGAATAAAGAAGACGAATCGCTTTTTATCGCCCGCGATAGAGTCGGAAAAAAACCGCTTTTTTATACCGTCACGGAAAAGGGAAATTTTGTTTTCGGCTCGGAGTTGAAGGTTTTGCTGACGCACGGCGAGATTAAAAAAGAAATTGATTTCGCCGCGCTCGATTCGTATCTGACGTTCGGTTACGTGCCGGAAGAATTTTGTATTTTCAAAAATGTGCAAAAACTCGCGCCGGGAAATTATCTGGTTTTCAAAAACGGGAAAGTTGAAACGCGCTCGTTCTGGGATTTCAAATACGTAAAAAATACGACGGTTAAAAGCGAAACCGAATACGTTGAAACTCTGCGCGAGTTAATCAAAGAATCGGTCAAAGTCCGCTTGATTTCCGAAGTTCCGTTGGGCGCATTTCTTTCGGGCGGCGTTGATTCTTCGACGATTGTCGGAATGATGGCGCAGCTTTCCGACCAGCCGGTAAAAACATTTTCCATCGGTTTCAACGAAGATTCGTTCAACGAATTAAAGTATGCGCGAATCGCCGCCGAGCATTTCAAAACGGATCATCACGAATTCGTCGTCACGCCGGATTTAGTCGAAACGATTGACGAACTCGTCTGGCATTTCGACGAACCGTTTGCCGACCCGTCCGCGCTGCCGACGTTTATGGTTTCCAAAATGGCGCGTCAGTTTGTGACCGTTGTTTTGTCGGGCGACGGCGGCGACGAGCTTTTCGCCGGTTACACGCGCTACGTCAGAGATAAAAAGAAAAGCGGTTTCGACAAGCTGCCGCGCGTTTTTCGAGAAAATTTATTAAAGCCTTTGAGCGAACAAATGCCGCACGGCGCGCGAGGGAAAAACTATCTTTACAACTCGTCGCTCGACGCGGTTGACCGCTACATTGACGACGTTTCGCATTTTAATTCGATGCGGCGAAAATCGCTTTACTCAAAAGATTTTTTACAAAATCTCAACGGCGATTTCGGCAAAGGCGGCGAGGTTTTTCGGCGGCTGACTGAGAATGTTTCGAGCAGCAATGCGGTTGACCGTCTGCTTTATCTCGACAGCAAAACTTATTTGCCGGGCGATATTTTGACAAAGGTTGACCGGATGAGTATGGCGACATCACTCGAAGCGCGCGTGCCGCTGCTCGACCATAAATTGATTGATTTTGTGACCGGCATTCCGAGCGAATTAAAATTAAAGGGACTCGAAACAAAATATATTTTCCGAAAAGCGGTGCGCGGTCTGGTTCCCGACGCGATTCTCGACCGACCGAAACAAGGCTTCGGCGTGCCGATTAACGAATGGATAAACGCGCAGTTAAAAAATCGAATCCGCGAAACGCTCGGCTCAAAACAATCTGTTGAGCGCGGTTACTTTGACGCGAAGTATATCAAGACGCTGCTCGATGAACACGCACAAAATCGGCGCGACCATTCTTACGCGCTGTGGATTTTATTTATGTTCGAACTATGGCATCAAAAATATTTAGATGATTAAAAGTTCTGAGTTCCGCATTTATGCGGCATCCGCTCGCCAATCGAGAAATGCCGTATAAATGCGGAACTCAGAACCTGAAAACCGATGGCGACACTCAGCAATTATCAGGAATACGCGCAGCAGGCAATCGAAAATTTCGCCCGCAAAACGGCAGACGCGAATCGGTATCTGCTGGTTGATGCCGTCAAAGATTTGCGAGTTGAAACGGTTTTGGATGTCGGCTGCGGCGCGGGTCAGGAACTCGTTCCGTTTCTTGAAAAAACCGATGCGTTGGGTGTCGGTGTTGACGCGGCGGCTGAACTCGGCTCGGTGACGAAAGATTTTTTCGACAAAACTAACTTTAAAAACCGCGTCGCCTTTACGCGCGCCTTTGGCGAAAGTTTGCCGTTTGCCGATGCGAGTTTCGATGTCGTTTTGTGCCGCGTCGCGCTGCCGTATATGAACAACCGTCAGGCGATTGCCGAAGTCGCCAGAGTTCTCAGACCGAACGGAGTTTTTCTGCTTAAAACTCACGCGCCCGCGTTTTATTTCGGAATGCTTAAAGAGCGTTGGAAATCTTTCAGCCTGCGGCAAATCGCTTATCCGCTCGTTTGTCTGGCAGGCGGCAGCTATCATTCGCTTACCGGACGGCAATTGCAAACGGGATTCTGGGCGGGCAAAGAAGTATATCAAACCGAACGGTTTTTAAGACGCGAATTTGCTGCGAACAATTTGCGAATCGAAGGTCAGCTTGCTGACACGAACCGCGAAACGCCTTCGTTTGTAGTGATCAAGAAAATCTGAATTTAGAACTTCGATGAATAGTTTTCTCAAAAAATTAAAATCAAATTTGCCGTGGCTCGCGCGATACCCATTTATTCGCGCCGCCGATTTTCTACAAAAAAATTCCGACCAGCCGAAACATATTGTTTTTACTGTCGCCAATCATTTCGAGCCGAGTTGGAGCCGGAACGGTTTGCTCGATTTGGACACGCAGCGGCGGCGGCTCGACGATTATCATAAATTGGCGCGAACGACCGGCGAAGCCGTAACCGACGCGGACGGCACGAAATTTCGACACACGAATTTTTTTCCCGCCGAGCAGTATGACTATAAACTCCTCGAACAAATGGCTGAGATGCAGGCGGAAGGTTTGGGCGAAGTCGAAATTCATCTGCATCACGGCGTTGAGCGACCCGACACGGCGGAAAATTTGCGAAAAACTTTAACAGAATTTCGAGATGTTTTAGCCGAAGAACACCGATGTTTGTCGCGTTCTGAAAATTCAAATCAACCGATGTATGCGTTTGTTCACGGCAATCTCGCGCTCGGAAATTCGGCGGGCGGAAAGTTTTGCGGCGTAGATGAAGAGATGCAGATTTTGCAGGAAACCGGCTGTTATGTGGATATGACGCTGCCGTCCGCGCCCGACGAAACTCAGGTCCCGATGCTCAATGCAATCTACGAATGCGGCTTACCTTTGACGAAAAAAATGCCGCATCGCATTGGAAAACAAGTTGCGGCTTTTGGAAATCAGCCGCAATTACCACTTATATTTACCGGACCGCTGATTTTCAATTGGACGCGGCGGATACGAGGCGTTTTCGTTCCGAGAATTGACGACGGCGCATTGGTTGATAATCAAACGATGGATTTAGCGAGGTTGAACCGCTGGCTATCGGCGAACATCACGGTCGAAAATCGCCCCGAATGGGTTTTCGTCAAACTTTATTGCCACGGATTTTTCGACCATGATCAGTCGGCTTGCATCGGTGAAAAGGCACAGAGATTTTTCAGCGAAGTGATTGAAAACGGCGAGCGGACAAACGATTATGCGGTTCATTTCGCGTCGGCGCGTGAAGCGTTCAATATGGTTTCGGCGGCGATTGACGGCAAACAGGGAACGCCGAACGAGTTTAGAAATTATCGTCTGCGAACGATTATGAGTGCGAAGGAAACGAAGACGACGGCTCAGAAAAAAATATTAATATGTTAGTAGAAACAGCACCAATGGTAAATCCGCTCGAAACGATTAAGAAGATTAAGGGACGCAGCTTCAAGGAGCTTCGCACGCGGGGCGGGCAGGCAATTTCCGCCCGCGCCGAGCAGATTGGATTGAGCGGAAAATTGCCTTCGGACACCGAATTATTTGCCCTCGTTGACAGTCAGGCGTTCGGCGCAGACGACATCACGATTGAAGATTTACGCGACAAATTCTACGAAGACGCGCAATTTAATTTCTTTCCCGCATTCCGGCAAAAAGAGCAGACGCTTGAAATCTTTGAAAAACAATTCGGCGACAGCGCAGAGAATTTTATCGAACGCGCCGAAAAAATTCTTGAAGGAAAATTCGATTTGCTCGGTTATGAAAATTTAAATTTCGGAACGAAAGTTAATTGGCATTACGAACCTATTGCCGACAAGCATATTCCGTTCAAACATTGGAAGCAATTTGACGAATTGGCGACCGATGAATCGGGCGACAAAAAAATCGTCTGGGAACTCAACCGTCATCAGTATTTTTTCACGCTCGGCGTAGCTTACTGGCTGACCGGCGACGAGCGTTACGCGGAAACTTTCGCCCGCCATCTCGACTGCTGGATGCAGGAAAATCCGTCGGGCATCGGCATCAATTGGGTGAGCAGTCTGGAAGTTTCCTTCCGCGCCGTTTCGTGGATTTGGGCGTTTCATTTTTTCAAAGATTCGCCGCATCTCACGCCTGAACTTTTTCAGAAAGCCTTGAAATTCGTTTATCAGCACGGCAGACATCTTCTAAAATATCTCTCGACTTATTACAGCCCGAACACACATTTAACGGGCGAAGCGTTAGGACTTTATTATCTCGGAACGCAGTTTCCGTTTTTCAAAGCGGCGCGCAACTGGCGCGAAACGGGCGAGAAAATTCTGTTTGAAGAACTCGACCGGCAGATTCTCGATGACGGCGTTTATTTTGAACAGTCAACGTGGTATCAGCGTTACACGACGGATTTTTACACGCATTTTTTGATTTTAAAGACTTTGAGCGGCGAAGAAACCGACAAAGATTTGCAGATGAAACTCGGCGCAAAACTGCAATCGCTCGTTGATTTTTTGATGTATGTAACTCGTCCCGACGGCACGACTCCAATCGTCGGCGACGACGACGGCGGCAGATGTCTGCCGCTCGGCAGCGGACGTTGCGATGATTTTCGCCACGTTCTTTCAACCAATGCCATTTTGTTTGAGCGCGGCGATTACAAACTTGTCGCCGGAGAATTTGCCGAAGAAACTTTATGGTTGCTCGGCAGCGCGGGCGCGCAAAGTTACGAATTTTTGCGGGCGCGACAGCCAATCGAAACGTCAGCCGCATTTGAATCGGGCGGCTATTTCGTAATGCGCGACGGCTGGACGGACACGGATAATTTTATGCTGATTGACTGCGGCGAAATTGGCGCGCTTTCCGGCGGACACGGACACGCCGACGCGCTTTCGATTGATGCCGCCGTCGGCGGCGTGACAACCTTAATTGATTCTGGAACTTACACCTATCACGAATCCGAAGCGTTGCGCGATGCGTTTCGCTCGACCGAAGCGCATAATACTTTGACGATTGACGGCAAATCGCAATCGGAAACCGGCGGGAAATTCAGTTGGAAAACAAAGGCGAACGCCGATTTGAAACGATGGGTATCCGAGCCGCGCTTCAATTTTTTTGAAGGCGCGCACAATGGTTACGAACGGTTCGGCGCGACGCATACGCGCAGCGTTTTGTTTTTGAAAAACGATTATTGGATTGTCCGCGATTTTGTCGAAGCGTCGGGCAAGCACGATTATAAATTGAATTTTCATTATGCTTCGGCAGCGAATCTGCAAATCGAATCGGCGGAAAATAATGTCGCTTGCGTTGCGGAAAACAGCTCACGGATTTTCACTTTCGCCGATAACGGCGATTGGCAGCGCACGGAAAGCTCGATTTCAACTCGTTACGGCAAACGAACCGCCGCGCCGCTTTTGCAATTTTCGTCAAGCGGAATTGGCGCACAGGAATTTTTCACTTTTATTCTGCCGACGGACGTGGACGCGGCGCAGGTTATCGAAACCGAAGTTGTCGGCGGACGCGCCTTCGTCATCAATTTTAGAGGCTATCAGGATTTACTGGTTTTCGCCGACGGCGGGCAAATCGTCCGCACGGAAATTTTCAACACGGATTTTCGTTTCTTGTGGGCGCGGCTTAGCGCGGGCGCGAGCTTGCCCGAAGAATTTGTAATGGTCGGCGGCACGCGCTTTTCGCTCGGCGGCAGGGAAATTATCAACCATCCGCACGAACTCGAATCGGCGACGGCGCGGCGTTTGGGCAACAAATTAAACGTCAAAACATCGGAAACCGTTTTCAGCGTTTCGCTGCCGCAGAAAAATTCGAAGACTTATATCGTGAAAAATCAAACTTAACCGATCCGCGTTCCGATTCGATGCAAATTTCACGGGCATAAATTTTGCACTCGTTCATAATCAAATTTATCGAGAGGAGAATTTGATTATGCAAGACGTTCAAAACATTCCAAACCCGGATATCAATTCGCCCGACGCTGGCGACGATTTCGGCACACATTCCGACCACAACCGGGACATCGAACGACCGGACGAAGATATTCCCGTGCCGCCCGACGCAAATCGCAACGCGCCGATTGAAGAGCCGCCCGACGTGCGGGACAAACCACCGATTGTGGAAGACGAAACCGAGCCGAAGCGCATTGCTTGAAAAGCCGCGCGTTAAAATCAGAAACGCGCAGGATATAAGTTTCAAACTTATATCCTGCGCGTTTCTGATTTTATCTTTTCAACGTCGCTTATGGTAAAAAATAACTTATGAAGATTCTCGATGTCGGCTGCGGCGTGAACAAGCACGAAGGCGCGATTGGTTTGGATAATAATCCGCGCACGGCGGCTGATGTGATTCACGATTTGGGCGCAGTTCCTTACCCTTTTGCCGATAATGAATTTGATTTGATAGTATCCAATCACGTCGTCGAACACCTGCCCGACGTGATGGCTTTTGTCACGGAACTCTATCGCATCACGAAAAACGGCGGGCACATCAAACTGCTCGCGCCGCATTACACAAATCCTGATTGGGCGAACGACCCGACGCACCGCAATCATTTAAATTCCTACTCGTTTAATACTTTTATCGCCGACCGGCAGGTTTTCGATTTTTACACGGAAGTAAAATTAAAACCCGTTCGAACGTATGTTTCGCTGGCGAATTTATGGCGGGCGTTGGGTTTGGAATTCATCGTTAATCTTGACCAGAAATCGCCGAAGTTTCGCTTCACTCGGAAATTCTGGGAGCAGTATTTGAGCTATATCTTTCGCGGCAAAGAATTGCAATTCGAGTTTGAAGTGGTTAAAGAGGTAATAAGCGAGAAATGAAGACTGTAAAACAAAAATGCTTTCATATCTCATTTCCCACTTTTCACTTAAACTATTTTCTCCTTCCATTTGCCGCGCCTGAAAAGCATTGCCGAAACAATCGCTAATACTGAAAACGCGATAGTAATCGCCCAGAAAACGCCGTTCACATCGAAGCCGAAATGATAAGCCAGAGCGTAGGCGAGCGGAATTTCCAGCAGCCAGAAGATAAAAAGATTCAGCCACGTCGGTGTCCAGGTGTCGCCCGCGCCGTTGAATGATGATTCTAAAACCATTCCGAAGGCGTAGAACACGAAACCATAAGCGACAATGTGCAGGCAATTTGTGCCGTAAGCCAGAACTTCGGCTTCGTCGGTGAAAAATCCGACGATGCGGTTCGAGAAAAACAAAAATATCAAACTGACCGCGCCGAGAACCGCCGCATTGACGAAAGCCGCTTTCCAGACGGAACTTTCAGCGCGTTCAGGTTCTCCCGCGCCGAGATTTTGCCCGACCAGAGTTGCCGCCGCGTTGCTCAAACCGACGGCGGGCAGAAGCACGAACATAATCACGCGCAAGCCGATAGTGTAGCCGGCAATCGCCGCGCTGCCGAATCCAGAAACGACCCAAATGAGAACGCTCCAACTCGCCGTCGCAATCGTGAACTGCAAAACGGCGGGCGCGGCGATTTTCACCAGACTTGATAGAATTTCCGAATCGAATTTCCAATGTTCTTTGCGAATCGTAATTCGTCCGCCCGCGCGGAACAGCCACCACGCCGCGAACAAAACGCCCGCGCCGCGCCCGATAGTCGTGCCGATTGCCGCGCCCGTTACACCGAGTTTCGGGAAAATCCAGTTATCAATTACCGCTTGCGGCGCGATGATGCCGAGAAACGCGAAAATGTCCGCGCCCATAATAAAACACGGCGCGAGAATGATGTTCAAAAGATTCGCCAGAAAAAGCACGCGCATCGCAATCGCCGCGTCGCCCGCGCCGCGAAAAATCGCGTTCAGGAGAAACAGAAAAACGATAACGAAATTTCCGCCGAGCATAATGCGCGTGAACGTCGTGCCTTGCTCGATAACCTGCGGCTCTGCGCCGAGCAATCTAAGAAAAACGGGAGCGAAAATGATTCCGACGATGCTCATCACGACGGAAACGATTACGCCGAGATAAATTGCGTGCGCCGCCGTTCGCGCCGCGCCTTCCTCATCTTTTTCTCCGGTGCGGCGGGCAACCGTCGCCGTCGCGCCGATGCTCAAACCGATGGCGACGGCGTAAATTATCGCCAGCATTGATTCGGTCAAACCGACAATCGCTACCGAATCCGCTCCCAAATGCCCGACGAAATAAATGTCCACGAGCGCGAAAACGCTTTCCATAGACATTTCCAGGATCATCGGAACGGCGAGCAGAAAAATCGCTAACCAAATTGAACCTTTGGTGAAATCGCGCTGCGAACCGGCAACGGCTTCGCGCAGAATTGACCAGAAAGAATTATTCTCCATCCGCACAGACGGATTTTCAGTATTGATAGACATACAAAAATATATTTAATCGGTTGATGAAACAGCGGATTCGTTCGGCATCGAAGAATTGATGCGCGATTGAACGAACGTAAAAAAGATGCGAGTTTTAGCGGACAATGATTCTCATAGTTTTGAAAATATAACACAGCAAAAAGAAATAATGCCAACAGCGAATGTTAAATCTTTGAGAATGAATTTCACAGGCGTTCATAGTCCACGCCTCAGCGTATTCCTACGTCAGCGGAGCACAGCGGTAAAGGCAGGTTAAGGCGCAAACTATGAACAATTCCAAAATCCGCTGCCTCTTGAACGAGAACATTTATCATTAGACATCGAAAAATTTATGAATGACCGCACCTATTAATTAGGACGAGCAGCAGCCATTTGATCGCTTAAAGAATATGAAATGCAATATCTAAGACACAAACTTCAGGTTAATCTTTAATAATCATTTGCAATAAAATTTCCTTTGACTTAAGTTATTCAAAGACTTAGAAACTTACTTGAGGAGATTAAGAATGAAAAACTTTAAAGATAAAAAGGGCGTATTCAAACTTCGTTCCATTGGTTTTTTAGCTGTTTTGGGCTTTATATTTTTTGGCTCGCTGCAATCGGCGCAGGCGCAGCTCGTTACGTTCGCGCAGTTTTTTGAAAAAAACGGAACGAACGATTTTGTTTTCACAAACAATGGCGGAGCAAGCGGCACTTTCGGCACGATTAGCGGCGGCGTGCCGGTTGATTTCAAGTATTTTCTTATCCCCGATTTGGATCCGTCTTTGGTAGGATTTCAGGATGCTCACGTATTTATGAACGCCGTGACCACGGCGGCGGCGACGACAAACGGAACGACCGCGACCCAAACATTTAATACCGTCTGCACGATTCAAATTCGGCGCGATACGCCGGCGCCGATTGGCGTCGGCACCGGCGCACGCAGAAATCTGCTGACCGTTACTTTCTCTACAAGTAGTTCGTCTCCGCGAATAACGGGCGAAGACGGCGGGCTTGGTGCTGCATTCTCGGCGACCACGCCGGATAACGCGATTATTTACACTTCCGACTTTTTGACGTTTCCCAACTCCACTCAGCGAAATTGGGGACTAACATTTTCTTCTCTGACACCTGCGCTGACCATCGGAGCAGGCGGTTTTTTGAATAGTTTTGCCGCTGCCGGAACGGGAACCTTCTCCGCAAATCCGGCACCGCTCGCCGGCGGACCGACTGCCGCCGCTGTCAATATCAGCGGGCGCGTTTTAACTGTTGCGGGTCGCGGTCTGCGTAACGCTCTGGTGACTTTAACGGAAGCCGATGGCTCAACGCGCACGGTTTTAACCGGCGCATCGGGTCGCTATAGTTTTACGAATTTAGGAGCCGGGCAATCCGTTATATTATCGGTGCGCTCGAAACAATACCGATTTATGCCGCAGGTCGTTTTTTTGAACGATGATCTAAACGAGATAGATTTCGTCGCCAGGTAAGTAAATATCAAAGTCGCGCGATTACTGTGAAAAAGATGTAACGCCGTGTGTTATCAGCACACGGCGTTACATCTTTTTCTTTGCATCGTGCAGCTTTTTCGTCTAAAAATTCAAAACCAACTCGTCGTCTTTCACATCAACCGAAACGCTTCCGCCTTCGGTTAACTCGCCGAACAGGATTTCGTGCGCGAGCGGCTGTTTGATTCGATCGTGAATCAAACGCGCCATCGGACGCGCGCCGTATTTGCCGTCGAAACCGTTTTTCGCCAGCCATTCGCGCGCCGGTTCTTCGAGCCGGACGAGAACGCGTTTTTCGGCTAATTGCCCGTTTAATTCTTTGATGAATTTATCAACGATCAGCGTAATGTTTTCTAAACCGAGAGCCTTAAACGGCACCCAGGCATCGAGACGATTACGGAATTCCGGCGTGAACGTGCGCTCAATCGCGCCTTTTGCCTGACCTTTTGTTTCGGTCTGATTGCGGAAACCGACGCCGCCGCTCGATAATTCTCGCGCACCTGCGTTGGTCGTCATAATCAAAATTACGTTGCGAAAATCCGCCTTTTTGCCGTTGTTGTCGGTCAATGTCGCCGAATCCATCACCTGAAGCAGCAGATTGAAAAGATTCGGGTGCGCTTTTTCGATTTCGTCCAAAACTAAAACGGCGTGCGGCGTCCGCATAATCGCTTCGGTCAGCAAGCCGCCCTGATCGAAGCCGACGTAGCCGGGCGGCGCGCCGATAAGACGGGAAACCGTGTGCGGTTCGGCGTATTCGCTCATATCGTAGCGCAGAAATTCGATGCCGAGTTGTTCGGCGAGCTGTTTCGAGAGTTCGGTTTTGCCGACGCCGGTCGGACCGGAAAATAGGAACGAACCGACGGGTTTCGTTTCGTGTCCGAGACCGGCGCGAGAAATCTGAATCGCGTCAACGACTTTGTTGATCGCGTCGTCTTGCCCGAAAATCACCGCCTGCAAATCTTCGCGCAGAGTTCTAAGCTGTTCTTTTTCGTCGGCGACAACCGTCTTCGGCGGAATTTTCGCCATTCTCGCAATTGTGTTTTCGACCATCGAAACGCCGATGGTTTTCGGTCGTTTGTCTGCTGATAAAAGTTTAGTTGCCGCGCCGACTTCATCAATCACGTCAATTGCTTTGTCGGGCAGAAAGCGGTCGTTGATGTATTTGCCCGCGAGTTCCGACGCGACTTTCAGAGATTCGTCCGAGTATTTGACGCCGTGATGTTCTTCGTAAAATCGTTTAAGACCTTTCAAAATTTCGTAAGTTTCATCAATCGTCGGTTCGTTGATTTCGATTTTCTGAAAGCGACGCGCTAACGCCCGGTCGCGCTCGAACGCGGCTTTGTATTCGCTGAAAGTCGTCGAACCGATACAGCGCAAATCGCCGTTTGCCAATGCCGGTTTCAAAATATTCGATGCGTCCATCGCGCCGCCCGAAACCGCGCCCGCGCCGACAATCGTATGAATCTCGTCAATAAAAAGAATCGAATTTTCGTGCTTTTTGAGTTCGCTGATGATGGCTTTGAATCGCTGCTCAAAATCGCCGCGATAACGCGTTCCCGCGAGAACCGCGCCCATATCGAGCGCGAAAACTTTCGCATCTTTCAGCACGTCGGGAACTTCGCCGTTGGCGATTTTCAGCGCCAAACCTTCGGCTAAAGCGGTCTTGCCGACGCCCGGCTCGCCGACGTAAAGCGGGTTGTTTTTCTTACGCCGGCACAAAACCTGCACGGTGCGTTCGATTTCTTCCATACGCCCGATGATCGGGTCAATCTTGCCTTCTTTCGCTAATTTGACGAGTTCCTCGGTAAAACTTTCGAGCGGCTTTTTGCGTTTCGGCGCGGCGCGTTCTTCGGCAAATTCCTCGCCGTCCAAATCGTCTTCGCCAATCGGCTGCGCGGAAAAACTGTCGTCTAATTTTGAAATTCCGTGCGCGATGTAATTCAAAATATCGAGCCGCGAAACGCCCTGCTGTTTTAGTAAATAAACGGCGTAAGACTGCTCGGCTTGAAACAGCGCGGACAAGATATTGCCGCCGTCAACTTTCGGCTGACCGCTGCCTTCCGCCTGCAAAATCGCGTATTGAATCGTCGCTTGAAACGTCGAAGTCAGCTCGGGCATCATCTGCACTCCGTCGGGCGTTTTCTCCAAAGTTTCGGCGAAATAATCTTCCAAAGACTTGGCTAGGTCAGCGATATTCGCGCCGCAATTGTGCAGAATATCGCGCGCCGCCGAATCTTCGAGCAAAGCATATAGCAGGTGCTCCAACGTAACGTATTCGTGTTTGTGTTTGACGGCTTCGTCAACCGCGAAGCTCAATGTTTCTTCTAATTCTCTGGTCAGCATAATTCTTAAAAGTGCTTTGATGAAATAACTAGGGAATTCGTTTTATGAATCTTCCTCGACCGTGCAGAGCAGCGGATATTCGGAAGCGCGGGCGAGATTCATCGCTTTTTCGGCTTTCATATTGGCGACTTCAAACGAATAAACGCCCGCGATGCCGATGCCTTCGTGATGAACTTTGAGCATAATCGCAAAGGCTTCCGCGTTCGAGCGCAGAAAGACGTGCGTCAAAATAAAGACGACAAATTCCATCGTCGTAAAATCGTCGTTGTGCAGAATGACTTTATAAAGCGGCGGCTTTTCGAGTCGCGTTTCGCTCTCGGTTAAAACGTCGCCGTCGTGTTCGATGTCGGGGAAATCTGGCATAGATTTATTTTGCCACAGAGTTCACAGAGAAAACAGAAGAGAGTTTTAGCCACAGATATTCACAGATAGACACGGATTTTAAGAAGATTGAAAAATGATTTTAGCTTTCTTTTATCCGAGTGTATCTGTGAATATCTGCGGCTAAAAATTTCCTTCTTTACTCCATATTCTCAGCGGCTAAATTTTGCTTACTTCAAAATATGCTTTAATCGCTTTATAGTTCGCCGAGTTATTTAGAATGTCGAAAATTTTCTTATAATTTTCAAAACCTTCGACTTTGTGCGTCATCATTCTTGAAAGCCAACCCGCATACATCGCTTCGCACAGCGCTAAATCTTTGACGCCCATTTCGAAATGCTCGTGGTTGGCGTTGACTGTGCCGACCATCGCGCGATTGCCGAGAACGAATTTTTGATTGATAACGTCGGACGGAACCGCGTCGGTTTTGCGGTCGCCGCCGGTGACTGAAGCTAAAATTAAAATGCCGTTTTCGTTTAAACTTTGCATCGCGTCGAAGATAATCGGCGAAAATCCGGTGCATTCGAAAATCAAATCATACTCGCCGTATTTCTTTACGGAATCAGCAACGGAAATCTCAGCAGTCGAATCGTAAGTCGCGCCGATGGCTTCTAATAATTCGGCGTTCAGATAACCTTCGCGCTTATCGCGTCCGAAGCCGTGAACCTCATAACCGCGCATCCGCAAAGCCATTACGGTCAGCAAACCGACGTTGCCGACGCCCAAAACGGCGGCGGTTTTCGGATGCCAGATTTTCAAGCGTTCCTGTATATCGCTCGCCTGTTTCAAACCTTTTTCGATAATCGAAAGCGGTTCGAGCAGCACGGCGATTTCCGCAATCGCGGGCGGAATTTTAATCAAAAAATCCGCGTCCTCAGCGTAGAATTCCGCCATATAGCCGTGAATTCTGGATATGCCGCGCTCGTAATATTTATCGTCGGTCGTAAAATCCTGCTCGCCGATTTTGT
>CBDUBY010000042.1:0-22073 GCA_965365505.1 uncultured Pyrinomonadaceae bacterium | reverse complement strand
AAAACCATTTTTGTATTCGGCTTAAACGCCCGCTCGACATTCGTCACGTCCGAAGTGTCCACGTAATCAAATTCGATTCCATAATTCGATAAAATTTTGCTGAACAGGCGAAACGTGCCGCCGTAAGTGTTATCGCCGACGATAACGTGGTCGCCTGCTTTAACGAGTTTCAAAACGGCGTCAGTCGCCGACATTCCCGAAGCGAAAGCAAAACCAAACTGTGCGCCTTCGAGCGCGGCGATGTTTTTTTCAAGCGCGAGCCGCGTCGGATTTTGGGTTCTGGCATATTCGAAACCTTTGTGTTTGCCCAAGCTTTCCTGCGCATAGGTCGAGGTTTGATAAATCGGAACGCTGACCGCGCCGGTCGCGCTGTCAGGTTCGTTGCCCGCGTGAATTGCCGTTGTTGAAAAGCCCATAAAAAGAGTTGTCGAAATCGTAAAATAAGTAAAGCAGTTTTGAGGTATAATCCAACAATTGACCTTATTTTATGAGAATTTATGGTAACTTGCCGCAAAGAAATTTGCAAACTTCAAGATGTTTGTTGTTGCGTCGAATCTCACAAATAATCCGAGCCGCGAAATGGCGGTCAGCGATTACGGCTGAGATTTAATTTTCCCAGTCGCCGAAAATCGAAAAGCCCGCCCAGAAAAAAGGATGACGAGTTTTCTCAGAATTCAATTTTTTGAGCGCGGCGTGGCGCAGCGCAGCGGCTTTGGAGAGTGCCGGCATTTCATTAATTTTAGAGTAGAAATCAATCATCAAACCAGCCGTGTTTTCCGAATCAACTTTCCAACTGCTGGCAACGACAACCGGCACGCCGGCGGCGGCAAAACTCCATGCCAGACCGACCATTCCTTCGCCGTCAATTTCGCGCCCGCGAGCCGTTTCGCACGCCGACAGCACGACCATTTCCGCCGTCAAATTCATTTCGGCGATTTCTCTGGCTTCGATCAAACCGTCCGCGTCCACGTTCGCCGACAGCAAAACGTGCGAGTAAAGCGGCTTGTCGCCGTCGCTCAACCCGTGCGTCGCCAGATGCAGAATACGGTAGTTTGCCGCTTCCGAAAGCCACAAATCTTCCGTCGCACTGCTGCCGAGAGCGATTCGATTTTTCGAGTAAAATTTGCCGATTGTCCGAACTTCGGTTTCGGCTTCGGGCAGATTGTCGAGCCTGCCGTCGCGGTAACGGACGCGAAGTTTCGCGACCATTTCACCCGACAATTTCGGGTTGCCGAACGCAAGAAAATCGCCTTTGTAACTTTGACCGGAAAGTTCGCGCCGATTCGTCTGCATCTCCGCCAAAGCCGTCAGCGAGGGCGCATAGGAAATCGAAAAATCCTCGATCAAATAGCGTCCATCTTCATTCATCAAAGCCTGAAACGGCACATCGCAAATCAAGCCGGACGGAATTAAGACGAGATGTTTTTTATCTTTGAAAAGCGGCATTCCATCAGCCAGTAAAGCGTCGTAAATAAATCTTGCATTTGCCTTGAAAGCCGGAGAATTACGCGCAATCTGTTCGCGTAATTCGGATATTCGATTTTTTAGCTCCGACGCCCAGCGGTTGTATTGCTCGTTTTCCAACCAATCCCGATTATAAAAGGCATTGACCGAACAAAATTGCCCGTCGGGAAGCGCAATTTTTTCCGTCAGTAAATTTTTCATCCGCGTGGACGGCGCAAAGTCCGCGTCCGTTTTCGACAAAATAAATGTTATGCCAAAATGAGCCGTATTCGTCGAAAATTCGATAAACGCCGTATTTTTGTCGGGAACGAGAGCGCACAGTTGCGTGATATTCAAATTTTGAGCGCGAATCGGCGGATTGATTTTTTCGTTTTCCAGTGCGATATTCGCTTGCCATTCTTCTTTGGCAAGCCGCGCAATTTGCAATCGGCGATTGAGTTCGACGAATTTTGGATTAGCGGTTTTGTCCGTCTGTTTGACTTGTAAAAGTTGGCGGTTAATCGAATTCAATTCATCATTCAGACGTTTTTCTTCAATTCTTTCATCTGCCATCAAAGTGTGTTTTTGCTCATCATTTCGCCGATTCATCAAATCCCGCAACGCCAGAGATTTCATCGCTTCGAGCGTTTCAAACATTTCCGCCGAACGATTTAATTTGTATAAAGCATCCATTTTCTGGCGGTAAACGCCGATTAAACTCTCGAAATAACGGCTACGGTCGAGCGCGTCGCCGATTGGCTGGTAATACAACTCGTTGGCAATTCGGATGCTTTCTTCAATTATCGGCAAGGATTCGGCATATCGTTCGAGATAGTGCAGACAAAATGCTTTTCTGTCCAGCATCTCGCGCCATTCCTGACGGTCGCCGATTTCACGAAAAATCCGCGCCGCTTCGTCCGCCGTTTCAATGGATTTTTCGATTTTGGCTTTGTCAATTATCCTCGAACCGTTAGTATCGCTTCTGCCCGCGAAATATTCGTTCGTGGCGATATTGTTCAAAACCACCGCATACAAGCGCCTGTAATTGGAATCTTTCAAACGAATGCGCAGCGGCTCGAAATAACTCATCGCCTTCTCGAGATTGTTCGGCAATTTGTGCTGAGTTTGATAAACCAGACCGATTTCCTTGAGCGTCGTCAATTCGCCTTCTTCATCACCGATTCTTTGTGAAATTCTCAAACTGCGTTCGTAAAATTCCAGGGCTTTTTTGCTGTTTGAAAAAATCCCTTGATTTTCGATGCGCGGCAAAGTAATTTTGCCTTCTTCCAATCTGCCCAAAAACCTCAAAGTGAGCGCGATGTTTATTTCATCACCCGACTTTTCAAACGCTTCGAGCGCGTCTTTGAGCAGTCTTTCGCCGTCCTCTTTTTTCGTCACGCGCCAGTAAAGCTGACCTAAGAAAGCCCACGCCCGCGCTTCTTCGCGCCTGTCTTTTGCCGCCGCCGCCAGCTTTTCCGCTTCTCTAAACGAGCGAATCGCCGGATTGTATTTTGCCAGCGTATAAAAAACCTGCCCGGTCAAATTACAAACCTGCGCCTGCCCGGATTTATCATTTGCTTTAATTGCCAAATCTTTCGCGCTATTAAAATTCTCAATCGCCCGTGCAAACTCACCGCGCTGCCGCGCCGATTCACCGGATTTCACCAACGCCAAAAAATCCTGCGCTTTTGTCGATGAAAAAGCGAACAAAATCAGAATTGCCGATAAAATGAATAATGAAACTTTCATTGGTGAAATTATTTTCCAACCGTTTTTAATGAGAATCTTTTTCGCCGAAACGCGGAGTCAAAAAAAGTTCGCAATCGTAATCGTTCAAACCGAAAGTCACGAGTTGCAGCCAGCCGCGCCGTCCGAGCAAATTCCGTCGCACGGCGTAGCTTTCGGCTAAATAAACTATTGATTGAAACCGCAAACCCAAAGTTTCGAGTTCAATTTCGTGCTGATAAGCAAATAAATCACCCGCCAAAGTTTCAAACTTTTCCCGATAACCGCTTTCGATGTCAATTTCTAAAGACTCGCCAATCTCTCTCTGAAACAGACAAACTTCCGCGCCGCTATCAATTTTGGCGAAACATCTTTCTTGCAAGCTGCCGGAGCGTAAAACCGCTTCGATATTGATTCCGGTTTTCAGCGAATCGTAAATTTCCTTTTTCAAGAATTCAAGCGAAAAAGACATTACCAAACGCCTCCGCTAATAAACAATGGACGGTGACGACCTTCGACCAAAGTAATCAGCGCGTCTTTAACGCCG
Organism: uncultured Pyrinomonadaceae bacterium; assembly: GCA_965365505.1. Lineage (GTDB taxonomy): Bacteria > Acidobacteriota > Blastocatellia > Pyrinomonadales > Pyrinomonadaceae. The sequence continues at coordinate 18,358 of CBDUBY010000042.1, read as the reverse complement.
AGTTCACGCGCTTTCATTGACACTTCTTTGAATCCCGCGCCTTGAGCAATTAGTTTGTCGCCATCTAACGCGACATATAATCCGTCATATTCATCGCAATTTTTTTCCAGCCATTCTCTCTCCCGCGAACGGTTTCGGACAGGCAAATCCACCGCAACAATTCGAGATTTATCAGGCAGCCGTTTCCTTGCGCCTTTGGTTAGTTTTTCTTCTAAAATCGTCAACACCAATTCGTCTTTGCTGATTCCGTTATTGCGGGCTTCGATTTCCAATTGAGTTTCAAGTTCCGCCGGAACGTCAATCGTCAAAGTCATTTTATTTTCACCTCGACCCGAATTTTATCACGTCATTACAAACGCGAAATCAGAATCTTTTACTTTTGATTGGAAGTTTTCACAGCTATTTAGCCACAACTCGAAAATAAACGCAAAATTTTTTGAAAATAATTTTTCGCTTATGGTAGAGTGACGCGATTTTTTACTCTTTAATATTTGAGAAATAAAAAATAATTGAGCAGGAGATTGAGAGTGAACAAATATTCGAAGATTATTGTATCGAAGCGTCAATTTGAAACGCTTTTAGGTTTAGTTGTGATTTTGTTTTGTTTGAATGGAGTCGCTATTCAGACATTTGCACAGGTTGATGTGAACACGCTTCTCCTGCTTAGCTTTGAAAATTCGCTGAACGGCGAACAAGGTGAAACACCGACTTCCGCTACCGGACATAGTTTTCAATCAGGTATTCAAGGTCAAGGCGCGTTATTGCCGAATCCGAATCAAATCAATTATTCAAGTGTAAATAACATCAATGCAACCGAAGGCACACTTGAATTTTGGGTAAAGCCGACTTGGAACGGAAATGATGGGCAAGATCATTACATCTTGAAATGGGGCGTCGGCGGCGGAATGTTGGTGGGCAAAGACGGCGCGAATAATTTACGCATTATTCTTAATCGTTTCGGGACGTTTCCCGGCGGTGAAAAAGGTGTTTCCGTCAATATCAACTCCTGGCTGGCAAATCAATGGCATCACGTCGCTTTTACATATAGCAACACGACAAAACTTTTACGAGTTTTTGTAGATGGTTCGCAAAAATCTCAAGCTGTTTTTACCGGCGATTTGCCAAGTGTTTCAGCTTCGACATTTCAAGTCGGCGGCGACGGCGCGGGCAGTTACATAAACTCCGTTGTTGATGAATTTCACATCAGCAACATCGCCCGCACTCCGCAGGAAATAGCGACGCGATTTGTTTCAGCGTTGACGGTTTCGAGCCTGACGGCAAATCCTAATACTTTGCAGTTGCTTGAAACTTGGTGGCAAACTCCGACTTTGCAAGCCGTTACTAATATTGGAACTCTTAGCGTTCCGCCAAGTGCGGCAAGTTGGACGAGTTCTAATTCGGCAGTAGCGGATTTCGACTTAAATCGCGGTAAAATTGTCGCTCACTCTGCTGGAAGTGCAACTTTAACTGCGACTCTCAATGGCTCAACCACCAACATTACAGTCAATGTTACCGCGCCCGTTTTGCCGCCGCTGGTTGAAAACATCAGTCCGTTCCTTGCTACACCCAATCCCGATGCTCTTTGGGAAATGCCGGTTGTAATTATCAATTATTTACCGACTACAGACGGAATTAACGTAGATTCGGAAAAAACAGGTTGGACGCAATCATTGACAGGTTTAAGAGATAGAATCAATCGCATAGACCTTCAACACAAATTTATGCTTGAAGAAGGAAGCCGCTTTCGGGCTTACGGTAACTCTCTGGCAAAACCTTCGCTTGGATATAGAATTGTTTCAATCATTACGGTTTATGAAGAACACCAACCTCTTTATTCGACTTGTGACAGTAATGGAGCTTGTCAACCGGATTACGAACAAATTTTGACACGCTTTAACGGCGGCAATGCAGTCAATAATTTAGGTGTCAAAGAGTTTTGGATAGGAGGTTATCATCACGGCAATATTTATCCGGTGGAATCGAATATGTCCAGCCCGACTACCGGCGACATCTCAAACAGTTACCGATTAAACGACCTGCCGATTTACGACAAAACGTATGTGGTCTACGGCATAAATTTTACGCGCACCGCTTCGGAAGCGACACACAATCACGGGCATCAACTCGAATCAATTCTGAGCTATTCCAATCAAAGGCAGGACGGCAACACGCAGCTTTTCTGGCAGAAATTCGTCGGGCAGGCGGCAAATGGTGCTTGGCAGCGTGGACGCGCCGGAGATACACATCATCCGCCGAACGCGCTGACCGATTACGATTACTCGAACACCACACCTTTTGCCAGCGACATCGCCGATTGGAATCCAAATGGCGGGACAACTCAATCAGTCAGTCTTCCGACTTGGTATAACATAAATTACCCGTTTCCTGATAGCATTGCTCCGCCGCAAGACGATGCTTGGTGGTATATCTACTGGTTTCAAAGTATGCCCGGTCGTGGCAACGCAATTCCATATAATTCAAATCGAATGACGAATTGGTGGCAGTTCACAGGCGATTGGGACCGGGCGATTCGTTCGGGAACTGGTTTATACGAAGCGGCAAATTGTAATTATACGTTATCGGCAAATAGCCAGGATGTTGCTTCATCCGGCGGAATCGGCTCTGTCACAGTTACGGCGGGAAGCGGCTGCAAGTGGTTTGCTTCAAACAACGCAAATTGGACTCCGCTTACATCAGGCGATTTAGGCGATGGAAACGGAACGGTCAATTTCACCATCGCACCAAATCCGAACGGTATTTCGCGCACGACAAAAATTATCATTGCCGGACAAATTTTCGCGGTCAATCAATTTGCCTCGCCAACCGCTGCATCCGTTACGATTGGCGGACGGGTTTTGACCGCCGATGGTCGCGGAATCTCAAAAGCAATAGTAACGCTGACGAATTTCAGCGGCGTAACCCGAACCGTTGGGACAAATCCTTTTGGCTATTATCGTTTTAACGACGTTCAAGTCGGTGAAAGCCAAATCCTTAACGTAAAACACAAACTGTATACTTTCGTTCCGCAAGTCGTAACCGTAAACGATGATGTTTCGGATTTGAATTTTGTAGCGAATAAACTACCCGAATTCAAAGATCAAACCTCGGAAGAATGCTTCATTTGTAGTTTGTCATCTGCTGAAATAATCAATCTCAACGGCTCAAGTCTCGATATTTTTTGATTAGAAGCCATCTCAAAAATAGGTTCAAGCGTTCTGAGTTTTAACTTTAGTCGGCAATTCCCGAGCGAAAGCCGACTAAAATTGGAACTCAAAACGTCCGCCCTGATTTTTGAGAAGAGTTCAAAAAAGTTCGACAAAATTTGTCTGCCGATTGTTTGGTTAACCTCGCAAACAAGTCGGTCGCGGTCGGCGGACAAATTGATCAGAAGCGGATTGCGGTTTGGCAAAATATCCGCGATTCGCTTCTGATTTTTCGTAAGTAAGATTTAACGCTTTGAGAAAAAGGAAAGAGGAAACGAAAGATGTAGAATCTGAAAAATAAATGTCGGAAAATTCTACTATTTCGGCTGATGAACTGCTGCGGCGCTTTCTCTCTGCGCCGTCGGAGGCAGAGTCTGCGAAATTTTTGGGTTTGCTCGTTGAAAAACATGCGTTGCCGTTAATCGAGAAAATTTTGTCGGCAAAGTTCGGGACGGCGAAAAAGGATTCGGCGTTTTCCGCGCAGGACGGCGAGGATTTGCGCGGCGAGTGTTGTTTGAAAATCGTCGGCGCACTGCGGGCGCGGCGAATCGCGCCTGCGGATTTTTCGCCGGTAAAGGATTTTTCGGCGTATTGCGCGGCGATTGCGTATAACTGCTGGAACGCTTTTGTGCGGGAACGCTCGCCGAATCGCGAGAGTTTGAAAAATAAAATCCGTTACGCGCTCGATAAAGATTCGCGTTTCGTTTCTGAAACCGCTGGTGACGGCGAAGTTTTTTATCGGCGGCGCGAACGAAATTCGGAGTTGTCGGCAATGTCCGTCGAACTGCTGACGGTGGCGGTTAAAGCTGAAAACGAATTTTTCGCCGCGTCCGAATTGCCGGATTTGCTCGTCCTGATTTTTGAACGGGCGGCGGGCGGTTTGAAGATCGAAAAAATTTTGAAAGTCGTCGCCGATCTGTGGCAGGTGCGCGATTTTCCGGCTATTTCACTCGACGATTTCCACGAACGCGCCGCGCCGCGCTCCGTTCGGCGCGAGGATTACGAGATGCGCTGTAAACTCGAATACGTTTGGCAAGAAATTCGCGCTCTGCCGATTTTGCAGAGAATTGCACTGCTTTATAATCTGCGCGACGAACTGGGCGGCGAAATGCTTTTTTCGTTTTTCAACGCTCGTATCGCCGCGCTCAACGAACTTGCCGAAGCAATGAATTTGACCAAAGCGCAGTTTGCCCGATTGCTTCCGCTGCTTCCGTTCGACGACAAAAAAATCGCCGCCGCGATGAATTTGACCGTCAAACAAATCGGTAACTTACGAAAGGCGGCGCGGGATAATTTGCGCCGTCGTCTAAACGGCACGGCGCGGCGAAAAAGCGCGGCGGCTGAAATGGAAACTTTTATTTTTACCGGCGGCGACGAAGACGGCGCGGCGAACGAGTTTCTGAATTAAAAATTAAACGTGAAACATCTTGAAATCGAACAACTGAAAAAATACGCGGAGCGGCGGTTGAGCGGCGACGAAATGACGCGCGCGGTTTTGCATCTGGACGAGTGCGGCGCGTGTTTCCATTCGCTGCAGAAAATATTTCCCGCGCTTTCCGAACGGGCGCGCGAAGTTTCAATCGGCGATTTAACGGCTGATGGTGAAGAAAATTTTCATCTCGATTATGACGAGCATCTGCGTCCGTATGTTGATTTTGAGATGGACGAAACGACGCGCGAAATTGTCGAAACGCATCTGCAAAATTGTGTGTTCTGCGAACGCGCCGCGCGCGAGCTGCGCGAGTTTAGCGACAGTCTTCGCCTGCGCCAAATTAAAAAAGACGATTGGGCTGCGCCGGAAATTTCCGGCTCGACTGATTATCGTCCGCGCCGAATTTTGACCGGAAATTTTTTGAGACTGGCTTTGCCGGCAATCGCCGTTTTGATTTTAGGAGTCGGCGGCTGGCTGGTCTGGCGAGCCGCCACGCGCGATTACATTGCCGAAAACCAAACGCCGAAGGTCAAGTCAAAAGTCGCGGCGAATGAAAATTCTTTTAATCGGCAACTAGAAAACTCGCCCGTAAAAGCGAAAACCAAAGAAATCGAATCGGCGAATTTGCCGCGTGAAATCAATTCGGCGGACGTAAAATCGAACTCGATTACAGATGAAAATATGAAATCGGTTCAGACGGAAGACGAGCGTCTGCTAGCCGCGCTGCCGCCGGATTTCCGGGTTCAATTTCAAAATGCCGTGCGAACGCAAAAAATTAATCTGCCTGCCTTTGTCGCCGAACTACAGCGCGAAGACGGCAATTTACGCGGCGCGGCGAGCGACGCAAAAAATGCGGTTCTTTCGCCGGACGCGCAAGCCGTGAGAAGTTCGCAGCCGACTTTTAACTGGCGAAAATTTGCCGCCGACGGCGAAGAGTATGTCGTTACGATTTATGATGAAGATTTTAATTTGGTCGCCGTCAGCCCGAATTTGCGCGGCGCGAAATGGCAGTCGAACGTGCCGCTGAAGCGCGGGAAATTTTACAAGTGGCAGGTTACTGCCGGAAAATCAACAGAATCTTACGCGGCGCAGTTTAAAGTTTTAGACGCTAATGCGCTTGCGCGGCTGAAGGCAATCGAAAACGCCGCGCCGCATTCGCCGCTCGTGCGCGGTATCGGTTACGCAGCGGAAGGACTTTTGACTGAAGCTGTGCGCGAATTGGAAAAAGCGGTTAGAGAAAATCCGCGCGACGGTTTGTCGAAAAAATTAAAAAACTCGCTGGTTAAAAATACAAAACAGTAATCATAAAAAACTCCGTTAAATTACCTCCGGCAACTCTACCGTCTTAAGACGACGCTCAATTTAAAAATTACTCAGAACGAAAAGACTTTATCCGAGAAAAATCGGGGCAAATTGTTTTATTTGAAAATAAGTTTTCCAAATAATCGAAAAACGGATAAGATGAAAGGGAAGTTTTTCAAATCAAAAATCAGAGAGAATAAAAATGCTACCGAAAGAACCTGATGAAGCACTCGCGCCTTCGGAAAGGCGGCAGTCAGACCGTAAAAAACTGATTATCAATGTGACTTACGAAGGCGGCGACGGCACGGGAATCGCCAATACGCGCGACATTGGGATCGGCGGATTGTATATGATAACGAACGCTGATCTCGAAATCGGAACGCCGCTATTTATGCGAATGAGCGTCGGGAGCGAGGAAATTGGTCTGGACGGCGTGGTCACATATACCGACCCCGACCACGGAGTCGGCATCCGTTTTCAATCACTGTCGAAAGAACACGAAGCATTGCTTAAAAGAGAATTAAACTTAGAATAATGCGAAAGGCGGAATGCGGAATTTTGCTTTTCATTCCGCATCCCGCACTCCACGCTCAAAAATTATGTTTGAACAATTTACGCTCGGCATCGAAGAGGAATTTCAGATTGTTGATCCGGTGAACCGCGAACTCAAATCGCACGTTTCGGAGATTTTGGAAGAAGGGAAATTAATTCTGGGCGAAAAGCTGAAACCCGAGATGATTCAGTCAATGATTGAAGTCGGAACCGGCGTTTGCCACAACATTCAGGAAGCCCGCGAAGATATTACCCGGTTGCGCTGCATCATTTCCGGCTTGGCGCGAAAAAAAGGAATGGAAATCGTCGCCGCTTCGACGCATCCGTTTTCGCACTGGGGCGACCAGGAAATTTTCGACGACGAGCGTTACGCCTTTATCGTTGAAGAACTGCAAATGGTGGCGCGTTCGCTTCTGATATTCGGCTTGCACGTTCACGTCGGCATTGCCGATAAAGACCGGCAGGTTCATCTGATGAACGCCGCCCGCTACTTTCTGCCGCACGTTTTGGCGATGACGACATCTTCACCTTTCTGGCTCGGACATAATACGGGACTGAAAAGTTATCGCTCGGAAGTTTTCAAAAAATTTCCGCGCACCGATATTCCCGACCATTTCGATTCGCACGATTCGTATCAGAAATACGTTGACACGCTGATTAAAATGAACTGCATTGACAACGCGAAAAAGATTTACTGGGACGTGCGCCCGCATCCGTTTTTCCCGACGCTGGAGTTTCGCATCTGCGACATTCCGACAAGGGTTGACGACACTATCGCCGTTGCCGCACTCTTTCAGGCAATCGTCGCCAAGCTCAACCGGATGATGGACAAAAACTGGGGTTTCCGACTTTACCGTCGAATGTATATCCAGGAAAACAAATGGCGCGCGGTGCGCTGGGGATTGGACGGAAAGTTGCTGGATTTGGGCAAGCAAAAAGAAGCTCCGACGCGTGATTTAATTCGCGAGCTGCTCGATTTTGTTGACGATGTGGTTGACGATTTAGGTTCGCGCAAGGAAATCGAACATATCCACACGATACTGGAGCGCGGCACTTCAGCCGACGAACAACTGCGTGTTTATGAAGCGAGCAATAAAGATTTCAAGCCGGTCGTAGATATGCTGATTAAAAATACTTTGGAAAATGTGCCGGAGAATTGCTTCGATTAAAATTAATTGACGCGGCGCGAAACAGTCGTTTCGCAATGTGAACTCTAGTGTTTCACTTCTTTTAATCGTCTGTTTCGCGCCGCTTTTAATAATCCGGTTTCACCTCTCTGCTCCCAAAAATAACAGTTCGATTATCTTGAATTAAAAACCCGCCATAATTTCCAACTATTTATTTCAGCCTTTTCCGGTTTCTTGTTATACTGAAATCCTATTTTGCAACTTTGGCGATTTTCGGGTCGTAAAGGTTCGGTGAAAGAAAGGTTTAACCCTAAGAAGAATTGACGAGGAGCGAGAGAAAAAGAAATGGGACTGTTGGCTAGAATTGCACGGATGTTTCGCGCCGGAACCGGTGCGGCGTTGGATAAAGTTGAAAACCCGGAGATGGTTCTCCAACAAACCATCCGCGATATGCGCGACCGCGTGCCGGATTTGAATAATTCCGTGGCGCAGGTAATGGCGACCGAACGCCTTCTGGCGAAAAATAAAGAACGTCTTTCAGAACAGGTCGTTGACCTCGATTCAAAAATCAAAGCGTCGGTCAAAATGAACCGCGACGATATTGCGACCGCCTATATCGGACAACTTCAGCAAGCGCAGCTCGATTTGGAAAAAACTTCCGCGCAGCTCGAACACGCGACGATGGCTAGTAAGCAGGCGTTAAAGGCGCGTGACAATTACGTTCTGCAAATGCAGAAGCGCACCGCCGAAGCAATGCAGTTAATCAGCGCGTCGAAACAGGCGAAATTGCAGGAACAGTTGGCGCAGACGATGGAAACTTTCAACATCGGCGACGACGCTTCGACGTTTAACGAAATGCGCGAGAAAATTGACCGCCGCGTCGCCGCCGCCGAAGCCAAATTGCAGCTCGGCACGTCAAGCGTTGACGCGCAGATGCAGGACATCGAACGCGAAGCGATGGACATTCAACTTCAGGACAAACTGCTCGAATACAAACAAAATATGGGTTTGCTCGGCGGCGGTTCACCGGCGGGCGGCAAACAGATTTCCGCCAACTCAGCCGTGCCGGACGAAATCACGCTTGACCAGGTTCTGCTCGAAGAATCGAAAGAAAAATGATTTTGTGAAATAATACGCGAAACCCGAAAGCCCGAAATTGCATCTAGTAATAGTTATGGCAGACATCGCAAAGTATCAGCAGCAGCTTACAAAATTTCAAACTTCATACGCCAAGGAAGCCTTAAAAGAGCCGGTTAATTTTTGGGGCTTGGCAGGTTTTGCGGTCGCGGCGGCTTACACTCAGAGCTTTATACCGCTGCTCATCGCGTTGATTTTCGAGATTGCTTATTTGCTCGTCATTCCGAATTTGCCCGCTTATCGCCAACTGGTCAATCGCCGCGAAAAGGAAAGATTGCTTCAATTAAATAAAGCGACGCGCGATAAATTAGTGAAAACTTTTACGCCGCGCGAGCGCGAAGCGGTCGAATATCTGAAATGGCAGAAAGACAAAATTCTGGAGAATTATTTCAAGTTCACCGGCGCGCGCGAGTTGCCGTCGAATTTGACTTCGCTCGAACAGCGTTGGGAAGATTTCGTTGATTTGCTCGATGTCTATCGCCGCCGCAAACAACATTTGAAATCCATCAATCGGCAAGCCGTCCACAATCAACTCTCGCAGGCGTTTCGCGCCGCCGAAAGCTCGCCCGACGAAAAAACGCGTCGCGTTCAGCAAACGAACGTCGAGATTCTCAAGCGCCGTCTGGCTTCGTTTGATGAATTGGAAAGAAGCGTCAAACTCGTCGAAGGACAACTTCAGTCAATCGAAAACTTTTTCGGCTATCTGAACGACGAAATCGTTACGATGTCCACGCCGGAGAAATTTTCCTTGCTTGATTTTGAACAACTTTCGGATTCGATTGCGATGACCAAACAAATGCTCGACCAAACCGCCGACGCGATGGGCGCACTCGACGCGCATAACCGGCAGATGGGCAACTACGAACTTTTGCCGAATTCAACTCAATAAATAAAAATCTGGCTACATTAAAAAAATTGCGCTAAAATAAACTCTTAACCAAATTCGAGAAAGGGGAAGGGAATATGAAGAAACTTATTTTTTGCGCGGTTTTTTTTCTGGCGAGCGTGTTTTTAACTGCTTTTAGTTCGACTGATTGGCAGACGGTTCGCGGTTCAAACAATTTTCAAGCAAACGAAGCCGCTGCCGTGCCGCCTGCCATTCAACTGCAATCGGTAATCAGCGGTTTATCAAATCCGGTGTATGTTACCAACGCCCGCGATTCGCGTCTTTTTATCGTTCAGCAGAACGGGCAAATCCTGATTTTCCAAAATAATGCTTTGTTAGCCACGCCGTTTCTAAATCTCGCTCCGCGGGTTAATTGCTGCGGCGAGCGCGGTTTGCTCGGTTTAGCTTTTCATCCGAATTATCCGGCAACGCCTTACGTCTTCGTTTATTTCACATCAAACGGCACAACCTTGCCCGACGGCGTAACGCCGGGAAACGGCAACAACGTGGTCGCGCGTTTTACCCTTTCGGCTGATTTGAACGTCGCCGATTTCGCTTCGGGCAAAACACTGCTCGTCACTCCGCAGCCGTTCTCCAATCACAATGGCGGAATGATCGAATTCGGCGGCGACGGCTTTTTGTATATCGGCAAAGGCGACGGCGGTTCGGGCAACGACCCCGGCAACCGCGCCCAAAATATCAACGAGCTTCTGGGTAAAATTCTGCGAATTGACGTGAATCAAAACGTCAACACGCCGCCTTATCACGGCATTCCGACAACCAATCCGTTTGTCGGCACGGCTGGCGCGGACGAAATTTTCCTAGTTGGATTAAGGAATCCTTTTCGGTTTTCGTTCGACCGTCCGACCGGCGATTTGTGGATCGGCGATGTCGGGCAAGGCGCGCGCGAAGAAATTGACCGATTGCCGATTGACGCTGCCGCGCCGGGCAAAAATCTCGGCTGGCGAATTTATGAAGGCACATTCTGCACCGGACTTGACCCGTGCGTGACGCTGCCTGATTACCTGCCGCCCGTCGCCGAATATTCGCACAGCGGCGGACGCTGTTCGATTACCGGCGGCTACGTTTATCGCGGAACGCGAATTCAGTCGCTCGTCGGCAGCTATGTTTATGCCGATTACTGCACGGGCGAAATTTTCCGGCTTTTGGGAACGACTCAGGAATTGATGCTCGACAGCCCGCACAACATTTCATCGTTCGGCGAAGACGCGGACGGCGAACTTTATATTACGGCGTTGTCGGGTCAAGTTTTGAAAATCAACGCTCTGCCGAGTGCCGCTTCCGCTATTGTCGGCGGTCGCGTCGCTAATTCGGAAGGACGCGGCATAGGTAATGTCGTTTTGACGATGACCGGCGGAAATTTGAGCGAACCGCTCATTGCTCGCACCAATCCGTTCGGCTACTACCGATTTTCAGAAGTCGCGGTCGGGCAAACTTACGTTATTACTCCGACTGCCAAAAATCGCCGTTTCGCGCCGTCGAACCGAATTTTTACGCCTTTGGAAAATGTTTCCGATATTGATTTCAATACAAAATAGCGTTCTGAGCTGCAACTTTAGTTGGCTCTTTGGTGACGAAAAGCCAACTAAAGTTGCCACTCAGAACGTCACCGCCGATTTTTGAACGAGTTTCTAAATAAAAAGGCGGCTGTGACCGCCTTTTTATTTATCCCAAATCGCTGATTGCCAGTTTTAGGTTGTTGGCATTGGTCGCGTAACCGAGCGCGATTTCTTTTTTTACCGTGCCTTCGCGGATGAACTTTTCCAGCACCGAGTCGAAGGTCTGCATTCCTTCGAGTTCGCCGTCGTTCATCGCGTCGGTTATCGAGCGTCCGTCTTTTTCGCCTTTTTCGATATACTCGCGCGTTCGGGAATTTGCCGATAAAATTTCAATGGCGGCAATGCGTCCGCCGCCGACTTTCGGCATCAGACGCTGCGAGATGATGCGGCGGAACGATTGCGAAAGGCGCGTGCGAATCGCCTGTTCTTCGACTTTCGGAAAAACGCCGATAATTCGGTCAATTGTTTTCGCCGCATCAATCGTGTGCAACGTGGATAAAACAAGATGTCCGGTTTCGGCGGCTTCCATCGCCACTTCGATAGTTTCGCGGTCGCGCATTTCGCCGACGAGAATCACTTTCGGTGCTTGGCGCAATGCGGCGCGCAGAGCCGAAGCGAAATCCGGCGTGTCTGAATGCAGTTCGCGCTGGTGAACCGTGCCGAGTTTGTGTTCGTGGATGAATTCGATCGGGTCTTCAATGGTGACGACGTGATATTTTTTCGTCGCGTTTATCAAATCAATAACCGCCGCGAGCGTCGTCGTTTTTCCCGAACCGGTCGGACCTGTGACCAGCACCAAACCGTTTTTCAGTTCCGCAACATTGCGGACGGCGGTGGGCAAATTCAAATCCTGCCAATTCGGAGGCGTGGTCGGAATGACGCGCATCACAACAGCGTAAGTTCCGCGCTGCCGAAAAATATTGACGCGGAAACGGCACAGACCGCAGACGCTGTATGAAATATCAGTCGAGCCTTTTTTCTCCAACGCTTCAACGGCTTGCTCGTTGTCAATCAGCATTAAATCGGCGATGGCTTTGATTTGCGGCGGCGTGAGGCGTTCCAAATTGGGAATCGAAACACCGTGTAAATCGCCGGTTAGTTCGACTTGCGGCGGACGACCGGGCGAAAATATTAAATCGCTGACTTTCTCGCCGGCGGCAAGCATACGGCGCAGAACATTGTGAAATGCCTGGATATTTTGCGCGATTGCCGGATTGGAATTCAGCGGCGGCGCGGGTGAATTCGGGGCAATAGTTGGAGGCACGTTGAGAGGGAATGTGATGGTATTGCTCATTTGTTTGAAAGAACTTTGATGAAAGTATATGACTGTGTATTTGAGTGATTCAGGCTGACGGCAGGCTCTGATAAGGGCTGACAATTTAATAATACTCTTTTAACCGGCGATTAATCAATCTTTTTTGCCGCCTTGCGGCGATTCGGCTAATCCATTAAAATTAAAAATTTCAGATTGTTCTGAAGTTTTTCCCGCAGTATTTCTAATAAATTTAATAAAAGGATTTTAATCAAAATTATGAAAAGAGTCGGTATTTTAACGGGACGTGAAGTGACATTTCCCGAATCAATTATCAGAAGCATCAATGAAAAAGGCAACGGCGAAGTCATCGCGGAAATGGTCACGGTCGGCGGCATCCGTCTGGACGAACCGAAAAAATACGATGTCGTGATTGACCGCATCTCGCACGAAGTTCCGTATTATCGCGCGACTTTGAAGCGGATGGCGCTCGAAGGAACGTATATTATCAACAACCCGTTCTGGTGGTCGGCGGACGATAAATTTTTCAACTTTTCACTCGCCGCCAAAATCGGCGTGGCGATTCCGAAAACCGTTCTGCTGCCGCAGCAGGATTACATTTCCGACATCACGAGCGAATCGCTGCGTAATCTCGAATTTCCGCTTGATTGGGAAGGAATTGTTAATTACATCGGTTTTCCCGCGTTTCTGAAACCGCACGACGGCGGCGGCTGGAAAAATGTTTCCAAGATTCACTCGCTCGAACAGCTTTGGTATGAATATAACCAATCGGGCAAACTGTGTATGACTTTGCAAGAGGGAATCGAGTTCGACCAATTCGTGCGCTGCTACTGTGTCGGGCAGGAAAAAGTTTTGATTATGCCGTATGACCCGACGAAACCGTATCTGTCGGGAATGCAGTATGTCAACGTCAACGATTATCTTTCGCCGGAACTGCACGCACGGGTCGAACGCGATTGTATTACGATTTGCAACGCGCTCGGGTATGATTTAAACACCATCGAATTTGCGATTAAGGACGGCATTCCATACGCGATTGATTTTATGAATCCCGCGCCCGATGCTGAACTCGCGTCGGTTGGCGAGTTCAACCACAACTGGATTGTGAACGCGATGACCGAATTTATTTTCAATAAATTAGAATCGGGTTTTGAAGCACCGGAATATCGCTGGACTTCGATGCTGAATTCAGACGCGAAGAAATCAGAAACCAAAACGGCTGCACCGAAAGCCGAAGCGAAGCCGGTTGAAGCTGAAGTAAAACCGATTGAAACCGTCACTGCCGAACCTGCCAAAGCGAAAGCACCGGCGAAATCAAAAGGCGGCGCGAAGAAAACGACTGAGAAAAAGCCTAAAACTAAAAACGCGAGCGCAGAGTAAGTAAAAGGCAAAAGTAAAAAGGTAAAAGGCAAAAGTATTTCTAATCTACTTTTGCCTTTTACCTTTTTACTTTTGCCTTTCTCATTGCCAGCCGTGTTCGCCGATGAGCGGCACGAACGCGCACGCGCCGAAATCTTCGGTCTGAAAATTTTTTTCCGTTCGAGTCACGCGAATCAGTTTTTGAGTTCTCTGATCTTGTCCGACCGGCAAAACCAACCGTCCGCCGATTTTTAGTTGATTGAGAAGCGGCTGCGGGATTGTCGGGCTGCCCGCCGCAACAAGAATCGCGTCAAACGGCGCGTGCGTTTGCCAGCCCAAAGTTCCGTCGGCGCAAGTCAAAGTCACATTATTTATATTTAACTTTTTCAGTCTTTCCTGCGCTTCCTGAACTAAAACAGAAACTCTTTCAATCGCATAAATCTTATTTGCCAGTTTCGCTAAAATTACGGTTTGATAACCTGAACCTGCGCCGATTTCCAGAATTTTCGACTGCGGTGTGAGTTCTAAAAGTTCCGACATTCGCGCCACGATGAACGGCTGCGAGATAGTTTGTTTCGAGGCAATCGGCAGCGCGTTGTCTTTATAAGCCTGCGCCTTGATTGCTTCGGGAACAAACAGATGGCGCGGCACTTCGCTCATCGCTTGCAGAACGCGCTCGTCGCGGATTTTATAATGCCCGCGCAGCAGCGTTATCATCCGTTCGCGCGAGATGGCATATTCATCCATATTTCTAAAAAATTACCTTGCCCCAATCCTGCAACGTCTCAATCGCCTTGTAATCGGTCAAATCGCTGCGCATCGGCGTAACTGAAACATAGCCTTGGTCAACCGCTTCAAAATCCGTTCCGCCTTCGGCGTGAAAACCGCCGCGTTCTTCGCCGATCCAGTAATAAAATTTGCCGCGCGGGTCGGTGTGTTCCGAAATAATCGGACGCGCATCTTTCAATCCTTGCTTCGTGATGTGAATTCCTTTCGGAGTGCCTTTCGGAACATTGACGTTGAGCAGCGTTCCGGTCGGCAAACCTTCGCCGACGGCTTTTCGCATTATCGTATGCGCGACTTTCGCCGCTTCGGTGAAATCGTGACTGCGATTGGCGACAAGACTGAAAGCAATTCCCGGAATGCCTAAAATCGTCGCTTCCATCGCGCCCGCGACCGTTCCCGAATAAGTCGCGTCGTCGCCGAGATTCGCACCGTGATTGATGCCCGACGCGCAGATGTGCGGCAATTCGTCGGGCGGCAAGATGCGATTGATGGCAAACGTCACGCAGTCGGTCGGCGTGCCGTCAACCGTCCAGTGCCGGTCGTCAATCCGTCTGATTCGCAAAGGGCGCGCGAGCGTCAAGCTGTGTGACGCGCCCGACATTTCCGATTCGGGCGCGACGACGTAAATTTCGCCGATTGGTTTCAGCGCGTCTTCCAAAGCCCGAATGCCTTCCGAATGAATGCCGTCGTCGTTGGTGATTAAAATACGAACTCGTTCAGGTCTCATTTAAAATAAATTGATGCGTGAAATGAACGAATTCTTTTCACGCATCGTTTGTTACATAAATCGAAATTTATCTGTTTTGGTTAAAGCCGCCGGAATTTTGATTCGAGTTTTGGTTCATTCCCGTGCGCGGTGCTGCCGGGCGGAAACGCTTGCGGTTGCGCTTGCGGGCGTTGACCGATTTGAGTTTCGCCTTTTGACTGGGCGGCACGAAGTGCGCGTGTTTTTTCAAATCTTTAATGATTTCTTCGGTGATAACTTTACGCTTGAAACGGCGCAACGCGCTCTCGATTGATTCGTTATTATTTACTGATACAAAAGCCACTATTCTTTCTCACACTCCTCGTTGCCTACAGATTGTTGTTCACGAAGCAAACTAAGATTAAACACTTTTTTCGAGATGTTGGCAAGTTCGGGCGGCATTTTTCCGGCGGTTTGTTATACTGGTTTTTATTTCAAACGATTCATTTTAATCAACGAAATTTCAAATTATTCAAAAACTATGTCGAAACAACCAACGCTCTATGCAGTCGCTTTATTCATCATCCTTTTGTTTGGCATTTCAGCTCAAGCACAACAAAAATTTGTCGCCAGCTTATCGGGCTTGCAGCAAGTTCCAGCGAACAATTCAAACGGGCAAGGCAAATGCCTTCTGGAATTAACCCAATCTGAAACGCAAGGGGTAATAAATTGCGATTACGCGAATCTGTCGGGCGCGGCGATTGCCGCAAGCGTCGGATTCGGCGCGCCAATCGGCGGAATCGGTTCATCTTCGTTCGGCATAATACTCAACAACGGCGGGCAAAGCGGAAATATCTCGATGACAGTCGCCGTCAATTCGCAGCAAGTTGCCGATTTACGAGCCAATCGCGCTTACTTTGTCGTTCTCAGCACGAGCTTTTCGGGCGGCGAAGTGCGCGGACAGTTTCACGTCACAAACGGGACGTATAACGATTTTGACGGCGACGGGCGCACGGATTTAACGGTTTATCGAAACTCGAATCGCACTTTTTTCGCGCAAAGCAGTTTAACGGGAAATCTGTTGGCGCAAGCTATCGGACAGCCGGGCGATTCGGTTTCGCTGACCGTTGATTTTGACGGCGACGGCAAATCCGATTTCTCAACGGCACGTTACAACACGCCGCCAATCGTCTGGCGAATTTTTCAAAGTTCGTCCGGAACTTTACAGGAAACCGTCTTCGGTAGCTCCGCGTTCAACGACTTTTTTGCGACGGGCGATTACGATGGCGACGGCGCAGCCGACATCGCCGTTTTCCGCGCCGGAACCTGGTATATCATCGAAAGCTCAACGGGAAATTTCCGCGCCGAAACGTTCGGACAATCGGGCGACGTTCCCGCGCCGAACGATTACGACCGCGACGGTAAAGCCGATTTAACCGTCGCCAGAAGCGAAAACGGCACGCGCGTTTGGTATGTCCGACGCAGTTCCGACAACCAATTTTACCGCGTCGAATGGGGCTTAACCTCGGACGCATTTTTCACCGGACGCACGGATTTCGACGGTGACGGAGCGGCTGATATTTTAGTCATCCGCAACGAAAGCGGGCAACGAGTTTTCTACATTCGCCGCAGTTCCGACAGCGCGTTACAAATCATCCGCTGGGGCGCATCATCGGATTTACCGAAACTCGGCGATTACGACGGCGACGGTAAAACCGACGCGGCAGTTACCAGAACGGTTGACGGCTTAAAAGTTTTCTACATTCTACAGAGTTTGGACAATCAGCCACGCGCGGAATACTTCGGCTTGCCAGGCGATTTTTAATTTGATGAATGTTCTTAGCTATAAATTCTTTGACCAAAACAGCGGAAGTTTTGAATTGCTTGTTGATGGGGCTTCATTAACCGAACAAGTAAATTTCGAAAATACTTTGATTCCATACTGGGTTATTGATAAAGGAATACCGACATTTCCGCTTTATGAAATTCCAAACGAAATTAGCGAAAGAATAATTGCCGCTTGCGGTTGCGGTGAGTATGGTTGCGATTGCATTACTTGTAAAATTGAAATTGAAAATGATTTTGTCATATTCAGGGAATTTAAAAGACCGGGCTATTCTCGCGTAATTAATACAACCTTTAAATTTACCAAGGAAAACTTTCGAGAGGTTGAAAATCAACTCGCAATTGATGCAGATAAGATAAGAAAGAGTTTTGAAAGTAAGATTTAGCTAATATGTTTGAATCAATCCATTTCAACGCCAAGCCGCGAGCCGTAACAAACGCTTCTAAGTCGGAGGTTGTCGAAAGATTAAAACAAATCGTTGGCGCGGAAAATGTTTTAGTCGAGCCGGAAAAGGTCGAGCCTTACGGCGCAGATGCTGTCAAGGAAAAATTTCCGCCCGAAGCCGTTGTGTTTCCTGAAAGCACGAAAGAAGTTTCTGAAATTCTTAAACTCGCCAACGAATATTTATTTCCTGTAACCGCGCGAGGCGGCGGTGTCGGTTACACGGGCGGCGCGGTTCCGGTAGACGGCGGCATCGTTGTCGGCACGGATAGGATGAATCGAATAATCGAAATCAGTCCCGACGATTTGTATGTGATTTGCCAGCCCGGACTGACGACTTTCGATTTGCAGCAGGCGGTTGAGAAGCACGGATTATTATTCCCGCCCGACCCGGCGAGTTATAAAGATTCGTTTATCGGCGGCAACATCGCCGAGAACGCGGGCGGAATGCGAACGCCGAAATACGGCGTGACGAAACACTCGGTTTTGGGTTTGGAAGTCGTCACGGCGACCGGCGAAATTATCCGAACGGGCGGGCGAACCGTCAAAAACGTCGTCGGTTTCGATTTGACCGGCTTGATGTGCGGCTCGGAAGGACTTTTGGGAATCATCACCGAAGCGACTCTGAAACTTTTGCCGATGCCCGAAGCGACGGCGACCGTTCGCGCTTCATTCAAAACGATGAAAGCGGCTTGCGAAGTCTTGACCAAATTCACGCCCGAAGGTTTGCTGCCGATGGCGATGGAAGT
>CBDUBY010000041.1:0-22784 GCA_965365505.1 uncultured Pyrinomonadaceae bacterium | reverse complement strand
AAATTTCGATGCCGCGATTCATCGGACCCGGATGCAGAACTATCGCGTCGGATTTTGCCAGATTCAGGCGTTCCTGTGTCAAGCCGTAATAAATCGAGTATTCGCGCAAGGTCGGGAAAAATGCCGAGTCCTGACGCTCGCTTTGAATTCGGAGAATCATCACGACATCCGCGCCTTCGATGGCGGCTTCGACATTCGGCGCGACCGCTAAATTTCTTTCGACGAGCGATTGAAAGTCGTTTGGCACGAGTGGTTTCGGTCCGGCAACGCGAATCTTTGCGCCGAGTTTCGTCAGCAGATGAATGTTCGAACGCGCCACGCGGCTGTGCAGAATATCGCCGATGATGGCGACGTTTAAGCCTTCGATTTTCTTTTTGTGTTCGCGGATGGTCATCGCGTCGAGCAGGGCTTGGGTCGGGTGTTCGTTCGCGCCGTCGCCCGCGTTGATGACGGCGGCGCGGCTGACTTTGGCGAGTTGGTGCGGCACGCCCGCGCTCGAATGGCGGACGACGATTGCGTCGGGCTGCATCGCGTCGAGATTCAAAGCTGTGTCAACCAAGGTTTCGCCTTTGGTAATCGCTGATGACGAAACGCTGATGTTGACTGCATCGGCGGACAGGCGTTTGGCGGCGAGTTCAAACGAAGTGCGCGTGCGCGTCGAATTCTCGAAAAACAAATTGATGACGGTTTTGCCGCGAAGAGTCGGAACTTTTTTTATCTCGCGCTGGTTTATCTCGCGGAAATTTTCGGCAGTGTTTAAGATGCCGACGATTTCCTCGGCGGACAGGTTGCGGATTCCAAGCAAATCGCGGCGGCGAAACGGTTTGTCCATTTTCTTTTACAAAAAAAGCAAGACGGTTAATCTTGCTTTGAAAAATTATTCCGATGGCTTCTCATAAATCCAAACGGCTTCCTCGTCGTCGTATTCCTTCAGCATCACTTTAATAATCTCACTGCGTTTGGTCGGCACGGTTTTGCCGATGAAATCCGCCTGAATCGGCAGTTCGCGGTGTTCCTTGCCGCGGTCAATCAAAACCGCGAGCTGAACTTTGCGCGGGCGACCGAAATCCATCAACTGGTCGAGCGCGGCGCGGATGGTTCTGCCGGTGTAAAGCACGTCGTCAACAAGTATTATATTTTTGTCTTCGATGTCGGTGTCGAGTTCCGTGCGATTGACAATCGGGTTGGCGCCGACGGTTGATAAATCGTCGCGGTAAAGCGTGATGTCAATAATGCCGTAAGCCGGTCGCTCGCCTTCTAACGCCTCGATCTTTTCGACCAATCTTTCCGCAATCGGCACGCCGCGCCGACGAATGCCGACGATGTATAAATCCTTTGCGCCTTGATTATCTTCAACAATTTCCGAAGCCAGGCGCGATAGGGCGCGTTTCATTCGCGCATTGTCCATAATGCGCGACTTTTCTAATAATCCGTATTCATCTGCCATATTTTCAGGGAAATCGTATCACCGACAAGTTTTAAGTTCAAATTTCAAAAATTTATATTCGTTTGAAAATCAGGCGCGAAAAAAATTATAAGCCGAAAATCCGTCTGATTGCCGAAAAAATTTAATCCAAACTGATTTTCATTTTAAAAGCGGCGAACGCAAAATCTAAAGCAGCGCGAAACTTAACTTTTTTTGAAATTTCAACTAAGGTGATTTAATAACGCCGATGTTGAAAATCTACGAAAAAATAATTCGCCCTGTTTTGTTTAATCTCAATCCCGAAACGGCTCACGAGTTCGGAATCGAAACTTTAAAGTTTGCATTAAAATCAAAAACCGCCCGAAATTTTCTGGCGAAAAACTTCGACGGTGAATTGTTCGGCGAACTCGAACGATTCGGGTTGAAGTTTAAAAATCCGCTCGGCGTTGCCGCCGGTTTCGACAAAAACGGCGCGGCAGTCAACGAACTTGCTGCACTCGGTTTCGGTTTCGTCGAAGTCGGAACGGTAACTTACGAACCGCAAACGGGGAACGAAAAACCGCGAATGTTTCGGCTGCCCGACGACAAGGCGTTAATCAATCGGCTCGGATTCAATAACCAAGGCGCGAAGCGAATCGTCGAAAGATTAAAAAAAATAAACCCAAACTGCGTTCTCGGCGTGAACATCGGGAAAAATAAAGATGTGCCGAACGAGCAGGCAATTGAAAATTACCTGTCGAGTTTCGATTTGGCTTTCGAGGTCGCCGACTATATCGCCGTCAATGTTTCGAGTCCGAACACGCCAAATTTAAGAGAGTTGCAGAAAGCTGAAAGTTTGGAAGAACTTTTGAGCGCGCTGCAAAAACGGAACGAAGAATTGTCCGGTGAAAATCGAAACAAGCCGCTGCTCGTAAAAATCGCGCCGGATTTGACGGAAGCGGAAATCGAAACGATTACTGACATCGCGCAAAGACTAAATCTCGCCGGAATTATTGCGACCAACACGACGATAAGACGTGAAAATCTGAAAACCAAACTTTCTGAAGCGGGCGGTTTAAGCGGCGCGCCGCTCAGAAATCAATCAACCGCCGTTATCGGAAAAATATACGAATTCTCCGGCGGCAGATTGCCGATTATCGGAGTCGGCGGAATATTTACGGCGGAAGATGCGTTTGAAAAAATTGCCGCCGGCGCGTGCCTGATTCAGGCGTATACCGGCTTCGTCTATCAAGGTTTCGCTTTTGCACACGAGATAAATTCGGGTTTAGCAAATATTTTGCGGGAAAGAAATTTTCGCAGTTTAGATGAAGCCGTCGGGACGAAGTTGGTTTGAAACCGGAGTAGCCTCCTAACAATATGTCGCTATCAGAAACCCAACCAATACTCGATTAGGAGATTACGGAAATTGGCTGCCTGTTTGACACGCTGAGAGCAGCCGCTATAATAAATTCTTTGTCTTTTGCGCCGGTCGCAACGCAAAATTTACGCTATTGAAATGATTGTTGATTTAATAACGATTAAAGGCGCGAACTCGTCATTCGATTTTACTCTGGAACCGTCGCAGATTGATTTGGACGATGAAGCGGTAAAGTTGAAATCAAGTGTAAATGTTGCCGGGAAAATAAAAAAAGGCATTGTGCAAACAGACGTTGAAGGCGCGATTTCAACGGTCGTCGAAGTCGAATGCGGTCGCTGTTTACAGCCGGTTGAAGTGCCACTAGACGTTCCGTTTAGCGCGGCTTTCGTAACGGCTGAGTATTATACGCAAGCGGCGGAAGCCAAGCTCGAAGATCAGGATTTAGACATTTCGGTTTACGAAGGCGACCGAATAGATTTGACCGAATTGACGCGCGAGCAGATTTTACTCGCTCTGCCCGAACAGGTTTTTTGCCGCGAAGATTGTAAAGGTTTGTGCCAAAAGTGCAGCGCGAACCGAAATTTGATAGATTGTAATTGTGAAGAAAAAGAGATTGACCCAAGATGGTCGGCTCTGAAAAATTTGAAATAAACGTGAATGGTTAGTTGTTGATTGTTAACCGGCTGATTTGCCAACAAGACAATTAAGAATTAACCATTTATTATTAACAAGAGAGGAAATTATGCCAAATCCAAAAAGCAGACATTCAAAATCACGCACACGCCAGCGCCGCGCCCACGATGCGCTGCGAGTTCCGCAGTTTTACATTGACAAAGATACGGGCGAAGCGATGAAACCGCACCGCATTGACCCGAAAACCGGAATGTATAAAGGTCGCCAGATTATCGAAGTTAAAGAAAGCGAATAATAGAATTTTCGATTTGCGATTTTCGATTTGCGATTAAAAATCCGAAATCCGAAATCCAAAATCCAAAATGAAACATAACGCAGGCATCATCGGCATGGGACACGCTTATCCGAGCGGGTTGCTCACTAACGCCGATTTAGAGAAAATCGTTGAAACATCCGACGAGTGGATAACTTCGCGCACCGGCATCAAGCAACGTCATAAAGCCGCCGCTAACGAATACACTTCGCAGTTTGCCGTCAAAGCGGCGAATCAGGCACTCGAACGTGCCGGATTAAAAGCCGAAGACATCGAAATAATCATCTGCGCGACAACTACGCCAGACCAGATAATGCCTTCGACCGGCGCACTCGTTCAAGCTGAAATCGGCGCGACGAATGCTGCCGGAATGGATGTCTTTGCGGCGTGTTCGGGTTTTCTGTATGGCTTGACAATGGTCGAATCAATGATTCGCACCGGGCAAATCAAACACGCACTGGTTATCGGCGCGGAAGTTTTGACAAAATATGTTGATTATACCGACCGCTCGACGTGCGTCATCTTTGGCGACGGCGCGGGCGCGGCGGTTCTCGCGCCGGTTGAAGAGGGCAAAGGAATTTTAGCGACCAAGATTCGTTCCGACGGAAATTTCGCCGAACAGCTTTACGCGCCCGGCGGCGGAACGCGATTGGGAACGACGCACGAAACGATTGATAACCGCGACCATTTTTTCAAGATGAAGGGCAACGAGCTTTTCAAAATTGCCGTGCGCTCGATGGCGGAAGTGTCTCGTGAAATGCTCGATAAAGCCGGTTACACGGTTGACGATGTTGATTTGGTGATTCCGCATCAGGCAAATCAGCGAATCACTGATGCCGTCGCCTCGCGCCTGAATGTCCCCGAAGAAAAAGTTTATTCAAATATCGCCCAGCACGGCAATACTTCGTCGGCTTCGATTCCGATTGCGCTCGACGAGTGTCTGCAAGCCGGAAAAATTAAAGAAGGCGATTTGGTTTTATTAACGGCGTTCGGCGGCGGCGTAACGTGGGGCGGAACACTGATAAGATTTTGATTGGGGAACGAATGACAAAAATTGCTTACATATTTCCGGGTCAAGGTTCGCAATCGGTCGGAATGGGAAAAGATTTATACGATAATTTCTCTGCCGCCAGACAGGTCTTTGAAGAAGCCGATGACGCGCTCGGATTTAAATTATCTGAAATGTGTTTTGCGGGCGACGAAGCTGATTTGCAGTTGACGGCGAACACGCAGCCCGCGATTTTGACCGTTTCGATTGCGGCGTTTCGCGCAATGCAGTCGGAGAATTTTCCGCTTCCTGATTATGTTGCCGGTCATAGTCTGGGCGAATACTCCGCAGTGGTCGCAGCGGGCGCGATTGAATTCACCGATGCGGTTCAAACTGTCAGAAAGCGCGGAACTTATATGCAGGAAGCCGTTCCGGTCGGAGTCGGGGCAATGGCGGCAATTTTGGGTTTGGATTTGGCAACGATTGAATCGGCTTGTGAAGAAGCGAAGCAGGAACAAGTTTGCAGTCCGGCTAATATCAATTCGCCGTCGCAAATCGTTATTGCGGGAAACGCGGAAGCGATTGACCGCGCGATTGAAATTTTGAAGGAACGCGGCGCAAAGCGGGCGATAAAATTAAATGTTTCCGCGCCGTTTCATTGCGATTTAATGCTTCCCGCGCAGGAAAAACTGGCTGCGGATTTGCAGGAAATTAATTACGCCGATTTACAATTTCCCATAATTGAAAACGTTTCCGCGCGCGAAAACAAAATGGGCGACCGCGTGAAAGTCGCTTTGACCGAGCAGGTTTCAAAGCCTGTGCGATGGTCGGCTTCAATCGAAAATCTGATTGTGAGTGGCATGGAAACATTTGTCGAAGTTGGTGCGGGAAAAATTTTATCGGGTTTGGTTAGACAGATTAACCGTGATGTTCGCAGTTTGAACGTCGAAAATTCAGACAGCTTGAAGAATGCTTCAGCAAATTTATAAAAAGAAAGAGGAGAAAATTAAATGTCAGAAGTTCAGGAAAAAATTAAACAAATTATCGTTGACGAATTAGGCGTTGACGAAGCGGAAGTAACGGAAAACGCCCGTTTTATCGAAGATTTAGGCGCGGATTCATTGGATTTGGTCGAACTCGTGATGCGTTTTGAGGAGGAATTCGACATCGAAATTCCCGACGAAGACGCGGAAAAAATCCAGAGCGTCCGTGACGCTTACGCTTACGTCGAACAGCATAAGGGATAAAAAAAGTGGTTGGTGGTCAGTGGTCGGTGGTCAGAAAAACTTCTGATTTTACTGACCACCGACCACTGACCACCAACCACTGACTATTATGAAACGTCGTGTAGTTGTGACCGGATTCGGATTGGTTACGCCGTGTGGAAATGATGTCGCCTCGACTTGGGCGGCGTTAAAGCGCGGCGCGAGCGGTGTTGACTTTATCAAAAAATTCGACACGGAAAAATACTCGGTGAAGATTGCAGGCGAAGTCAAAGATTTTGACCCGCTGAATTTTCTTGAGAAAAAAGAGGCGCGTCGAATGGGCGCGTTCACGCATTTTGCGATCGCCGCGTCTGACGAAGCCATTAAGCACAGTGGTTTGAAGATTGATGACTCAAACGCCGAGATGGTCGGGACTTATATCAGCTCGGGCATCGGCGATTTTTGGGCAATTGAGCGCGAACACGACAAACTTCTTTCGGGCGGACCCGACCGCGTTTCGCCGTTTTTTATTCCGCAGTCAATCGTCAATCTCGCATCGGGCAATGTTTCGATTCGACACGGCGCGAAAGGTCCGAACACGGCAACCGCGACGGCTTGCGCGGCAGGCGCACACGCCATTGGCGACAGTT
This sequence comes from uncultured Pyrinomonadaceae bacterium, assembly GCA_965365505.1. Taxonomy (GTDB): domain Bacteria; phylum Acidobacteriota; class Blastocatellia; order Pyrinomonadales; family Pyrinomonadaceae. The sequence goes on along the minus strand of CBDUBY010000041.1, from coordinate 16,212 downwards.
TTAGGTATATTGAACGCGGCGATGCCGACGCGATGATTTGCGGCGGGGCGGAATCGGCGATTACACCAATGTCTATCGCCGGTTTCGCTTCGATGCGGGCGTTGTCAACGCGAAATGACGAACCGCAAAAAGCCTCGCGCCCGTTCGACGCGCAGCGCGACGGATTTGTCTGCGCGGAAGGCGCGGGCATTATAATTTTAGAAGGACTCGATTTCGCTCAGGCGCGAGGCGCGAAAATCTATGCCGAGATTGTCGGCTACGGAATGAGCGGCGACGCGTTTCACATTACCGCGCCTGACGAAACAGGTTCGGGTCCGCGCCGCGTGATGCAAAAGGCAATGAAAGACGCGGGAATTATGCCGGAACAAATCGGCTACATCAATGCGCACGGAACTTCGACGCCGTATAACGATAGATTTGAAACGATGGCAATTAAACAGACTTTCGGCGAACACGCTTACAAGCTCGCCGTTAGCTCAACCAAATCAATGACCGGACATGCGCTGGGCGCGGCGGGCGGCATCGAAGCGGTTTTCTCGGTTCTCGCGCTGCACGAAAAGGTTTTGCCGCCGACCATTAATTACGAATTTCCTGACCCGGATTGCGATTTGGATTATATCGCTAATGAAGCCAGAAACATGGAAGTCGAATATGCTTTATCAAACAGTTTCGGTTTTGGCGGCACTAATGCGTGTTTGATTTTTAAGCGATTTGAAGAATAAAGTTTTCAGTGTTTCGCTGAATAAATAGTTGAAAAGTCTACTTTTTAATCAATGAATGAATAATCATTCATTTTTGAATTGGAAATTTTTGCCGCAAAGATTACAATAAATTTTTAGAAAATTAGTTATGAAAATCATTGTATTAATGAAGCAGGTTGCCAACAAAGACGCAGTATTGCGGATTGGCAGAGATGAAAAATGGATTGACGAATCGGATATTTCGCACCAGACGAACGAATCCGACGGCTATGCTTTAGAAGAAGCGCTGCGTTTGAAGGAAGCTAAAGGCGAGGGCGAAGTGGTCGTCTGCACGCTTGGCGCGCAGTCGGCAAAAGCGGTTTTGAAAGACGCGCTCGCGCGCGGCGCAGACCGCGCGATTCATATCGTCAATGAAAGCGAAAATCGCCTGTCGCCGTATCAAATTGCCAAGACGATTGCCGATGCGATTCGTGACGAAAACGCTGATTTGATTTTTACGGGCTTGCAGTCGGACGACGCGAGTTACGGGCAAACCGGCGTGATTCTGGCGGAGCTTTTGGGCATTCCGCACGCGACGATTGTTATCGAAGTTGACCGCTCAAATCTCGACGGAAATTTGCGTCTGAAACGAGAACTCGAAAGCGGCTGGTATCAATGGTTCAGCTATAAACTGCCCGCGCTGCTGACGATTCAATCGGGAATTTCACAAATTCGTTATGCGAGTTTGAAAGGCATTATGGCGGCGAAGAAAAAAGAAATTCGTGAAGTTACGCCGTCAACCGAAAGTTTCGGCGCGGCGCAGCACATTGATAAAGTTTATCTGCCGCTCAAAACCAAGCAAACGCAGATGCTCGGCGACGGCGACGCGAAACGCGGCGCGGTGGAGTTGGTCGAAAAGTTAAAAACGGAGGTTCGGGTTATATGAGCATTTTAGTTTTCATCGAACACAAAGATTGCCAGTTAAATAAAATCTCGCTCGAAGCGGTTGCCGCCGCGCAAAGCATCGGAAAAGATTTAGGGCTGAAAGTTTCGGCGGTCATTCCATGCGACAAAGACTGCGCGTTAGCGCAGGAACTGGCGCAATACGATTTGGAACGAGTTCTCGTGGTGAAAAACGAAAAACTGAATATTTATACGCCCGACGGTTATGCTGATGCCTGGCAACAGATAATCGAAAAAACGAATCCGCAATTTGTGGTAATGGCGCATACTTATCAAGTGCGGGATTTTGCACCGAAAGTCGCCGCCCGACTCGGCAGGGAATTGGTCGGCGATTGTATTCGCTACTCGAACAATGACGGGAAATTGACTTTTACGCGACGTATATTTTTAGGAAAATTAGATGCGGACGTAACGGTCGAGGGCGACGCGCCGTATTTTGTGACCTTCCAATCGGGCGCGTTTCGCGGCGATAACGCGGCAAAAGGAAATGCGCAAACCGAAATTGTTGATGTCGAAGTCGGCGAAATCCGAATGACTCCCGAAGAACCTTTTCAAGAAGCGAAAGCGACGGTTGATTTATCGAAATCAGGAATCATCGTGGCGGTCGGGCGCGGCATTAAGTCGCAGGAAAACCTTCACGTCGCGCAGGAATTAGCCGACATTCTCGGCGCAGACCTCGCGGCTTCGCGTCCGATTTGCGATGCCGAATGGCTGCCGATTGACCGGCAAATCGGTTCGAGCGGTCAAACCGTCGCGCCGAAGGTTTATATCGCTCTCGGAATTTCCGGCGCGATTCAGCACATTGTTGGAATGAAAAACGCGGGAACAATTGTGGCGATTAACAAAGACAAGGAAGCACCGATTTTCGACATCGCCGATTACGGTATCGTCGGCGATTTGTTTGAAGCCGTGCCGACTTTAATCGAGGAAATTAAAAAGGCGAAAGGTTAATTAACTTTACAGTCTTAAAATAGAAAGTCGGTCGGAAACTGATTTCCGACCGACTTTTTTATTTTTCTTTATCGCTTGATTTTTACTGCGTAGCGACAAAATTTAACTCATCCAGTTCGTTAGCGACATTGATCACCTGTGTCGGATTGGCGAAATTGTATCGCTTGTGCGTTGCCTCAATGACGTAGTTTGCGCCAGCCGCAACATCAGCGAAACGGTAGTAGCCGGAAGCATTCGTCATCACGATTCTGGTTGCGCCGTTTGCATCGGTCAGCGAAATTCGGGCTTGATAAATGCCATTGCCCGAAGCATTCAAAGCGCGTCCGCTGATTGTGATACTCGCGGCTGTCGGAGTCAGTGAAACTTCAACGGGTCGGCTGAGAAAATTGTTGATGTAAAACAGTTCGCGTTCATTGACGCCGAAATTGCGGTTGGTGAATACGAACAGATAATAAGTGCCGTTCGCCGTAACAGCCGAAGGCGGAATTTGGAGATTGTTGAGCGTCACGTTTCTCGATTGGTTTACGGCAAGCGGCGCGTCGTGATAAAAACAGCCGATTTCGGTGTTGTTTCCGTCGGCATATTCGTTGTCGGGAGAAACCAGAACGCAGTCCGCCCAATATTCGCTGTTAGTGACGGCTTGCCCGATGTTGGTCGTTCTCCACGTCGCGGTGAAATTCTGCGAAACGCCGACGGTCGGCAGTGTATAGAAATTGGAAACGGTCAAATCAGCGACTGCCGGATGAATCGAAACGGTCGCTCGTCCCGTCAGCGCGCCGCTCGTCGCCACAATGTCCACGCTTTTATTCACGTTGGTAATCGCCGAGTTGATCGTGAAATTGATTTCGTTCGAGCCTTCGGGAATCGTTATGCTCGGCGGAATCGAAATCGCTCCGGCTTCGCCGACGACTGATAAATCTATCGTCGTGCCGCCTGCGGGCGCGAAGTCGGGAATATACAAAGTCGCGACGGTCGAGCGTCCGGCGGAAATCGGATTGGGAAAATAAACTTTTAAGCGGATTTGCGGCGCGTTCGTTTCGCAAGCCGTTACTGACGGATTGGCAAGAGCCGTTATTTCCTCAACGGAAATGGCGCGATTAAAAAGATTTACTTCGTCAATCAAAGCGTCGGTGAAATCGCCGCCGCAGGAAATATCTCGATAGCCAATCGTGAACGGCGCGTCGTTGCCCGCCATTACGTGCGGAAATTGAACGGTAGTCTTTAAGTCGCCGTCTACGAAAATCTTGTGTTCCGTTCCTTCTTTGCGCAAAGTCAAATGATGCCAGACGTTTGAGGAGAGCGGCTGTGAAGTTCCGAATGAAATGTATTCGGTATTGTCTTCGTTTGAAAGATCGGAAGAGATTCTGTTCTGGCTGTCAACCGACAAACGCCAGCGCGACGGCACAAATCCGCAGGCGGATTTTCCGGCGATAAAATGATTTCGCGCCGACCGCAGATTGACCCACGCCGTTAAAGTGTAATCGCCCGTCTGCACGTCAAGCGAATCGTTATCCGGCACGCGAACATAACGGTTTCCGTTAAAATCAAACGCCCGACCTATTCGACCCGCCGCGTAGATCGGCGCACCGTTTATCCATTCTCCGTCGTTCGCGCCCGCTGAATCTTCGGTGTTGTCCTCGCCGCGCCACGTTGCAACCGCATTGTTTGAACCGGAATTGCTGTAAAGCGTCGTGATTTCCGTTTCAGAAAGCGCGCGGTTATAAAGCAAAACTTCATCAATCGCACCATTCATCGTATAAGTCGGCGAAACCGTGCCGTCGAGCTGACCGATGGTGAAGGGAACCGAATTACTGTCGAAACTAAAGCCGGGAATTTGCTCGTTTTTAAATTCGCCGTTGACGAACAACTTAAACGATGCGCCTTCTTTCCGCATCAAGATGTGATACCATTCGTCGGTCGGAATTGGATCAGGACTTTCACCGATGACGGCTTGTTTCGCGTCTGCGCCGTATATTTCAAAGAACGGCTTATTATCCCCGTTGACGCCGATATAAAAAGAAGAGCTTTGATCATTGAACGAACTCTTTCCGGCGATGAAATGCGAATCGCTATTGACGGTTTGTAAGTTGACCCAAGCCGCCAGAGTAAAATCGCCCGCCTGCACGTCGAGCGAATCGTCGTCGGGAACTTCGACTTTATCGTTCGCACCGGCGAAAAAAAACGCCTCTCCTGTATGTCCTGCAGTGAACGATGTTTTGCCAACAATAGAGCCGTCATTCATCCCGTTTGAGTCGTCGGCGTTGCCCTCAGCGCGCCACCACGAAACGAAACCGCCCGGTACATTCGGCGTAGTAGCGCACGTCGGCTGCCACGAGGGGTTATAGAAAAATTCGTTTTCGTTGCCGACGATTTCCGTTTCCTGTGTTCCGTCAGCGTTAACTGTGAAAATATGATGGTCATTGTTGCGAAAACCGACGAAAACGATTTGCGTGCCGTCGGGCGACCAAGCCGGTTCGTTGCTGTAATTTCCTAATGCGGCTGTACTGACCCGCAGCGAATTTGAACCGTCGGCGTCGGCGACATAAATGTTTTCGCCGCCGCTTTCCTGCATCGAATAAACGATTTTCTGTCCGTTTGGCGAATAGCTCGGATGATTAACCGGATCGAGTCGGTTGAGCAGCAGTGTTCGATTCATTCCGTTCGGCTCAATCGTGTAAATGCTGTCGCCGTCAGAGAAAATAATTCGACTGCCGTCCGGCGACCATTCCGGCGTATATTCAAAATCATCAGTGTCGGTCACTGCCATAACGCTCATATCGGCGAGATTCAAAATCTTGATTTCATTGTCATCATTGTCATAAACAGTAAAGACAATTTTCGTTCCGTCGGGCGAAAATTGCGGGTCCTGGTTGAGATACTCGGCAGGCGAAAATGTCAGCCGCCGTTGATTGGTGCCGTCGGCATTCATCAGGTAAATTTCCCGGTTCTGCGAATTGTCGCCGCGATCTCTTCCGCTTGTGAAAACAATTTTCGATCCGTCGGGTGACCAATCCGGTTCGCTGTCGCTGTAACCCGACAACTCGGTTTCGACCGGCGGCGAATCGAAACTTCTTTTGATAATGCGCCCGTAGCCGCCGTAGCCCTGACCGAAAAGCAAATCGCCGCTCGTGCCGCTTGGCAAAGCAGTTTTTACTTTTTCTTTGATCGGTAATTTTCCAGACTTCGGTTTTTGATTTTCAGCGGGTCGTTTTTCATTTGTCGCAGTCATTTTAACCGTTCGATTTTGCGCTGCGCCATTTGAGAAGACCTGTCCCGAAACAGCGAATGCCTGAATGCAGCACAGCATCATAGTCAGCAAAAATCTCAAATTAATTCTTATGTGTCGTAGTTCCGGTGCTTGGTTTCTCACTTTTCATTTCTCCTGAATTTTCGATGAATTTGGGCTTTGTTTATAATTGCGAAAAGCATCAGGGAAAACGGACATTGCAGAAAATATATTTGAGATTTTTTCAGCAGGAAAAATTTTTCGTGATTTTTGTTTCCGCCTGTGTCCGTTTTCGGTTAAAATTCTCGCAAATCAATATGACGGAAATTAAGGCACACGAAGTCACGGCGATTCTTGACGAATGGCGCCGCGGAAATACTGACGCGGCAGAAAAATTATTTCCGCTCGTTTATGACGAATTAAAACGTCAGGCGCGTTTTTATCTGAATCGTGAACGCGCCGACCATACTTTGCAGCCGACCGCGCTGGTTCACGAAGCGTATCTGAAGTTCGTTGATCAAACCATTGTGACGGCGGAAAACCGGAGGCATTTTTTCGCCATCGCGTCGCGCCTGATGCGGCAGATTCTGGTTGACCACGCGCGCGGCTATCACGCCGAAAAACGCGGCGGCGCGGCACAGCGATTTGCTCTGGAAGACATTGACATTCTGCCCGAACAATCAGCCGGAGATTTAATTGAGTTACACGAAGCTCTCGAAAAACTCGAACAGATTGACGAGCGTAAATGCCGTGTTGTTGATATGCGCTTTTTCGGCGGATTGAACGAACAGGAAATCGCCGAAGTGCTGGGCGTGAACGAAAAAACCGTCAGGCGCGATTGGCAATTCGCCAAACTCTGGCTGTTTCGAGAACTTTCGCAAACCGTCTAAATCATCATTCAATTTATGAATCGTTGGCGCAAAATAGCAGAAGCCGTCGCCGTCGCCGCCGAAATGCCGAACGAAAAGCGAGAAGATTGGCTCGCCGAATTTTGCGCCGATGACACGAGTTTAAAGTCGGAAATCGAGTCGTTATTGTCTTTTGAAAAAGAAGCGGAAAATTTTCTCGAAAACTCGTTCGCTCCTTACGCCGTCAATCTTCTTTCTGAAGAAAACAATAAGAAATTAACCGGCAAACAATTCGGCAATTACAAAATAGTCCGCGAAATCGGGCGCGGCGGAATGGGCACAGTGTTTTTAGCTGAACGCGCCGACGGCGAATTTGCTCAGCAGGTCGCCATAAAAATCGTGCGGCAAACCATTCTGGACAGCGAAACGGAAAATCATTTTCGCCGCGAACGGCAAATTCTTGCCTCATTAAATCATCAGCACATCGCGCGTTTGCTCGACGGCGGCGTATCAAGCGCGGGCGAGCCGTTTCTCGTGATGGAATTTATCGAGGGCGAAACGCTGCTTGAATACTCGGAATCGAATAATCTTTCGATTGACGAGCGGTTGAAACTATTCGTCAAAATCTGCTCGGCGGTCAGTTTCGCGCACCGCAATTTAATCGTTCACCGCGACATTAAACCGTCGAACATTCTGGTCCCGCAAACGGGCGAGCCGAAACTGCTCGATTTCGGTTTAGCAAAAATTCTCGATTTTGAAATTGACGCGGCGCAAACCGAAACGGCTTTTCGCGCGCTGACGCCGGCTTACGCATCGCCCGAACAACTGCGCGGCGCGGCGGTCACGACCGCTTCGGATACTTACAGTTTAGGCGTGGTTTTATACGAATTGCTGACCGGCAGCCGACCGTTTAACTTTAAAACTTTTAATCTCGATGAAATTGTCCGTCACATTTCGACCGATCAGCCAATTCGCCCGTCATCGCTTCAAAATGTCGGGTCACAAAATCAAAAATCAAAAATCAAAAATCAAAAATCCCTAACCGGCGATTTGGACAACATCATTTTGATGGCGCTGCGAAAAGAACCGGAACGCCGTTACAAATCGGTAGAAGCGTTGAGCGAAGACATCGAGCGGCATTTAGACGGTTTGCCAATCCACGCGCGTCCGAATACGTTTTTTTACCGCGCCGGAAAATTCATTCGGCGCAATCGCTGGAGCGCGGCGGCGGGCTTGATAATCGCATTAAGTTTAATCGGCGGCATCGCGGCAACGGTCTGGCAAGCCCGCCGCGCCGAAGCGGAAAAAGTTCGCGCTGAAAAACGCTTTAACGACGTGCGAAAACTCGCCAACTCGAACCTTTTCGAGATTCACCCGAAAATCGAAAATCTGCAAGGCTCGACCGAAGCGCGCGAACTGCTCCTCAAACGCGCGCTCGAATATCTCGATTCGCTGTCGAACGAATCCGGCGGCGACGCGGATTTGCAGCGCGAGCTTGCCGCCGCTTATGAAAAAGTCGGCGACGTGCAGGGCAGAATGAACCAGCCGAGTTTGGGCGACACGAAAGCCGCGCTGTCGAGCTACCGGAAAGCGCAAACGCTGCGCGAAAATTTGCTGTTGATTGATGCCGGAAACGCCGCCTGGCAAAGTGAATTAGCAAATAATTATCAGCAGCTCGGTTATATTTTATGGTGGGAAAGCGATACGAAAGGCGCGATTGAATTTTACGAAAAGTCGCTCGCTATGCGGGAACGATTGACCGCTGAAAATCCGACTTCGTTCGATTTGCGCGCACGTTTGGCGAACGTCAAAATGCTTTACGGCGACGTTCCGGCGTGGAACAACGAAACGGAAAAAGCCCTCGCGCTGTATCGTTCCGCGTCGGAAATTCTCTTAGCTTTGCACCGCGAGCAGCCGGAAAATCTCGAAGTGAAAAACGATTTGGCGCGTTCGCACAGCCGTCTGGCGGACGCTTACAAAAGCGGCGGCGATTTGGAAAACGCCGTGCGCGAGGCGACGCTGGCGGTGGAAATCTACGAGCCGCTCGTCGCCGCGCAGCCGGAAAATCAAAAAACGAAGCGCGGTTTATGGATTGCGTATTTCCGTCAGTGCGAGATTTATTTGATTAAGGAAGACGCGACAAACGCCGCGCCGATTTGCCGCCGATTGCCGCCGATTGCCGAAGGTTTAATCGCAGCCGACCCGAAAAGCGTATCGTCGAAACACGATTTAGCCGTTAGTTTTTACCATGTCGGCGAAGTTCTGGCGCGCGAGAAAAATTACGCGGGAGCGATTCGTGAATACGAAAAATCGCTGGAAGTTTTGACGAATTTGCTCGCGGTGATTCCTGACGGCAGCGAATTCACACGCGACCAGGCATTAAACTACATCGCCATTGGTAAAGCCGAAAGACACGCGAAAAGATTCGACGCGGCGCTCGAAAATCAGCGGCGAGCGTTGCAGCTTCTTGAACAATCATTAGGCGAAGACGCTGAAAATCCGGTTCCGCGTTTGAATCTGGCGGCAGCTTACCGGGAAATCGGCGAGATTTATTTTGCTCGAAAAGTCGAGATTGAAGCGCGAAAAAATTTCAGCCGCGCACTTGAAATACTACAGAAACTCGACGAAGAAAAGGCTCTCGGCGAAATTGATAAAAAACAACTCGGCGAATTGGAGGCGAAACTTGCCAAATAAAAAAGGATTTTTGCTCAGTTATAACTGAGCAAAAATCCTTTGATAAAATTACCAATCGAAAACTTAAATCATATCGCCGTCGCTTTTTGAGTTTTCGTCGAGTTCAAATCGGTCGCGGTCGCGCTTTTCAATTTTTTCCAGAATATCGAGCGGCTCATTATCCTGAAAGTCAATGCCCATCGCGTGAGCGTTTTCTTCGACATCCGATTGGTCGGGCGTTGGATTATGTCCGCCGACCGATTCCGAACCGGTGCTGTTCACATCTGCCCAATCCGCGTCAATATCGCCGCCGGAATCGGCGGGCGATGAAGAATTATGCTGGCGCAGTCGTTCGAGCAATTCGTTCGGCGCCTGTGGCGCGTGAGCGATTTCCTCGTTCATAAATTCCTGAATCGCTTCGTTCGGTGACGGTTCGTTTTCGTAAAATTCCAAATCCTTCCCTGAAATCATATCTTTTTCCTCGTTGATTGCCATACGAATAAAATAACACACCGCGCCGTGAAAAGGGAAAGTATTGAAAATCAAATAAAAACGATTGATTGTGCCGACGGAATCTCGAAACGCTTGCGGCAGCGAATGTTTTTACACATCAATTGGTCGTCCACGCGCACCATATAATCACGCGATTTATCCATTTGCTGGCGTTCCTGCTGGTTTAAATTACGAGGCGCATTTTTCTTTTTCGTGCGTTTCAGCCACCGCACATCGTAATCGTTTCGCTCGCGGCAATTCGGGCAGGCGTAATTTGCCTTTTTGATTTCCTGTCGTTCGTCAAAAATATCTCGTTCGTGCATAAATTTATTATTTCCTTGTCCTTAGTCGTTTGTTCTTTGTTAGTTTGGATAAACGTCGAGCCTTTCGTCAACGAGCGTGAAAGGCAAATGACTAAGAACGAGGAAATAATCCTCGAAGATATTGAAAACTGAAAATTCCAGTGGCGTGTCCGTCGGAAAAGATGAAATTAAGCGCGTAGCGTCCGACGACGGCAATTGACGAAAACGATAAATCTTCGGGGACATTTTCAGCCTTTAGTATTTTCTCGCCTGTCCATTCGTTTACGCATCCGGCACACGGACACGCTCGCCTCAATTCCGCTGCGCTGTAGCGATTTTCCGTATTATCTGACCAATTTATCGAAATTTCCGAATCGCTTTCTTCAATGATTTGTCGCGGTTCAATCATAAATTCGCTTCGACCTCATCCGCCGTCACGTCGTAATGCGAGGCGTGATAAACGACCCTCTCATCTTTCAGAACGATTGCCTGCGGCGATTCGTGACGAATGCCGGTTCGTTCGGCAATCGCAGTCGAAACTGGTCGGGAATGTTGAACGACGATTAGGTTTATATCCGCGTCGGCTTTCGAGATTTCCTGGTAAACGCCCGAACTTATCGGACAAGTAGTGCTGTGTTTGAAAAGAACGACGGCTTGTTCGTTTGATTTTTCAATGAGCGTGTCGAGTTCTTCAACGTCGTGAATTTCGTTAAATCTGGCTTTCATACGTTTTGATTATAACTGCCCGCGCCCTGAAAAGCACTCGGCGGCGGATTAAAACTAGGATTTTCCGGCGCGGGAAAAATTTTGCGGTAAGCGACGGCATAACCCGCAAACATTATCGGAAACAAAAAATAAGCACCGAGTCCGCAGGTGAGTAAAACTCCGACAATTGAACCGACCATTGCCACGCCGATCATTCCGGCAACGCCGCCGAGATTTTTCCAGACGGCTTTCGCGCTGACGGTAACAGATTCCCACGCTCCCAAATTGCGGTCAATAATTAGCGGAAACGAAAAAATCAAAAGCGTGTGAAAACAGGTCATCAAAACAATGAGAACGAAATCCAGAACGAGTGACCCGATGAATACTGCCGCCAGTTCGTCTGAACTGAGTTTAGAACCCATCGCCATCACCAGAATGAACGGAATATAGATGACTATATAAAGAATGATTGCCGGAACGATTATCAAAAGCGTCAGTAACAGGCTAGGCAACCATTTTTGAAACCCGACCCACAGCCCGTCGAATTCAAGCGTTTTGCCGTCAATTTTTTGCAGGTAACAATAATAAATGCCGCACATCATCGCGCCGAGCAGAATATACATCGAAAATCCACCGATTATCATACCGACCAGCGAAATGGCAAAAAGCAGCCAGTATTGGTCTTTAATTAATTCCCAGCCTTCTTTAAAACATTCAACGGGACGAATCACGCCGGTTTTGAATTCTGTCATAAAAACCTCACTCCGCTCGATTGTATATTTTCTCGATATAATCCCTGACCATTCTGTCGCTTGAAAATTGATGTGTTAGCGTCACCAGCGAATCTTTCATTCGTCGAATCCACTCGGTCGGCAAGTCGTTTTCACTCTTGTCGTAATAAACCGGAATGACTTCGTTTTCCAAAACCTGATACAGCGATTCGGCATCGGCGGCGTCAATCGCCGCTTCGTCGGTGTCGTCTTCATCTTCGGCAACGCCGATTGAAAAACCGTTTTCGCCGTTGAAACCTTCAATCCACCAGCCGTCTAAAATCGAAAGATTCAGTCCGCCGTTCATCGCCACTTTCTGCCCGCTCGTGCCTGACGCTTCGAGCGGTCGGCGCGGGACGTTCAGCCAAACGTCAATGCCCTGCACTAAATATCTCGCGACTTCCTGGTCGTAGTCTTCGATAAAAACCGCTCGTTGCTGCCACTCGGTATTTCCGCCGAAACTCATCAGTTTTTGCAAAAGTTCTTTGCCGCCTTTGTCCTGCGGATGCGCTTTTCCGGCGAAAACGAATTGGACAGGTTTTTGCTCGTCGCCGATCATTTTCAAAAGCCTGTCCAAATCCGACAAAATTAAATTCCAACGCTTGTAACCGGCGACGCGCCGCGCAAACCCGATAGTCAAAACGTCGGGTGAAAACAGGTTTCGCGTGTCTTCGTGTTCGTTTATCGTGTCGTGCAAACCCGTCTGTTTCGAGAAGGTTTTCAGCCGGATATAAGCGATTAATAATTGCTTCAAAAAGCGGTGTGTTTGCCAGATTTCAGCGTCGGGAATACGCTCAACGGCTTCGCGCCACGCGGTTTCGTGCTTTAAAATTTCAGCCCAATTTGCGCCAATGTGTTTTTCATAAAGTCTTTGAAAGGTCGGGGCAATCCACGTCGGCGCGTGAACGCCGTTGGTAATATGCGCGATTGGAACTTCGCTCGCCGATGTTTTTTCGGGAAACATTTTCAGCCAGAGTTCGCGCGAAACTTCGCCGTGTTTCTCGCTCACGCCGTTCGCTGAACGTGCCATTCGCAGGGCGAGCGGCGTCATTCCGAACCATTCTTTGGTATCTTCAGGATCGGTGCGTCCGAGCGCAAACAGTTCATCCTGGGAAATCTTTAAAGCGTAAATGAAATTCTCGTCAAAACACTCTCTGATTTGCTGCGGCGGGAAAACATCGTTGCCCGCCGAAACCGGCGTGTGCGTGGTAAAAACGCACTTCTCGCGCACTTCGGCAGTTGCGTCGGCAAAAGATTTGTCGTCGTTTTCCTGCAAAAATTCCCGCGCTAATTCCAAAGTCAAAAATGCCGAATGTCCTTCGTTCAGATGATAAACCGAAGGTTGAATGCCGAGTTGCCGCAGCAGCCGAACGCCGCCGATGCCCAATATTTTTTCCTGCACGATGCGCGTTTCCGTATCGCCGCCGTAAAGATGTCCGGTGATCAGGCGGTCAACTTCAGAATTTTCCGGCACGTTCGTATCGAGCAGATAAAGCGAAATTCTGCCTATTTTCGCCAGCCACGCCTGCGCGTGAACGTCGCGTCCGCGAATAAGAATTTTGATATAAACTCGTTCGCCCGTGTCATTCAAAACCGGAAACAGCGCGAGTTCGCTGGCAAACGAATCGAGATAGCGTTCGTCCTGCCAGCCGTCGTGCCGAATTTGCTGGCGAAAATAACCGTAACGATACAGCAAACCGACGGCGACGAGCGGTAAGTTCATATCGCTCGCCGATTTCAAATGGTCGCCGGATAAAATTCCCAAGCCGCCCGAATAAATCGGCAAGGAATTATGCACGCCGTATTCGGCGCAAAAATAAGCGACCGGATTATGTTCGGTAATTTTCCCGAAATCGTTCGATTTGGCGGAAAGATAATCTTCAAATTTGACGGCGAACCCACGCAGCTTGGAAACATACTCCGCATCATCGGATTTTTGCCAGAGCCGCAATCCGCCGATATGTTTGAGTAAAAGTCGCGGGTTCTGCTCGCATTTTTCCCAAAGCGCCGGATCGAGTTCACGAAACAGGCTGGCGGCTTCGGGCTGCCATGACCAGTAGAAATTTTGCGAGAGAGTGTCTAAAAATTGAAGGTTTTCAGGAAGTTCGCGTTGGTAAAAAAAATCGGTTTTAATGTTTTGTTCGGCTTGAAGTCCGGCGGCTGATTGCATATTGATTAAAGGTTCACTTGTCATTTCCCTTGTAAAAAGTCTCTGATTCTTTGTATTGATGATAAGGAGAATCTTTTTTGAAACTATAAACCATCATTTATCAACTATCAAATTTCGATTCGAAACTGAAAATTTGGTGTTTGATAAACTTCACGGCGTCGGCTTCGGAAAAAAAGACGAGGTTGACTTGTTCGATGAGGTCTGTTTCGGCAAGAAAATTTCCTACAGTTTTTGAGGCAATCGCGGCAGCTTCGTGTTTCGGATAGCCGAACGCGCCGGTAGAAATTGACGAAAAAGCGATGGTTCGCAAATCGTTTTCCGCCGCCAGCCGGAGAGAATTTTCGTAGCAGTTTGCCAGAAGCCGCGCGTCGTCGCCGTTGTTCATTCCATAAATTGGTCCGACCGTGTGAATCACGAATTTTGCCGGAAGATTGCCGCCCGAAGTGATGACCGCTTTGCCGGTCGGTAAGCCGTCGGGAAATTCGTTTTTTCTTATTTCACGGCATTCTTCTAAAATCCGACTGCCGCCGCGCGAGTGAATCGCGCCGTCAACGCCGCCGCCCCCGAGCAAAGTAGAATTGGCAGCGTTAACAATCGCATCTGTTTTTTCCAGCGTGATGTCGGAGACTTTGACAATTACACGGTTGTTTAGAAAGGCGTTCATACCAAGGGTTCGACGCTGATTTCATCGAACATCGCCTGCCGCTGTAGAGTTTCGGCGAGCAAATCGGCTCTTCGACGAGTGAGAGTTAACGGCGATGTGCGGCAGGAAATTTCAAACGTACATTCGTCAACTTCGGCGATTTCCAAATCGCCGAGCGGAATGCCGCTGACGGCTTGAATGTCGTCGAAATTCTGGATGCGAAAGCGTCCGGTCTGTTCGACGTATTCTTCGATAAAAGGATCGTGCAAGGCGTGTTTGGCTTCCTCGACGCTGAAATAATTGCCTTCGACAATCAAACAAAATTCGGTGGCTTTTTCCATTTTGATGTGTGAAAAAATTGTAAAGAATTTTTATCAGTGGAAATTTATCATTTTTACTGATTAAATTTCAAGATTTTTTTCGGCTCTTTGCTTAGGAGAAATTTATTTCTTATTATTTTTACAAATCTTGAAAAGGAAAATATATCAAAATGATAATACCCGTTAAATGGAGCGATGAAGGCGTTCTGATGCTCGATCAACGTCTTTTGCCAACCGAGGAAAAATGGCTGACCTTGAGAAGTTTCACCGAAGTTGCCGACGGAATTCGCGATATGGTCGTGCGCGGCGCGCCGGCGATCGGCGTGTCGGCGGCTTACGGCATCGCGTTAGGCGTAAAAAATTTTGTCGGCACAAGCGTCGCCGATTTGGATGACGAATTCGATTACATTGCCGACGTGATGAGCAAGACGCGCCCGACTGCCGTTAATCTTTTTTGGGCGATTGACCGAATGCGAACAGTTTTCAATCAAGCGAAAACCGACGGCAAATCAATCTTGGAAATCAAGCAGATTTTAATTGAGGACGCGAAGAACATTCACGACGAAGACATCGAATCGCAGCGGTTGATTGCCGAATACGGCGGCGCGCTGCTGAACGATAATTCGACGGTTTTGACGCACTGTAACGCGGGCGCGCTGGCGACGGGCGGCGTTTGGGGAACGGCTTTAGGTGTGATTCGCGGCGCGGTTAATCAGGGAAAAGCCGTCGCCGTCATCGCCGACGAAACTCGTCCGTATTTGCAGGGCGCGAGATTGACCGCTTGGGAATTATTGCAGGACAACATTCCGGTCACGTTAATCACCGATAGTATGTCGGGACATTTGATGAGCAAAGGCAGAGTTCAGGCGGTCGTCGTCGGCTCGGATAGAATCGCGGCGAACGGCGATGTGGCTAACAAAATCGGGACTTATATGGTCGCTGTTCTCGCCAAACAGCACGATATTCCGTTTTACGTCGCTGCGCCGCTTTCGACCGTTGATATGAATTGTCCGACGGGCGAAGAAATTCCAATCGAAGAACGCAATATCAGAGAAATTACTCACGTTCAGGATATTCAGCTCGCGCCCGAAGGAATTTCGGTTAACAATTACGCCTTCGACGTGACGCCGAACGAATTCGTCACGGCAATCATTACCGAAAAAGGCGTGGCGCGCGCTCCTTACACGGAAAGTTTGAGGGAAATGTTCGATAAATAATCATCACGCGGCAAACCATTACCCGCCTTCGCGCTGATTTCGGCTGTCCTAATTCAATTAGGGAGTGTCCTAATTCAATTAGGACACTCCCTAAATATAAAAGTGCGTTCCCTAAACAAATTATTACCTTCGCTAATTTAAGTATAAGTTACGCAGTTGGATCAATTTTGCAGAAACACGCACGATAGTCGAGTGTATTCTTCTGCGGCGAAAACACACTCGACTATCGTGCGTGTTTCTGCATTTTTCTTT
>CBDUBY010000040.1:0-23429 GCA_965365505.1 uncultured Pyrinomonadaceae bacterium | reverse complement strand
AAATAATACCGCTCGGCGGCATCGGGGAATTTGGAATGAATTGTATGGGCATTCGCTTTGAGGATGAGATGATCATCGTTGACGCGGGAATGGGTTTCCCCGAAGAAACGCCTTACGGTGTTGATATTTCAATTCCGAATTTCGATTTTCTCGACGAATACGCCGATGATTTGACCGCCCTGATTTTAACGCACGGACACGAAGACCATATCGGCGCGCTGCCGTATTTTTTGAAAAAGTTTAATTTGCCGGTTTACGCTTCACGCTTTACGCTCGCGCTTGCCGACAAGCGTTTGAGCGAGCATCGAATGATGGACGACGTGCTTTTACACAGAGTTGAAGCCAATGAGGTTTCAAAAATCGGTAACTTTGAAATCGAATACATTCACGCTTCGCACTCGCTGATTGATTGTTTTTCGCTGGCGATAAAAACGCCGATCGGCACGATTATTCATACGGGCGATTATAAAATTGACGACACGCCGGTTATCGGAAAACCTTACGATTTGAAAACTCTCAAAAAATACGGCGACGAAGGTGTGCTGGCATTGTTGGGCGATTCGACGAATGCGACGGTCGCGGGCAGAACGCCTTCGGAACGCGAAGTGATTCCGGCGTTTGAAGAAATTTTTGCGGCGGCAGAAGGCAGAATCATTGTTTCGACATTTTCTTCGTCGCTTCATCGTCTTCAGGTTGTCCTTGATGTCGCTCATTCTTACGACCGAAAAGTTTGCGTTCTCGGTCGTTCGATGCTGAAAAACGTTGAAATCGCTTCGGGTTTGGGACTGCTCAACATTCCGCACAACACTTTAATCGAACTCGGTGAATCACGCGCTTTAGACCATGACCAAATCTGTTATCTCGTGACGGGTTCACAGGGCGAATCGCGCGCCGCTTTGTGGAATATGGCGAGTTCGAGCTACAAAGGTTTGGCGATTGAAAAAGGCGACACGGTGGTTTTGTCCGCTAGAATTATTCCCGGCAACGACCGCGCCATTTCGCGCCTGATCGGGCAAATTTACAAACACGGCGGCAACATCATCGAAGAAAAACGCCGCCTGATTCACGTTTCCGGTCACGCTTCGCAGGAAGATATTAAAATTATGGTCGAAACGGTTCGCCCGCAATATGTCGTTCCGATTCACGGCGAATATCGAATGCTTTTCCGGCACAAGGAATATATTAAAAACCACATCGAAGGTTACACGGACGACAACGTGATTTTGATTGAAAACGGCGACGTTCTGGAACTGGGCGAAAATTCAGCCAGCGTGGTCGAACACAACGAAGTCGGCAAAGCGTTTATTGACGAAGGCGCGAGCGAAGAAATTGATTATGAAATCGTTCGCGAGCGCAAGAAACTCGGCTTCAGCGGTTTGATTACGCTGGTCGTGGCGGTTGACAAAGATACGAAAAAATTAAAAGGCGAGCCGCAAATCACCGCGTCAGGCGTCGCCGGAATTAACCCGCTTAACGGTCTGCTGCAAAACGCGCGCGAATCAATAATCGAAGTCGTCGCCGAAACCAAGCGCGAGAAATATCAGGACAAAAGGTTTATGGCAGAAACTCTGCGAATTCATTTGAAACAGATGATTCAAAGAGAAACAGGAACTAAGCCCGTCATTGTTTCGACCGTGGTCGAAGTTTAATCAACAAATGCTGCTCCCAAAAATTGAAACTGAACGTCTATTACTACGAATGTATCGCGCCGAAGAATTGGAAGCGGTGTATCATTTAATCACCGATAAAGATGTCACCAGGTTTTTCCCCGACTATTACAAGGTTGAAAAAAATGACGTGCTGATGAGTCTGCCGCGCCGTATTGAGCGTTGGCGTAAATACGGTTTCGGACAACTCGGAGTGTTCGACAAAGTGACCGAAAAACTCATCGGTTACTGTGGTTTGCAGCATCTCGACAATACTGAAGAAGTGGAAGTTTATTACGGATTGCACAAAAAATTTTGGAATAAAGGCTTGGCAACCGAAGCGGCGAAAGCGATGTTGCGTTTCGGCTTCGAAAAAGTAGAATTGCCGCGTATTGTCGCCGCTACGCACCCGGAAAATAACGAATCGCAGAAAGTATTAATAAAACTCGGAATGAAACAGGGCTTGAACGCTCGTTTTTATGATTTAGAAGCGACCTATTTCTTCGTTTTGCGTGAAGATTATCAAACTGACGCAGCGGCTTTATACAAATTGGAGTTCACGAAGATTTAATTTGCCGCTTAACCAATGAAATCGGAACACACATCGAAAATTTCCGCGCTTTTACGCCGCACCCGCGTCGAAGTTCAGCCGGAAACATTTTTTCTCGTTTCTCTGCCGCACGACGCCTGGCTGAAATTGCTTGAAAACCCGGAACTCAGCCCGCGAATGTCTGCGCCGTTTATGATTTTTCGAGACCGTTGGGAAGTCACCTTGCTGCTCGACGAGATTGATTTCGGAACGGTTAGGCATCAGATTCGTGATGCGAAAACGGCGGGCAATTACCGGCTGCTGAGCTTCGATGTCGAACTCGATTTTTCAATCGTCGGATTTCTGGCGGAAGTAACGCGAATTTTAGCCGAAGCCGAAATTTCAATCGTCGCGCTGTCGGCTTTTTCACGCGACCACGTCTTGATAAAGCAAGCGGATTTAGCGAAAGCATTAAAAGTTTTGGGCAATTACGTTGAAGAATTGTGCTGAAAGGATTGTTATGTTTTGGAAGGATAAAATCGTTTTCCTGACCGGCGCGTCGAGCGGCATCGGCGAAGCGTTGACGATTGCGATGGCGAAACAGGGCGCAGTTCTCGGACTCGTTGCGAGGCGTGAGGAATTGTTGAAAGAACTCGCCATAATGTGCGAACAGGTCGGCGGAAAGGCGAGATATTTTGCCGTTGACGTGACTGATGCCGACGCGATTTCGGCGGCGGCGGAATCTTTGAGAAACGAATTCGGCAAAATTGATATTCTGATTGCCAACGCGGGCGTCGGCGGAAATAACGCCGAAACCAGAAATTTCGATGCTCGCGCAGTCGCGCAGGTCATTAATATAAATCTGCTCGGCGCGGTCAACGCAGTTTCCGCTGTTCTGCCGCAGATGCTGAAAAATAAAAGCGGGCAGCTTGTCGCGGTTTCAAGCCTTGCCGGTTTTCGCGGCTTGCCGAAATCCGCCGCGTATTCGGCGAGCAAGGCGGGAATGACCGCGTTTTTTGAAAGTGTCCGGCTCGATGTCCAGCACCAAGGAGTGATGGTGACAATCATTCAACCCGGCTTTATCAAAACGCCGCTCACTTCAGGACGAGGTAATAAAATGCCGTTTCTGATGGAACTCGATGATTCGATTCCGCTTTTTCTAAACGCGATTGAACGCGGGAAAAAGTTTGCCGCATTCCCCTGGCAATTGGCGACTTTCGTTCGTCTGGCGAGAGTTTTCCCGGCAAATCTTTATGACCGAATCGCTGGACGCGCCAAATTCAGGGAATAACAGAAAAGCCTTTTGTCCTTCGCATCGATTAAAGTTGAGTCTTGACCGGCGAGAACGAAGGACAAAAGACAAATGTCTACTGACAATTTATGGATTTTCTACAAGCAATCATTCTCGGCATCGTCCAGGGGTTGACCGAATTTATTCCGGTCAGTTCGACGGCGCATCTGGTCTTTGCCAGCCGTTTGACGAATATCTACGGAGGCGACGCGGAAAAAATTACGGCGACGATTGCCGTGATGCAGCTCGGCACTTTGCTCGCGGTTTTCGTCTATTTTGCTTCGGATATTACAGGCATCACGATTGCGTTTGTGCGCGACCACTGGAATTTGCTGACGAAAAAACGACGAGTGCGCTTTTCCGGCACGCACGGCGTGCGCCCGATTTGGCTGTCCGAAGAAGCGTGGCTCGGATGGTTAATTATTATCGGCTCGATTCCAATCGGCACCATCGGTTTATACTTTAAAGATTTAATCGAAGGCGAAGCGACGAAAAATTTGTGGGTGATTGCGATAATGCTGATTTCGATTGCCGTTTTGCTCACATTCGCCGAATTGGTCGGAACGCGCCGCAAAGAGATTCAGGATTTCGGAATACTCGACGCGGTTGTCGTCGGTTTCGCGCAGGTGTTGGCGTTGATTCCCGGCGCGAGCCGTTCGGGTTCGACGATGATGGGCGGACTTTTTATCGGACAGAAACGCGAAGCGGCTGCCCGATTTTCGTTTCTGCTTTCGATTCCCGCCATTACCGCCGCCGGATTACTGCAACTGCGCGAGGCGTGGACGCTGCTGCCGCAGGAAAGTTTTATGCCGCTGCTCGTTGGCACGATTGTCGCGGGCATCATCGGTTATTTTTCGATTTGGTTTCTGCTGGCTTTTCTGCGAAAAAATTCGACCGCTGTTTTCATCATCTACCGGGTTGTTCTTGGTATCGTTATTCTGCTGTTGCTTTGGCAAAATGTAATAAGTCCGCAAATTCCGCAGATTTAAGTTCAGGCAATATATGGAAGAAGCTATCGAAAAACTGGCGGTTATATGCTTTTTTCTGACGGGCGTTTCGCATATCGTTCAGCCAAAAGTTTGGGTAAAGTTCTTTATCGGTATTCGAGAGAAAGGCGAAGTCGGCGCATTTATCAACGCTTTCATACATTTTCCACTCGGCGCTTTAATCGTTGCCTTTCATAATATCTGGCACGGAATTCCGATGGTTTTAACGATCATAGGTTACGGATTACTGGTGAAAGGTTTTATAAATTTCGTTTTTCCAAAAATAGGTTTGAAATCTATGGAAAGAGTTTCGCTCGAAAAGTCCTGGCAATTTGCCGTTCCCGGTGTTTTCCTGGTTGGAATAGCTTTGCTGATTTTATACTCTCTACTTAACAGATGAAACGGTGGACAATCAAAAAACATAATCACGATGAAGTGAAATTGCTGGCAAACCAGTTAAAGGTTTCGCCGATTGTCGCCGCTCTGCTCATTTCACGCGGCTATGAAACCGCTGAAAAAGCCCATCAATTCTTAAATCCGACAATCGCCGATTTGCACGAACCGAATCTTTTGAAGGATATGAAATCGGCGGTCAATCGTATTTTGAAGGCAATCGAAAATCAGGAAAAGATTCTGATTTGGGGCGATTACGATGTTGACGGCACGACCGGCACGGTGGTTTTGCGAAAGGCTCTGGAAATTTTGGGCGCGAAGACCGCGTTCCATATTCCGCATCGTTTCACGGAAGGTTACGGCGTGAACATTCCCGCGCTTGAGAAAGCAAAAGCCGCCGGTTTTACTTTGGTTGTGAGCGTTGATTGCGGCATTCGCGGTTTCGACTCGATTAGTTGGGCAAAGGAGAACGGAATGGATTTTATCGTCACCGACCATCATCTGCCCGACGAGGCGACCGGAAATCCCAATGCTTTTGCCGTTGTCAATCCGAATCAAACAGGCTGTGAATATCCAGACAAAAATCTCGCCGGCGTCGGCGTGGCTTTCAAACTCGCTCACGCGCTTTTGCGGGAAAAAGGAAAGGAAAATCTGGTCAAAGGTTTTTTGAAGGTCGTCGCTATCGGCACGGTGGCGGACGTAATGAATCTAACGGGCGAAAATCGCGCCATCGTCGCGCTCGGATTGCGGGATTTGCCCAAAGCTCACAATTACGGATTGAAGGCATTGATGGAAGCCGCCGACTGCACGGGCGAAATGTCGAGTTTCGACATCGGTTTTCGCATCGCGCCGCGCATCAACGCGGCGGGCAGAATGGACGCGGCAAAACACATCGTCGAACTTTTTGAAGCGACGGATTTTGACGAAGCCAGAGGTTTGGCGGAAATGCTCAACAGCCGCAACCGCGAACGTCAGAAAGTTCAGCAGGAAATTACGCAGCTCGCTTTTCTCGAAACCAAAGATATAACGCAAAAGAATTTCGTTGTCGTTGCCGGTGAAAATTGGCATCGCGGCGTAATCGGTTTAGCCGCGTCGAGAATTGCTGAAAAACTTTATCGTCCGACGATTGTTCTCTCAATAGAAGACGGCTACGCGCACGGCAGCGCGCGAAGCATCGCCGGTTATCATCTATTAAACGGTTTGGATTCCTGCAAAGAGCTTTTCGAGCAATACGGCGGACACGCGGCGGCGGCGGGAATGAAAATCAAAAGGGAAAATATCGAACAACTGCAAACTAAATTGAACGATCACGCGACCGCTAACTTAACCGAAGACGATTTAATTCCCGAAATAAAAATTGATGCGGTTGTTTCGGCAAAGACTTTAACGCTCGATTTAGTTCACGAGCTAAAACAATTTGAGCCGTTTGGCATGGGAAATCCGAAACCGAAATTTGTTACGAAAGATTTAGTTATCACGCACGAGCCATTCGTGATGAAGGAAAAACATCTGAAATTAAAATTGTCCGACGGCAACGGCAAACAGTTTGAAGCCGTGTGGTGGGACGGCGCTGATAAATCAAAAGGGCAAACCTTGAAACCGAAAACCGGCATCGAATTAGCCTATACGCCCGAAGCCAATACCTGGAACGGCAACACCAGATTGCAGCTTGTTGTGGAAGACTTAAAAACGGGAAATTAAATCTCATTATTTATAATGTCGGAATTACTAAAGAAGAATATTCGTAATTTTCAGCTTCGCGCTTCAATGCCGTTGATAATTCGTGTCGTCGCAGTCGTGGCTTTGGCGGCAACGATTATCGTCGTCGGCATCGGGTTTTATCGAAGCCGCAACAACGCTGAGTTTCGGATGAAGAGCTTGCCCGCGACGCTTTCCAAAGATGTTCTTGGGGAAGTCAGCTATTACGAACGAACCGAAACCGAAGGCGATGTCAAAAAGTATTTTATCAAAGCTGACAAAGCTATGACCTACGCGGACAATCATCAGGAACTTGAAAATGTTTTTCTGCAGGTTTTCGATGAAACGGGCGAGGCTTACGACCAGATAAAGGCTCAAAAGGCGATTTATATTCCGGCTGAAGATAAAAATTTTACGGCTTATTTCGCGGGCAATGTAAATATCGAAACGCGCGACGCGCTGAAGGTAATAACCGAGCAGCTTGAATATAAAAAGGAAACCGAGATTGCGAACGCGGAAGAGTTAATCGAATTTTCGCGTGAAAACGTTTCAGGCAAATCTTTCGGCGCGACGGTCAATATCAAAAATAAAACTCTCGAACTGCTTCGTGATGTCGAAATCGTTGCCAGCGGTGACGGCGAAACGGCTGACTACCAACAGGCGCGAATCGTTGCAGGTCACGCTTTTATGAATCAGGCAGACGGAAAAATTGATTTTGACGGCAGCGTGAACATCAACATCACACCAAACGAAACAAACGCTTCGATGCAGCCGACCGATATTAAAACCGATCGCGCGACGGCTTTTTTCACAGACAAGGAAATCAGGAAAATTGATTTGAACGGCAACGTTGACGTTCATCAAAAACCGACGGGCGCGAATGCGAAATGGACAAAAACCAGAGCCGATCGCGCTGTTGCCAACATTGACAAAGAATTAAAACAACTCGAATTATTTGAAGACGTGAATATCGAAACCGCTTCAAACAATCAGAAAGCGACACATATAAAAACCGCTTACGCGCTTTATCAAAAAGACGCCGACCGCTTTGAGTTGAAGAACGGCGTGGAAATCATTACCGCCGAAAACAATAAACAAACCATTATTAAATCCGCCGACGCGGTTTATGAACAAACGGCGGGAAAAGTTTTTTTATATGGCGGCGCGGAAATAACGCAGGGCGCAGATTATTTGAAAGGCGACAATCTGACTGCCGATTTGTTTCCGAATAAAAGCCTCAAAAACGCTTTGGTGAAAGGCAACGCTTATTTGAAACAAGCCGCGCCCGAGCGAACGACCGAAGTTTCGGGCAATGAACTGAACGCAACTTTTGGCGACGCGCAGCAATTACAATCGGCGAATGTAATCGGCAACAGCCGCGCGAATTTTGTTCCGTCAAAACCCGACGAATACACAAAAGTCACGCTCGCCGCGCCGAACGCGATTCGACTGAGTTTCAGCGGCGCGGGACTTTTGCAGGAAATGCAAACCGACGGTCGCACGACGGTTTCGATGTTCGCGCCGACCGGCAAATCCAACGCCTCGAACAAAAGATTAACGGCGGATACCGTGAAAACTTTTCTCAATGCGAACGGCAAGGATTTGGCGAAAGCCGAAGCCGTCGGGAACGCCGAACTGTATGTCGAGCCGCTGCAAAATGCGCCGGAAACGTATCGAACAACCGTCAACGCGCCGCGCTTTGACTGCGAATTTTTCGATGCGGGAAATAACCCGCGAATTTGCGCGGCAACGGGCAAAGCGAAAACCGTTCGCGTGCCGACTGTCGCCAGACAAGGAAGCGGCAATCAAACCTTGACCGCTGACCGAATGGACGCGAGTTTTAATCAGCAGTCGAACGACATCTCGCAATTCGACGCGACGGGCAATGCGAAATTTTCCGAACTCGACCGCAGCGGAACTGCCGACAAAATCAATTTCACGGCGGCGGACGAAACGGTTCGATTGCGCGGCAATCCGCTGGTTTCCGATTCAAGAGCCAGAGCGAAAGCCGGAGAAATTGATTGGGACACGCGCAACGAAAAATCTTTTTTGCGCGGCAAAGTTTCGACGACCTATATCAGCCAAAAAACGACCGGCGGAGCAACGCCGTTCGGCGAATCGAACGCGCCGGTTTTCGTAACATCGGACACGGCTGAATTTCAACATCAAGCGGAAATTGGCATTTATTCGGGCGATGCGCGAGCTTGGCAGGAAAATAATTATGTCCGCGCCGACCAACTCGTTTTGCGCCAAAAACAAGGCGAGCTTTACGGCGAAGGCGCGGTGCAAAGTTTGCTTTACGACGCGAAGAAAAAGGAAAACGGAAAAGAATCGAACGTGCCGGTTTACGCTCAATCGCAGAAAATTTA
Organism: uncultured Pyrinomonadaceae bacterium; assembly: GCA_965365505.1. Classification (GTDB taxonomy): domain Bacteria; phylum Acidobacteriota; class Blastocatellia; order Pyrinomonadales; family Pyrinomonadaceae. Next base: position 14,517 of record CBDUBY010000040.1, on the reverse strand, counting down.
TTTTTTCAAAAACAAAAATCTGCTGCGCTACGAAAACGAAGTTGACATCAGGCAAGGCACGGACAGAATTATCGCGGGTGTGGCAAATGTTTATTTGAATGACAAAAATGAAGTCGCGCAAACCGTCGCGGAACAAAATGTCGTCGTCACATCGCCGAACCGCAAAGCCGTCGGCGATTACGCTCAATATGTCGCGGCGGACGAATCGGTCGTTCTGCGCGGCAATCCGGCGCGAATTGAAGATGCGGAAAGCGGCTCAACGCAGGGCGCGCAAGTCACCGTATTTCTGCGTGAAAATCGTTTTGTCAGCGAAAGCAAAACCACTCAAACAAACCTGGGCAGAACCAGGACGGTTTATAAAGTAAAGAAACAGTGATAAGTTGAAACGCTCGATGTTTGATAAATCAATTAGCTGCATTTTTCCTTTCCAGAATTTTCAAATAAACTTTTTTGATGTCGAAATTTTTCCAATCCGACAAATCAGATTCAACAAACGGCAACGGTAATATTCCTGCCGATTCGCTTTCCGCGCTTAATCTGCAAAAAACTTATGGTCGGCGGCGCGTGGTTGACGACGTTTCGCTGTTTGTCGGTCACGGCGAGGTCGTCGGGCTGTTAGGCGCGAACGGAGCGGGGAAAACGACGACGTTTTATATGATGACCGGATTGGAACGCGCTGAAAAGGGAAAAATTCTGCTGAACGGTCAGGATGTAACGAAGCTGCCGATGTATTTGCGGGCGCGGCTTGGGCTTGGTTATCTGCCGCAGGAGCCTTCGATTTTTCGCAAAATGTCAGCGGAGCAAAATATCCTAGCCGTGCTTGAAACGATGAAGCTCAGACGCGCCGACCGTTTTGAAAGATTGGAAGAATTGCTTGATGAATTCGGCGTCGCGCACGTTCGACGAACGCGCGGCGACGCGCTATCGGGCGGCGAGCGTCGGCGCGTCGAGATTGCCAGATGTCTGGCGACCGAGCCGCAGATTATTCTGCTCGACGAACCTTTTGCCGGCATTGACCCGATTGCGATTGACGACATTCGGGAAATTATTCTTTATCTAAAAAATCAGGGCATCGGAATTTTAATCACCGACCACAATGTGCGCGAAACTCTCGGCATCTGTGACCGCGCTTATATTATGGCGGAAGGGAAAATTCTGCGAAGCGGCGCGCCCGACGATTTGGTGAAAGACGCTGATGTCCGAAGACTTTATTTGGGCGAGCGATTTAGTTTATGAGCAATTCAGAACCTTCAGCAGCAGCTGGCGGTTAATGTCGCGCAGGCAGCGAGTAAAAGCCGAATGCGCAAAAGGATAAAGCGAAGGCGCCCGCCGCCGCAGGCGATTCTGACCTGTTCGCTTTTTCATTGCGAGCGGTTATAATAACGACAGAAATCGAATTTCTATTTTTTGACTAATGAGAGTTACACAACATAAACTTTTAATTGCCATATGTCATCGTTAAGGCTTACTCAAAAATTATCTCAGCGGATGGTTCTGACTCCGCAACTGCGACAGAGAATCGAAATGTTGCAGATGACGACGCTCGAACTCAGCCAGTTGATACAGAACGAAATGGTTACCAATCCCATTTTGGAAGAAGTGCAGCCAGACGAAGAATTTGATGAAATTTCCGAGAAAATTCTCGACCAGAATTCCGACGGCAATGATGAAAGTTACGAGAATCGAACCGAAAAAGATTATTCTGTTGACCTGGAAAGCGCGGAAAACTACACGGCGGATGCACCGAGTTTGAATGGTTCTAACGAAGACAATTCGCAAGATTTTGAAAGCGAAGCCGAAGATTTTTCGGTTGATAAATCCGACGCTTTCGAAGAAGTTGATTACGGCAGAGAATTTCAGGACTATCTCGACCCGGGTTATAAAACTCAGGAAATAGAATTCAAAGACGACGCGCCGAGTTTCGACCAGTTTTTGTCGAAGTCGGCGACTTTGACCGAGCATCTCGAATGGCAGCTTAATCTGAATCCGATTAGCGATGCGTTGGAAGACGCGGCGATTTGCGTCGTCGGCAATTTGGACGAAGACGGACGACTGATGACGACAAACGAGGAAATCGCCGAAATGTGCGGGCATTCGGTCGAGTTCGTCGAAAAAGCGCGGCAGGTCGTGATGCAGTTAGAGCCGGTCGGCTGCGGTGCGCGTGATGTTAAGGAATGTCTGCTCGCGCAGCTTGAATCGAACGGCGAAGCGGAAAGTCTGGCGGCGGAACTGGTCAGAAATCATCTGGAAGATTTACAGCCGCATCGTCTTCAGCATCTCGCTAAAGATACGGGCATTGACCTGAATACGCTTAACGAAGAAATTAATAAAATTCGGATTCTCGACCCTTATCCGGGCAGACGTTATTCGTCGGAAGAACCGATTTATGTTTCGCCGGAAGTTTATATCGAAAAGGTCGAGGGCGATTATATCGTCTATTTTACCGATGACGGCAGCCCGCGCCTGCGTATTTCGCCGACGTATCAAAAGCTGGTTGACCAAAACGGAACGACTAAGGAAACTAAAGATTTTATTAAGGAAAAAGTGCGGTCGGCGGTTGATTTGCTTAGGAATATCGAACACCGGCGGCAAACGATTTACCGCGTCGTCGAATGTATCATTGACCGGCAGCGAGAGTTTTTGGATAAAGGCGTTCAATACATCAAACCAATGATGCTGAAGGATATTGCCGAAGACATCGGAATGCATCTGTCCACAATTTCGCGCGTCGTCAACCGCAAATACGCGCACACGCCGCAAGGCGTAATTGAGCTTCGCCGGTTTTTTTCCGAGGGAATGCTCAACGAAGACGGCGAAGAAGTTTCGACCAGGATTCTAAAATTGCGAATCAAAAAGATGATTGAGGAAGAAGATACGCGCAAACCGCTGACCGACGACCAAATCGTTAAAATGTTGAGCAAGGAAGGCGTGAAACTTTCCCGGCGAACTATCGCCAAATATCGCGACCAAATGCAGATTCCTGGTTCGCGTGAACGCAAAACCGTTATCTAAAAGGGGTGAAACCATTATGAAATTTGAATATACCGGCAGGCACATTGAGGTGACTCCGGCTCTGAAAAATCACGTCGAAGAACATTTTGGCAGGTTGAGTCATCTGTTCGACGGCGACAGCATTAAGGCGCATATCATTATCGAAGTCGAGAAAAACAGAAATCGCTCGGAAATCGTCGTAAATTGGCGCAGGGAAGTTTTGACCGCCAACACGACGAATTCCGATATGTATAAATCCTTATCGCAGACGATTGATAAAATCGAGAAGCAAGCCTTAAAGCTAAAAAATAAAATTACAGACAAGCATCAGAAGGCAAAAAAGGTCAGCACGATTTTGCCGCCGACCGATGAAGTCGCGCCCGCGCCGAACACGCCGCGCATCATTAACTCAAAAGGTTACGATGTCAAACCTTTGACCGAAGAAGAAGCGATTCTTAAACTCGATGCAGATGAAAATCAATTTCTCGTTTTCCGCAATGCCGATAACGAACGCATTTCCGTTATTTATAAACGCAAAGACGGAAATTATGGTTTGATTAAACCTTAACGCGAATGCCTTCCGTGAAAATAAAATGCGGAAGGCATTCGCCTTTAATATGACAGAAAATAAAGCCGAAAAAACAAATTATCCGAACCTCGTCATCATCACGGGTTTGAGCGGTTCGGGAATGAGTTCGGCGACGAATGCGTTTGAGGATTTGGGTTACTTCTGCGTTGACAATTTGCCGCTTACGATGCTGCCGACGTTTTCGCGCCTGCTGCTGCCGAATTCCGAAGAAGCCGTCGCGATTGAAAAAGCCGCGCTCGTCATCAATATTCGGGAACGACATTTTCTGTCTGAATTTCCAAGCGAGTTGAAAAAAATCAGCCGAAAACTCACGCCGTATGTTTTATTTTTTGAAGCCTCGGACGAAGTTCTGCAGCGGCGTTTCTCCGAAACGCGCCGTCCGCATCCGGCTGATGCCGGAACAGGATTGCTTGCCGCGATTCGGGCGGAGAAACAGGCGATGGAAGCCGTGCGCGAAGCGGCGGATTTGATAATTGACACTTCCGATCACACGGTTCACACGCTGCGCCGTTTACTGGTCGAAAAATTCGGTCAAACCAAGGAAGGCACGCCGCTGCACGTCCAATTCGTCAGTTTCGGTCACAAATACGGCGTGCCGCGCCAGGTTGATTTGATGTTCGACGTGCGCCATTTGCCGAATCCGTATTTTGATAAAAACTTAAAAGAATTGCCCGGCACCGACCGCAAAGTCGTTGCATTTTTAGAAAAGGAAACCGAGGTTGAAGAAACGATTAGCCGTTTCGCCGATTTGCTCGAATATCTTTTGCCGCTTTACAAACGCGAAGGAAAATCTTATCTAACTATCGGAATCGGTTGTACCGGCGGACGACATCGTTCCGTGATGATTGCCGACCGATTAGCCAAAACATTTCAGAAAGATAATTTCGAGGTGTCGGTTACGCATCGAGATATTCAAAAATAAATTAGTCCTCAAATCATTTTATTTGCCCTTCGTTTCGCTTTCAGGAAATCTCGATTGTTTGCCGGCACGAACGAAGAACAAAGCAATAAAGACGATAAACTTATGACGGAATTAAAAAAAATCGGAGGCGTGATTGTTTCGCACGGGCAGGTGGCTAACGAATTAGTGGCGGCGGCGGAAACTGTGGTCGGGGCACAGAATCATCTGACTGCGGTTTCAATCGGTTGGCACGACGATGTTGAGATGGCGAAAAACGAAATCGAACGCGCCATCAAACGAGTTTCACAGGGCATTGGAGTTTTGCTTCTGACCGATATGTTCGGCGGCACACCGACTAATATCTCGGCAATGTTCATCAAGGAAAACGAAGTCGAAATCGTGACGGGCGTGAATCTGCCGATGGTGATAAAACTGGCTTCGCAAAATAAGGAAACGACTTTGGATGAAATGGCAAAGGAAGTAGAAGAACAGGGCAAGCAAGCGATTTACCGCACGGGCAAATTGCTTGAGCCGCAGAAATTGAAAAAAGATGCGTAGCGCGAAAGTTAAAGTCATTAACCCGCTCGGACTTCACGCCCGCGCCGCCGCTGTTCTGGTGCGGCTCGCCGGAACATTTAAAAGTGAAATCAGGGTCAAACGCACAGACAATCAGGTTGTCGCCGACGCAAAATCAATTCTCAGTATTTTAACCTTAGCTGCTTCAAAAGGTGTCGAGATTGAAGTTGAAGCTGAAGGAGCAGACGAAGGAAAAGCAGTTAAGGCGATAGAAGAAATTTTTATAAAAGGATTTGGAGAGATTTAATTCTCGCAATATGGTATTCGATAAAGTAGATTTTCCCGGAAGAGATAAAAAGATTGGTATTATCGGCGTTCCGCTCGGCTTCGGGGCTGGACAAAAAGGCAGCGAACTCGGTTCGACCGCCATCAGGTTAGCGAGGATACGCGACGGCTCGCTCATTTCACACATCGCCGAACTCGGTTACGAAGTCAAAGATTACGGCGATGTGGAAATCGTTAAACCGAATTACGTTGCCGAAGCGAATGAAAATCCGAAATATCTGAAAGAAATTCTCGCCTCTTACGCAAATATGGCGACGAGTTTGAAGGAGATTTTGGGCAACGGCGATTTTCCGTTGATTTTGGGCGGCGACCATTCGATTGCCGCCGGAACTTTTTCGGCAGTTGCTTCTTTTTATCGCCAACAGGAAAAGGAAATCGGTTTAATTTGGCTTGACGCGCACGCCGATATTAACACGCACGAAACTTCGCCGTCCGGCAACGCGCACGGAATGCCGCTCGCCGCAATTTTAGGTTACGGCGAACCTTCGATGGTTAATCTCGAAGGCTACGCGCCGAAACTTAATTCTAAGTTTTGCGCCCACGTCGGCGGCAGAGATTTGGATTTAGGCGAAAAACATCGCATCCGCGAGCTCGGAATGCGCGGCAACTTTTTTACGATGTCGGATATTGACCGTCACGGAATGCTGGCTTGTATGGAAGACGCGATAAAAATCGCCTCGCAGGCACCGGGCGGTTATGCTGTGACTTTCGATGTGGACATTATTGACCCGCGTTTCGCGCCCGGTTCGGGAACGCTGGTGCGCGGCGGCATCACTTATCGTGAAGCTCATCTCGCACTTGAACTGATTGCGGAAAAGGGCGGTATGCGCTCGCTTGAAATCGTCGAAGTCAACCCGATGCTCGACCAAAGCAATATCACGGTCGAACTTGCCGGAGAATTGATTTTATCGGCGTTAGGGAAAACAATCTTATAAATTTTTGATTTTCCACGTTCGATTTGCGATTGGATGAGAAACGATTTGCTTGATTCCAGCCTCAGAAATCGAAAGTCGAAAGTCAAAAATCAAAAATATGAAAACTCGTATCGGCATAATTTTCGGCGGTCGGTCGGGCGAACACGAAATTTCGATTCGTTCAGCGAAAACCGTTATCGAAAAAATTGATAAGGAAAAATACGATGTCGTTCCCATCGCCATCAGCCGCGAAGGAAATTGGCTGAATCCTCATCAATCACTTGAACTGTTTCCGTTTACAACGCAGCAGGAATTAACCGAGTTTGTCGGAAAGATTTCCGATGATAAAGTCGCGCTGCTCGGCGATACAAAATATGAAGGATTAATCAATTTGAACCAATCCGAAAACACGCTGCCGCTCGATGTCGTTTTTCCCGTGCTGCACGGAACTTTCGGCGAAGACGGAACAATTCAAGGGTTGTTGGAAATGGCAGGCATTCCATACGTCGGCTGCGGCGTTTTGGCTTCGGCTTGCGGAATGGACAAAGTTTTTATGAAATCTCTGTTCCGCGATTCGGATTTGCCGATGTGTAAATACGTCTGGTTTTTGCGCGGCGAATGGGAGCGAAATATGGAGGAGGTCATCAGTCAGGTCGAAGTGAAACTCGGTTATCCGTGTTTCGTCAAACCGGCAAATCTCGGCTCGTCGGTCGGCGTTTCAAAGGCAACCGACGAATTTACGCTGATTAAAGCCATCGAACTCGCCGCGCAGTATGACCGCAAAATTATAGTTGAAGAAAATTTAGATATGCGCGAAATAGAGTGCGCCGTTATTGGCAACGAATCGCCCAGAGCGAGTTTGCCGGGCGAATACATCATCCGCGCCGACGACAAAAAATTTCTCGATTACACGGAAAAATACTCTGCTACGGGCAACAACGAATTTATCGTTCCCGCGCTGGTCTCCGAAGAACTGACTGCGAAAATTCAGCAAATGGCAATTACCGCTTATCGCGCCGTTGATGCCTCTGGCTTAGCGCGAATTGATTTTTTTCTGAGAAACGATAATGGTTTTTTGCTGGTTAACGAAATCAATACGATGCCGGGTTTAACCGACGCTTCGGGTTTTCCGAAAATGTGGGCGAGCAGCGGTTTGGAATTTCCTCAAGTGATTGATGAACTAATTAAGCTGGCTTTTGAGCGGCACGCTGATAAGTCAAGAAATAAAACGGATTTTTAGAGATGGATTTGCAAAACTAAAGTCAATGGGTAATATTAGTTTTACGGTTTAACGCCGAATTATAAGGGAGGCAAAGGAAATGTCAGTAGCAAAAAATATCGAGATAACTTCAACGTCACCGGACAGTTTTGAAGATGCCATTGAAAGAGGAATCGCCAGAGCATCAAACACGATTAACAATGTTCGCGGTGCTTGGATTAAAGACCAAAAGATAAATATCGAAAACGGAAAGGCGACGGAATATCAGGTCGCAATGATTTTGACTTTTGTTTTAGACGGCGGCGATGATGACAATGATAGTAGAAAGTCTGACAAAGGTAAGTCGGGCAAAGGAAAGAAAAGGTAAAAGGCATAATAGCCGAAAACAAAAGAGTCGAGTTTGATGAAGATATATTGTTTATCAAACTCGGCTTTTACTTTTTCTTTTCCTCTTTTGGAGCATTATAACCTTTGCGTGTTCTGATCGTCAGGTTGGGCTTGGCGACTCTGATTTCAATTGCCCGCCATTTGCCGTCTTTTTTTGTATTGGTTGGTTGATAAGTCAGCGTGTATTGAACGCCTAGTTCTTCGACGATGTTCTTGAACGCTTGGCGCATCGCAACGCCGCCCGGTGTAGCGATAAAAATACCGCCGCTTTTTTCCGCGAAATTTCTGAGCGCGCCCTGACTTTGAAAACGGGCTTTATTACCGGAATTTGCCTGCGACATATCAATCGTATAAATTGTCGCGCCAACTGCAATCGCGGCTTTTAAGGCTTTGTCGCCCGAACGTCCGCTTTTTGTATCTGCGCCGTCGGACAGGACGATTATCGCTTTGCGCTTTTCGTTTCGCTTGCCGAGTTCGAGCGCGGCTTGATAAATCGCGTCGTTCAAAACCGTCATTCCGTTCGCTTTGAGATTAAAAACTTTTTCGGCGATGTCGCGGCTGTTGGAAAAATCCTGAACGAGCGAAACTTTTGAATCGAAATTGTAAATTGCCGTCACGTCGTCGGTTCGCAGACCATCGAGAAAATTTATCGCGGCAGAACGCGCCATCGCCACGCTACCTTCCATACTGCCCGAAGTGTCCATCAAAATAACGGCGGCGAACGGCGTTTTCTCGGCTTCGTAAAAATCTATTTTTTGTTCGATGCCGTCTTCGTAAACTTTGAACTGGTTTTGCTTCAAACCCAAAAAAGGCTTGCCGTTTGAATCTGTAATCGTGGCGTTAAGAACGACAATAGAGGATTCAACGCTGACAATTTCTTCATCGTCCTGCGCGAAAATAGGGGCGGAAAATAAAAATATAATCAAAACCAACCCGGCTTGCCAATTATTTCTTAATCTTCCTGCTTTCAAACTTAGAAAAACTAAACCGCGAAATAACTCGAAACAACACGAAGCAAGATTTAATTTATTCGTATCACAGCGTGTTGTTTCGCGGTTAAAATTCTTGAAATTCATAACCATCAAACAGGATTAGAAATTTGTGACAGTCGGCAACCGAATGAAATCTAACTAATTATTTTTTATCAAATTTGAGAAATCGCACCACTTTTAAGAGCAGATTAGAACTTTCGACCGCGACGACCGAAATGCTGTAACGGGTGGATTTTTTCAATTCATCAACGAGTTTAACGGTATTATTTTGCAGAGTATTGAGCGCGCTTAGAACGGACAGGGGTTTGTTATCAACTTCGACGGCTTTATCATCGTCGTCAGCACCGATTTCATTGCGAATTTTTTTAACGACTTTTTCCAGGCGATCAAGTTTTTTCTGGTCGGCGGCGGAAAGTTGATTGTTTTCTGCAAATGATTTTTCTAACTCGTTGCTGAGTTTTAATGCTTCTTCGCCGCGCTGCAGCAATTCGGCATAATCTTCTTTTTCGCGCTCGATACGTTGTTTGGCTAGATTTTCCTTGATGCCCTTCGGCAGGTCTTCTTTTGTTCTATCGCCGCCCCGCGAAGTCGCGTCTTGAGCATCGGCGAAGACGACCGCTGCGACGATTAAAAATAAAGTGAAAATTGTGCGAGTGTAATTGAGAACCATAATGATTTAACTTTCAAATCTAATTTACTGATCGCCGTCTTCCGGTTCGTCAATCGTCGCGCCTGTGACCACCTCAACCAATTTTACCAGAAATTCATCTTCCGCCGAGCCGGTGCTTTGTAAAGTCGTCCACTCAGACTGCAACCCGTTTTCCGAACGACCTTCGACTCTCGCCGTCACTGAAACATTATTTTGAATGCCGTCAATAGACTGGATTTCGATTGTCAAAGTATAACGCCCGCCCGTCCACGAAGCGTCGGAATTCGGGAGAACGGCGTAACGATTGAGTTCGTTACGCGAAATGACTGCGCCTTTAGCAAAAACAAGCGGTTCGGTAACAATGATGCCGTCGCTTTTTCTCGAAGCCGAATCGTTGACGAACAGTTTTCTTTCTTTCAGAACTTCAAGTACATTCTCAACTAAAAGATCTCGGCGCGAATTCATTCTGTATGGATTCACTAACTGCCCGCGCACTTTTGTTTTGCCTTTACCGAAATCAATTGACTTGCTCGGCGGATTATTACTGCGCTGTGTGCCGGTAGTTTTCACGCCTTCATCTCGAATTGTTTGCGTCTGCGTGTCAATGCCTTTTTGAGCGTGGACGGCTAAGGAAAAAACAATCATTACTGAAACCGTATAAAGTAATCTTTTCATAAATTTAATATAGCGCAATCGAATGGCGAACAAAAGGTTTGATGTGAGTGAAATTGGTTTAGTTGTAATGCGAAATCAGGATTTGGGAAGTGGGTTTTGTGGTTTGGATTGTGAATTTTGCAATTCCCATAAAAGTAAATATTTGAGAAAGGCGTGATGGGCGGCGAAACGGGCAATTGTGAAGCCCGCGAGTCCGTCAAGAAAACCGCCTTTTAGAATGTATGTTTGCAGAAAAGTCGTCAGTCCGACAATCATAACTTTAAAAGCGGTAGTGCGTTTTCCGCGTTCAAACATTTGCTCGGCGGCAAGCGGAGCATAGCGCGTTCCAATCATTCGGTGATGATGCGAAGCGTTTTCAAAACTGAAGTGATGAATCTCGCCGCGTAATTTTTCGACCTGCGCGGGGTCGTTCATCTCGATGGATTCGTGAACCCGAACATCCTTCCATTTTCCTTTCCGCCGGTTGAAAAATCGAAGCTGCCAATCGGGATACCAGCCGCCGTGCCGGATTGGACGATTCATATAAAAAGTTAAACGCGGGATTCGGAAGCCGTCGGCTAAATCAATTTCGGAAAGACTTTTTAGCTTCAAAATCTCCGACTTCAATTCTTCGGAAACGCGCTCGTCGGCATCGAGACTGAAAATCCAATCGTGCGCCGCGCTGTCGGTGGCGAACTGTTTCTGTTTTGAAAATCCAGCCCACTTTTTTACCATAACTTTGGCACCGAGCGATTCGGCGATTGTTCTGGTGTCATCGGAGCTTTCCGAATCAACGACCAAAATTTCATCAGCCCAGGCGACGGATTTAACGGCTTCGGCGATATTATCTTTTTCGTTAAATGCGATAATGCAGGCGGAGATTTTCACGAGAGAGATTGTCGCAAACTTCAAGGAAAACTTAAAGGGTGGGCGAGCCAACAGTTAAAGTAAAAGGTAAAAGTAAAAGGAAGTAGAAATCAAATTATTACTTCTACCTTTTTATATTTAAGTAGTTGGACACGCATTAAATTTAAGACAAAGAATTTAGCCACAGATTTATACAGATACACGCGGATGAATTAGGAAAAATCTGAAAATGCAGTTTAGCATCATAAAATATCTCGTGTTTATCTGTGAATATCTGCGGCTAAATTTCTTGAAAATAAATCTGTCCAATTACCTGCCTAGAAATTAATTTTCTTCATCCATCGGCGAATCCACTTCGATATTATTGAGGCGGAACGTCGTCGAGGTGGCGCGCTGTAAATCGGACAGTGCTTTGTTGTAATCGGTTTCAGCGCGGATTTCGGCGTTGCGTGCATTCGTTAAGGCATTTTCGCGCTGGAATAAAAGAAATGTCGTCGAGCGTCCGACTTCGTAAAGTTTGCGCTCGCCTTCGAGTTGGATTTCGGCGTTTTCGCGCGCGCGCCGCGCAGTTAAAATTCTTTGGCGGGAAGTTTCAACCGCTTGGACTGCGTTACGAACATCGGCGACAACCGTTTGTTCCTGCGAGCGCGTTTGCGCGGCGGTTTGCTGTTCCTGAACCCGCGCGCCCGCCAGATTTGCTTTCGCCGTCGTGTTGCGAAACGGAAGTTCAAACGTCACGCCGACCGAATAACTCGGCGCGTCAGAGCGGAAAAGATTTCCGATAGATTGAAAAGAGCCGCCGTTGAAAAAACCGGGCGTTCCGGGAATGGTTATAATCGGATTCGGAATTTGATTGGCTGGCGGAAGTAATAAATTCAAACGCTGCCGCAATATTTCATCGTTGCCGGTAAATTGCTGAGTGGTAATGTCATCAATGTTTTGATTTCCAAGAGACAACCCGCCAAGCGAAACGGACGAAACCAAATCTATCCGCGGCTTGGTTTGATTTTTGAAATAATCAATATCAATCGCCGTAATTTCGCGCTGAAGTCGCAGGCGGCGCAGTTCTGGACGATTATCAATCGCGTCCTTTATCGCATCTTCGACGATAACAGGAGCGTCGCTGTAAACGGGCGTGTCGGTCGGGACAAACGATTGCGTCCATTCGGGCGCGGTTGGTTCGCGCAGAAGCAGAGTTTTTAAAGTGTTTTCCGTCGTCGAAACCTGCTGCGTGGCAGATAAAAGTTCGCCTTCGCGGTTAGCTAATTCGGTCGCAACTTCGGCGCGGGCGAGCGGCGCGGCAGTTCCGACTTCGATTCGCACTTCGACCTGCCGCAAATTTTCCTTCGCTAAATTAACATTCGCCACTTGATTCTGCTGGTTGCGAAGCGCGAAAACCAAATCCCAGTAAGCTCTTTGCACCTGCGAAATAATATCAATCGTCTGGCGGCGAAAATCCGCGTCCGATTGCTGAAGCCGCTTGCGCTGAATTCTAATCTGCCGACGCGTGTTGTCAACGCGCCGATTACGGAAAAGCGGCTGATTGAAAGTGACGCCCAGGTTGCTGAAATAAGTTCTCGTCGAAGCGTCTGTCGTCAATCCGCTCGTTTGATTGAAGTTCGTATTGTTGCGCGAGTTGCTGCCCGTCTGACTGTTATTGAAAAAAGTATTGATACTTCCGCCGCCGCGCTCGAAAAGTTTGTTGACACCGGCATCAACTCTAAAGTCATTTGAAGCGGTCGCGCCGGTCGAAGCGTTACGCGAAAAATTCGGCGTGACCGTAAACGTCAAATCATACGCTCCCTGCAAAGACCGCAACTGAGTTTCCTGAAACCGCACGTCGTCACGCGCTATTTCAATATCGTTGTTGTTTTCGAGAGCCTTGCGAATCGCTTCGTTTAAGGAAATCGGCACGGTTTGTCCGGTTTCGATTCCGACGCGGCGCGTCACGGGCGCGATTGCACTATTAACGGTCGAAAATTCGTTGACATTTCTCACCGTCGGCGAGTCTATATTTGGTTGTGAAGATTCTTCAGTAATTTTGGTGGTTGTTCTGGCAATTTGCGGATTTGGATTCTCGGTCTGAGCCGAAATACTCAAACTGAAAATGAACGCACAAAGGCAAAAACTTAATAAATAACGCAAATTATTCATGATAAATAAAGGCTCCGAGATATATGATAAAGATAAACGATTGAATGCAAACTCGAAAAATTACTACGTCGGCAAAAAATTGATTGTTTCAAAAAAATGGTCAGGCGTTTTGGTTGAAATTTTAGTTTGTTCCGCCGCGTTTCCCGTTCGGAACAGGCACACTCAAGCGCGAACTCATAACTTTGAACTTTGCCCGAATATAAGTTATCTTCAATCTTTTAACACACAAATACTTTTAGGAGGAATATTTAACACAATGGGAATTAAAGTAGGCATCAACGGTTTCGGACGCATCGGGCGCAATGTTTTGAGAACTTGCCTCGGCGATAATGATATTGATTTTGTGGCGGTCAATGATTTAACCGACACGAAAACGCTGGCGCATCTGTTGAAATACGATTCGGTGATGGGCAATCTCGACAACGAAATTTCGGCTGACGGCGACACAATCAAAGTGGACAACGACAGCTTCAAAGTTTTCAGCGAGAAAGACCCATCACTGATTGACTGGGAATCGGTCGGCGCGGAAATCGTCATCGAATCAACCGGCAGGTTTACCAAAGCCGAAGACGCGAAAAAGCATCTGCGCGGTTCGGTCAAAAAAGTCATCATCAGCGCGCCCGCCAAAGGCGAAGACGTGACTATCGTTCTCGGCGTGAACGAAAATATGTATGACGCGGCGAATCATCATATTATCTCGAACGCTTCCTGCACGACGAACTGTCTCGCGCCGGTAGCTAAAGTGATACATGAGCGTTTCGGTATTCAGAATGCTTTGATGAACACGATTCATAGTTATACAAACGATCAGCAGTTACTCGATTTGCCTCACAAAGATTTGCGCCGCGCTCGCGCCGCCGGTCTTTCGATGATTCCGACTTCGACCGGCGCGGCAAAAGCCGTCGCGCTCGTCATTCCCGAACTCAAAGGAAAATTCGACGGCATCTCGGTTCGCGTTCCGACTCCGAATGTTTCGCTGGTTGATGTTGTGATGAACGTCGAAAAAGAAACGACAACTGAAGAAGTTAATCAGGTTTTGAAAAACGCGGCGAATGAAGAGTTAAAGGGAATTCTAGCTTTCTCGGAAGAACCGCTCGTTTCGATAGATTTTCGCGGCAACTCTAATTCGTCAATCGTTGACGCGGAAAACACGAAAGTCATCGGCGGAACGTGCATCAAAATCCTTTCGTGGTATGACAATGAATGGGGCTATTCGTGCCGCGTGCGCGATTTGGTGAAATTCATCGCCGACAAAGGTTTGTAAAGTGAAAAGGTGAAAAAGCGGAAAAGTGAAAAAGTAAATCGAGCAGCGATTTTACTTTTTCACTTTTTGCATTTA
>CBDUBY010000039.1:0-23585 GCA_965365505.1 uncultured Pyrinomonadaceae bacterium | reverse complement strand
GCATCTCAATCGTTCGGCGTTTCTTGGCGGCAATCAGCGCTTGTTTTTAAGCGCGTCTTGAAAAATCTGTCCGTAGATTCGCTTTTCAGCTTCGGCTCTGGCTTGGAAGGCAAGTTTGAATGCTTCTTCTTCGCCAAACTTTTCGACCGAGAAGGAACGGTGAAATTGTTTGCCGTTCTCAGTCCACGTCGCGCTCCAAACTTCGCTCCAAGCCGTTTTGCCGCGCCTGACTCCGGCGATGCCGCTTTTGTTGTTTGACTGTATTTTCTTGAGCGGGTTTTGTGCTTCGGGCGAGTTTTGAATTTCGCGCAGACGTTCTTTGCGCCAGCGTCGCGCACGGGCTAATGTTTTTTGTTCGCCGTCGTTTAAGCTGAAGACTTTTTGATATTCGGTATCTTTGAACTTCAGATAAACTCTGATACCTTTGTGCGATGGGTAATTGACGCGATAGATTCCGCGTTCGATGCGCGTCGAGCCTTTTTCGGGAACTTTGGTTGTTTTGACTTTAGCTTGTTTAGCAGCAGACATAATTGATACGCTCATTATTCTATCACGTAGTATGCGGCGAGAGGAAAATTCCCTAAAGTAACGGCGACAGTCAACAAGTTATTGGACGTGAAGGCGAAACAGCGACCTTCTTAAACTCGGAGTTGCGTGTCGGCGGCTTCGCCTTCACGTCATCTTAATCGTTCGATGATTTCCGGTAAAATCGGAATCCTTGTTTATGCTGAAAGAAAAATACGAGTTTGAACTTTTCGCCGATTATCACCAATTTTATTTGCAGAATGAAAAAGCTGACGGTAATTTGTCGAACAGTTGATTAGACGCGCGGCGCGGGCAGCGACTTATTTTTGTCTTTGCCTTCCTGCCGGTGTAATACTGGTTTTTAGTCATTGTAAAGCCGTCGTTTAAGGATTAATTTGCAGCGAAACAGAATCATTTATGCCGTCGGCATTTTTATTGTCATTCTGCTGGGGCTGGCGTCGCGGTCGCAATCGCCGATTGTTCCCTCGATAGCGGCGGAATATGCGGGCGACGCGCTGTGGGCGTTGGTCGTTTATTTGTTGACGGGTTTTCTTTTTCCGCGCTTCTCAATTGTAAAAACCGCCGTCGCCGCCGGAGTTTTCAGTCTTACTATCGAAATCAGTCAGCTTTATCACGCGCCGTGGATTGAATATCTCAGACGTTTGCGGTTAGGCGGATTGATTTTGGGTTTCGGTTTTTTATGGAGCGATTTGGTTTGCTACTTTCTGGGCATCTGCACGGGCGTTCTGCTCGAATACGTTTGGCAAAAATACACTTCTTTCAATCATCGTTTTCCAATTGATGAGTAGTAAAACCCAACCGATTTTCGCCCACACGAGCAAATAAACCACATTTATTAGGAGTTGCGGCGGTCGGACATAAGCCTGAAACATTCGGGCAGAGCCATCCATACAGATTTGCACGAGAGTCAACAAAAATTATCTTGAAAATTTACATTCCGCAGCCGCAATCTGTCCCGCACGAATTTTTTTTAGAACTGGAAAACGCTTTTGTTTTGCTCCAAACGCGCCGTCCGACATAGACGAGCGCGGCGAGAATGATAAGAACAACGACGAATAACTGTAAATTCATAAATCAAAATCCTAAAAGTCTGCCGCCCTGATGCAGCACGAACGCCGCCGCGTAAGCCAGCGCCGTCATATAAGCGACCATAAAAAGCGTCCACGACCACGAATTGGTTTCGCGCCGCACGATTGCCACCGTTGACATACATTGAATCGCCAGCACGAAAAAGACCATTAAAGTTATCGCCGTCAAAGGTGTCCAAGCCGGTGTGCCATCATCTTTTTTCGCATTACGGACGGCTTGAAGCAGACCTTCTGATTCTTCGGTCGAGTCTTTACCCGTGTTGTAAATGATGCTCAACGTCGAAACTAAAACTTCCCGCGCCGCGAAAGATGAAATCAAGGCGATGCCAATTTTCCAGTCGAAGCCGAGCGGTCGAATAAACGGCTCGATTAAGTGTCCGAGTTGTCCGGCGTAACTGTTTCGCAACGCCGCGCCTTGTTTCTCTTCGGCGGCTTTTTTCTCGGTTTCCGCCGTTTCTTCATCGGTCGGAAGTTGACAGTCGCAGCTTTCATCGCCCGTCACAATCGGCGCGTTCTCGCCCGGCGCGATTTGATTCTGGCTGATTGCCTGCGAAGTGTCGCCGTCCGCCGCTCGCGGAAACGCCGTCAATGCCCAGAGAATTATCGAGATTGCCAAAATTACTGTTCCGGCACGCTTCAGAAATTGCCAACCGTTGTTGAGCATACTCTGGACGACGTTTCTGACGTTTGGCAGACGGTACGGCGGCAGTTCCATCACGAACGGCGGCGTAGGCGATTTCAGCAAAGTCCGCTTCAAAATCCACGCCACGATTATCGCCGTCACGATGCCGAGAGCATACATCGCTAAAATCAAAACCGCGCCGAGCGAGATGAATCCAAGAACAGTTTGTCCGCTGAAAAACGTCGCAATCATCAAAGCGTAAACCGGCAGCCGCGCCGAACACGACATAAACGGCGCAATCATAATCGTCGCCAATCTGTCCTTCGGATTCTCAATCGTGCGCGTCGCCATAATGCCCGGAATCGCACATGCGAAACTCGACATCAGCGGCAGAAACGCTTTGCCGTGCAGCCCGAATTTGCTCATCAATTTGTCGAGCAGAAACGCCGCCCGCGCCATATAACCCGTGTCTTCGAGAATCGAGATGAACAGGAAAAGCAGTAAAATCTGCGGCAGAAATACCAGCACGCCGCCGACTCCGGCAATTACGCCGTCAACGATTAAATCGGTCAGCAAACCTTCAGGCAAGCTCGCCCGCACCGCGCTGCCCAACGCTCCGAAACCCGATTCGAGCAAATCCATCGGCAAATTCGCCCACGAAAAAATCGTTTGGAAAACCAGCAGCAGAATGGCGATTAAAATAATCAGCCCGAAAAATTTGTGCGTTAAAACACGGTCAATTCGTTCCGATAAATTTCTCTCGTCAGTCGCTTTTGCTCGAACCGACTGCTGGTAGACATCCGAAATAAAATTGTATCTGGCAAAGATTTTTCGGTTAATTTCCGCATCTTCCTGCAAACTCAGATGAATTTCCGATTCGTTCAGCACGTCGTCCGAGTCTTCTTGAACGTCTTTCGCCGCTAGTTTGAAAACCTGTTCAGCAAGTTCTTCGATTCCCTTTTTTTGCGCCGCCTGCACTTCGACGATTGGCAGCCGCAAAAGTTCGGAAAGTTTCGCCGTGTCAATTTCAAGACTTTCTCGTTCGGCAACGTCAACCATCGTCAAAGCGACGACGACGGGAATTTTGTATTCGAGAATTTGCGTGACGAGATAAAGATTTCTTTCGAGGTTGGTCGCGTCAACGACGGCGACAATGACGTTCGGCTTCGGCAAATCGGGGAGTTTTCCGGTCAAAGCGTCGCGAGCGATTTGCTCGTCGAGCGATGTCGCGTCGAGACTGTAAAGTCCTGGCAAATCAATTAATCTAGCGAATTTTTCCGCTTGGTCAAATCGCCAAACGCCTTCCTTGCGCTCGACCGTCACGCCCGGATAATTGGCGACTTTCTGCCGCAATCCGGTCAGCGCGTTGAAAAGCGTCGTCTTGCCCGCGTTCGGATTGCCGGCGAGCGCGATGACGAATTCGGATTTTTCATCCGTCGCCCGCGCTTTTTCCGCGACATTTGTTATCTTCGGATTCATTCTTAACTCTGGATTTCGGACATCGAACTTTGGACTTCAATCCGGTCGGCTTCGCTGCGCCGCATTGCCAGATGATAACCGCGCACGCGAATTTCCAAAGGGTCGCCGAACGGCGCGCTCTTTATCATTCGCACCGGCGCGCCCGGCACGACGCCCATTTCCATAAGCCGTTTGGTTATTTGATTGTCGCCGTTCACGGCTGTCACTTTCGCATTTGTGCCGATTGGCAGGTCGGTTAAATTCACTGTTTGATTTTTTATTGGCTTCTAATATACCCGTCGAACAAATTAGATTGTAAGCGGATTGAAATTAAATTTCAATTTCAATAAACAATCATTAAATCTTTTTAGAGTCCAAGCTTCAATTTGCACTTTCGGCGCACTTCATTGGCGAAAGGAAAGCGCAATAAAAGACGGTCTCCCAACTGTTATATCAGATTGAAAATTTAAGTTATCTGGGCGGAACTTGTTTTGTTGAGATGAGGTCTGCCTGGTAATTTCCGAACATCAAACGCAGCGGCAAACGCTTGTCGTCGTTGCCGAGCCACAGACGCAGATTGTATTGGTCAATCAGCGGATTGCCGGTCGTAATTGCAACGAGCTGCGCCGAAATTTTTTCGCCCTGCAAATTTATTAAATCGGCGTTTGAAGGTCGGAGTATCAAAATATAAGCCTTATCGTCGAGAAAAACCGCAACGCGCGTGTCGTTGACCGGATTGGTCGGGTCTTTGCTCGGCTTCAAATTAAAAGAGCGAATCGCATAGGCGAGCGACAAAATGCTGTGCGTGCCGACCGGAATTTCCGTCTGGTTCGATTTGCCTATCGCGATGCCGTTGCGCTGGTCAAAAGTGATTTGCTGATTGAACGCCGCCAATGCGCCGCTCAGTGTTAATTCGATTTGCTGAGGCGCAATTGATAATGGATTGACATGCGCCCGAATCGAATCATTCAGTTTAAAGATCTGCTGGCGCGGTTCGGATCCCACGACGGTCGCCGTCAAAAGCAAACTGTCTTGCCCGGAAAATTGCTTTCGTTCCTTTGCCTGCAATGTCACCAGCCCAAGCATTTGCCCGTTTGTAGAAACTTGATATTCCAGAGTTTCGCCCAACTTAAAAGGCAGTTCCTGGGCAAGCGGTTCATTGTCAACATACGGCGGCGGCGTGGCGACCGGACGCGGCGTAGCCGGCGGGCGCGGCGCTTGAGCGGGCGTCGGTGTCGGCTCAGCAGAGATTTCCGGTTCGATTAATTGAACGCTGGCAAGGTCGGCGCGAAAATCGCCCTTCGCGGTTTTAAAACGAATCAAAACCGGAATCCGCGCCGCGTCGGTGCTGAAATTTATCCGCAGATTCGTGATGCCTTTCTCTGTGAAATATTCGCTTTGAAGCGTTGAAACACTCGTGTCGAATTCGCCCGCGTCGGTTTTCAATCTAGCGTTTGTTCCGGTGTTTTGAAATACGGCGTTATAAATTTTTTCATCTTCCTGAAACGAAAAAGTTCCCGCGCCGCCCGCGTTTCTCGCTTGATAAATCACTGTCAGCAGATCGTTATAAGCCGTCGAGTTAACTAAATAATTACTGATAACCTCCTTTGGCGTCGCGCCTTCGTTGGAAGTTTTGCGAATGTAAAGCGGCAATCCCGAATCAATCGTCGCGTATGTCGTGCGCGATTCGTCAATCAGATAAAACGCGCTGACGAGTTCGTTGGTTTTAATTTTCGACCGCAGTTCGACCGCATCTTTTTCGCCGAGCTTGCCGCGCGAAACCGCATAGATTTCAGCGTAGGCGGCGTTGTTAAATTTCTCGAAGGTGACGTTGTAAGTCAATCGCTCGCCGATGCGAAACGGCGTTGGCAGCGTCTGAATCTTCAGCTGATTTTGGGCGAACGAGTTTTGAAAGTTATAAAAAAGACTCGTCCCCAAAATCGAAAACAGCAGCAAGGCGTAAATCAAACGCCAATCAGAGCGAATGAAGACAGTTATTTTTTTGAGGTTGATAATTTGAAGATTCGTTAAATTCATTAAAAATTTCTACGCGGCAGTTTCCTCTAAAATTTTTCTGACGGCTGCGATTCTGTCTGCCGCCTGCAAAATCGGGCGACCGATGACCAGATAATCCGCGCCTGCGTCAATCGCTTCTTTCGCCGACATTACACGCTTCTGGTCGTCGGAAGTTTCAGGAATTCGGTCTTCGATCTTTGAACTTTGGTCTTTGGTTTCCGACTCTCGGCTCTCGGCTCTCGGCTCCTGACTTCTGATGCCCGGCGTGACGATTAGAAAATCTTTTCTTTCGACATTTGCGCGAATCATTTCAACCTCTAACGGCGAAGCGACCACGCCGTCCAAACCACATTTTGCCGTAAGTTGCGCCAATTTCAAAACTTGCCCGCCTGTTTCCGTTTCGATTCCGACTTCTTCAAGCGTCTTTTGATTCGCGCTCGTCAAAACCGTTACGCCGATAATTTTCGGCTGCGTTAACTTCTCTCTCTCGCACATTTCGCGGACATCTCCGACGGTTCGGCGCATCATTTCGCTGCCGCCGACGGCGTGAACATTGAATATCCAAACGCCGAGCCGAGCCGCTTCGATTGATGCCTTGGCGACGGTGTTCGGGATGTCGTGAAATTTCACATCGAGAAAAATCTTTGCGCCCGCGCCGACTGCTTCACGCACAAAAGATGCGCCCGCCGCCGTGAAAAGTTGCAAGCCGATTTTAAATGCGCCGACTTCGCCGCCGAGTTCCGCGATGACGCTGCGCGCTTCGGCGGCAGTTGGCACATCGAGCGCAACGATGATTTTTTCTTTATTCACAGGAATTTTTATTTGATTGATTGGTGAACTCTCTCGCGGAAAAACTTGGTCAGACGCAGCGAGCCTTTGGTTAAAAGATGATTTTTTCCCCGACCGAAATGCGTGAAGGGCAAAGCGGTTTTGACGTTCGGCGTTTTTTTATTTTTCAAGAATTCCAGACACTGCGCGCCCGCTTCTCTGGATTCGAGCGCGGCGGCGCGCGCATTATTTTCGTTTTCCGCGTTTCCAGTCGCCGCGTAAATAACGCTCTGCATAAACCAGGCATCGGCGTATTTGATGTCGGCGGAAATCGCTTTTTGAAATGATTGCAGCGCCAATTCGTGCCGTTCAAGCTCAAAATAAACGCAGCCGATAAGATATTCGATTTCAGGTGACGGCAAATCTTCCGCCGCCTGTTTGAATGCGGCGAGGCTTTCCGTCCAATTTGCTTCATACGCCGCGAGCATTCCCCAAACGTAATTGACGCAAAAATTTTTACGCGGATTGTTAATCAGCACGCTCAGATATTTTCGCGCTTTTTCCGTTTCCGCGTCGTCGGCGCAAATTACGCCGAGCAGCAGCAGGATTTTTTCGTTCTGCGGCTCAAGCTCAAACGCCGTTTCCAGAATTCTTTTGGATTGTTCATATTTATCGGCACGGAAAAGATTTTCGGCGACAAAGACAAGCAGCGGAACATTGTTCGGCGACAGCAGAACGGCGCGTTCGAGATTGAGAAACGCCTGTTTCTCTTCGTTTTTACGAAGCAGGTTAACGCCTTCTTTAACGAGATGAGTGAAAAGCTCAGTCTGCCTGGCATTGCGGGCGGCAAAAATCTCGTTCAGGATTTTTTCATCCTTGTTTTTTGTCGCCAGAGTTTCCCGCTTCTCGTCGAATAATTCAAGCGTCTGGCGGCTGAGAACTTCGGAAAAATCAGGATTTACCGTCGAGAGAGTTTCAAAAAACGATTGCAAAAGCGCGTGGTCGCGCTGAAACGATTTGGCTTCTCGGCTGATGAATTCGTAAGCCATCGCCAACTGCTCGGTCACTTGCGCGAGCCGCAATTCAAGCAGCGAAACTCTTTCAAGCAGATGGTCTTCGTAAAACGACGGCACGTAATTCGTGTCGTATTTCAGCGACTGCGGAAAAACGACAAGCAGCAGCCGCGTTCCGCACCGCCGACAATTCGTTTCGCCGACCATATTCTCAGCGCGGCAGTTTTGACAATAACAGGTGATTTTATTTTCCACTTCTTGAAAGTCTGGGAAGTCTGAGAAGTCTTAGAACTTGTTGAATTACAAGACTTCCCGGACTTTCCTAGTCTAAATCCAAAGGATTGCGAAACGGTTTATCGGCGTCGGCGTCGGCGCGTTTGAGAGCCTCTTGAAACTTTTCTTCCAAAATGCGTCCGCGATCTTTTTGCGACGACATCTCCTGCGCGAAGATGTTTTCGCGCTGCTCTTTTTGTCGGGCAAGGTCGCTTTTCAAATCCTCGAACGATCCCAACTTCTTCGCTTTTTCCTCGTGCGCCAAAATCGCGCCGGTGTGTGCGTCAACCGTCAGCGACGCTTCGCAGCACGGACAAATTATACTGAACTTTTCCATAATTCAAATTAGTCGAGAGTGAAAAGCAGCGAGCGGAGAGAAATTCGATTCTCTGTTTTTATCTACACTCGTCACTCTACATTCCGATAGCTTTTAGAATCTCGCTTGCCGGCGCGGTTAAAAAATTATTCGTCCAATTTTCCGGCAAATTAACAACTTTGCCTTTTTTCAAATAAACCTTAATGTCGCTGTTATTCAGATTTGTTCTTTCGATTTTTAATAAAACCGGATGATTTTTGAACAAGCGTGTTTCAACCGGCAAACCTTTTGCGTTCATCGCGTTGACGATTTGCGAATTATCCGGCGCGGCAACTGCAGCGCGGGTGACGTTCGGGGCAATCGGCGTGTTGCCGCTGCCCGCGCCCTTTTTCTCTTTAGTGTTTCTGACATTATCCCTGCTCACCGAAAAATTTTGGAGAGAGATATTGGCGTTCGGCAAAGGCTCGACGTTTGTGTTTGATTGGTTGATTGACGAAACAATTGTTTTGTTAGCCGCCGCGTTCGGCTCGACTGATTTAATGTTGGTTTCGACGCTTTTAACGTTCGTTTCGACATTCGGAGATGAAGCACAACCGGCAGCAAAAATTGCAATAATCGTAAAACAGAAAAACTTACTCACCGCGAAAAACTCCTTAATTTCTTATTCAGATTGGTTTTCACCGATTGCCATTCCGAATCAATAATACTGAAATAAACCGTATCACGAAACCGTCCCGCGTCGGTAATCTGGTGGCGGCGCAAAATTCCCTCTTCCTTTGCGCCGAGCCGCCGAATCGCATTGCGCGATTTTTCATTCAGCACGTCGGTTTTTAATTCGACGCGAACACAATTCCACGTTTCAAAAGCGTGCGTCAACATTAAAAGTTTCGCTTCCGTGTTGATGCGCGTTCGCTGCCACTTCGGATTTATCCACGTCCAGCCAATTTCCGTTTTGCGGTTCTGCGCGTCTATATTTCCGAAGCGCGTCGAGCCGATAATTTTCTCGCTTGATTTTTCAATTGTAACGAACGGCAGCGATGTTTTACGCTCAAACTCGCCGAGCGCGGTTTCGACATAGCGCAGCATATCTTCTCTGGTTTTAATGACATTCACCGTCCACAGCCACAACGCTTCGTCTGACGCGGCTTCGTATAATTCAGACAGGTGTTCTAATTTCAGCGGCGCGAGCCGGACGGCTTCGCCTTCTAAACGGACGGGATTTATTTTCATAGGTTTAAGTTCATTTTTTGTAAAATTTTCTGAAAACGCGGCTCGTCGCGCAACAAGTCAAATCGCGGATTAACACCCGCAAAAACGAGCCACCAGGAACGCTCGGCGGCGGCTTTTTCGAGATACGACAATGCTTGCTGTTTTTCATTCAAACCGGCGTGGATTTCCGCCATTCCATACGACGGGATGTATCTTGCGTTCGACTCGGCGTTTAATTGCTCGAATATTTCGCGGGCTTTTTCTTGATCGCCCGAAATTGCGTAAGTGTGTCCGAGAGAAGTCAGGGCGAAAGTGCTGTCGGGCGAGTAAAACAATGCCCGCCGAATTGAGGAAATCGCTTCCTCATACTGCCCGTTTTGCTCATACGCCATACTCAAATAAGCGTGTCCGGGAAAAAACGAAGCGTCGTTTTCGAGGGCTTCAAGGTAAATTTCGATTGCCCGCTCATAGCGTCGCATAAAGTAAAACGGCAAGCCGCAAGCGACATTGATAATCGGCGAGAGCGGGTCGAGCGTCTGCGCCTGTTTCATCAGCTCGATTGATTCAGCGAATTTTTGCCGCGCCATCGAACAGAAACCGTGCCAGTGAAAGCCGATTGAATAATTCGGATTCGTTTCCGCCGCCCGTCTGAAATGTTTTCTCGACTGACTCCAATCCCAGTCGTAATTACTTTTGATAAACCCTAATGCAGCGTGAGCTTCCGCTAGCCGGTCGTTAATTTCCAACGCCTTTTGCGCCGCAGCTTTCGCTTTCGGAATGGCGACGGACGGCGACAAAGCACCGACCGTCGCAAAGGAAATATAAGAATCTGCCAGACCGGAATATGCCAGAGCGTAATTCGGATCGCAGTCGAGCGCCTGCTGAAAACACTCGATTCCTTTTTTCATCCATTCTGCTGTGCGCTTGTTCCAGAAATAACGACCTTTGAGATAGAAATGATAGGCTCCGGCGTTGGCGGTATCTGTGCGCGGAAAATGTTTTGTTTCGCGCCTGGTTAAATTCAGCCGCAGCTTGCCCGCGATTTCGCGGGCGATTTCGGTTTGCATTGCCAGAATATCGTCAAGCTCCCGGTGGTATTGATCGCCCCATAATTGTGCCGCGTTTTCTGTGCTAACCAACTCGATTTTTATAATCAGACTGTTTTTGAACAAACGAATTTTACCCGTCACGATTGTTTCCACGTCGAGTTCCGCGCCGATTTGCTGCGGACTGATACTGTTTTCGCCAAGCCTTTGATAACGAAAAACAGTTGTTCGCGCCATTACTCGAAGGCGCGGCAGCAGCGACAGGTTATCAATCAGGCTTTCGGCGATTCCTTCTGAAAGATAATCTAAATCGGCATCGCCGGTGTCGTTGACGAGCGGCAAAACGGCAATTGAGTTAATTAACTCGGACAGATTTTTGTCCGGTTCATTTCCCGCCCGTTCAGGATTTCCGTTTGCCGGAACGTCTCTCGGCACGCGAGATTCGAGTTCGCCGAGAATTTCCTCAATCATCGTCTGCCGAAAAACGTGCCGCTCGACGACAATTTCCGCTTCATCGCCCGACGCGCTTGAATTCCCGACAAAGCGATACCCTCGGCGCGGCACGGTTTGAATCAAGTCCTTTCCCGCTCCCAATTCCGACAAAGTTTTTCGCAGAATATAGACATTGTTTGAAAGCACGCTTTCCTCGACAAAGGTTTCCTCCCAAACCGCTTCGAGTAATTCGTTTTTCGACACGACTTCGCCGCGATTTTCGAGCAGGACGATGAGGAGTTCGACGGCTTTCACCGGCAGCGGCACGATTTCGCCGCCGCGCCGTAAAACTTTGTGTTCGGAATCTAAATCAAATCCCGCAAATTTGTTATTGCCGCCGATTTTCATTTTTGCACCGTGCCGCTCGCTTCGCCTCAAAAGAGAAATAAAAGAGAAAAAGCAGAGGACTTGAAATAAGGTTCGGGTTTATAAATTAACTGGATTCAGCAAATTCCGTTTGCCTGCCACGCAAACATTTTAGCGTAAATGACAAAAAGTGCCAAAAAAATTGCCGCTGCTACGCGCCGTCACGAATTTTTTCTGGTGCGCCGCCGCCTTCGCTTTCAGCTTTTCTGCGAACAGTGCGCCGCCGACAAAGAATTCGTTTCGCTTGATGATGCCGTGTTGTTTTCCGGTCTTTCAACGCGAAAAATTTTGCGACTCGTCGAAACCGAACGTCTGCATTTTCTTGAATCGAGCGGCGGGCATTTATTTGTGTGCCGTCACTCGCTGAATGGTTTTGAACCGATTAAAAGGAGTTTAGAGAAATGAAAAAATCTATCAATTTTATTTTTGCGATTTTAATTTTGACTTCAGCAACCGTCGCGCCCATTTTCGCGCAAACTTGCCAGCCCGCGCCGGTCGGACTCGTTTCGTGGTGGACGGCGGACAATAACGCGCTCGATTCACGTTCACGTCATAATGGCACATTGGATGGCGGCGCGACGTTTGCCGCCGGACAAAACGGGCAGGCTTTCAGCTTTCCCGCGCAAAGCACATCCGTTGGCATTCCGAACGATCCGGCTTTGTTTCCCGCCAACGCTTTGACCATCGAGGCGTGGATTAATCCTTCCACGTATACGGGATGTAGCGGTAATCAATACCGAGTTTTTCATACCGTTCGCGCCGTGCTGCGCGGTTATGTAACTTTTATAGAATGTTCGACTCAACGGTTCGTCGGTCAAATCTTTGATTCGTCCGGCAACTCCAATACAATTGCTTCTACCGCCGGCGCGACATTCCCGCCCAACGTTTGGACACATTTCGCAATGACCTGGGACGGCTCAAATCTGCGAATTTACGTCAATGGCGTTCTTGATAACACGGTTGCCACAACGATCACGGCAATCGGAACGAATTCCGACCCGCTCAGAATCGGCAATGAATCTAATTTCGGTTTCAAAGGACAAATAGACGAGGTTGCGCTTTACAGTCGCGCCCTTTCCGCATCGGAAATCGCCGCCATTCACGCCGCCGCAACATCCGGAAAATGCAAACCGACGGCGACCGTTCCGCCGAGCGGTCAAGTCGCCTGGCTAACAGGCGACGGCGATGCGCGCGATAGTGCCGGAACAAACAACGGCACATTGCAATCAGGCGCGAAGTTTGTGGTCGGTAAAGTCGGGCAGGCATTTTCAATCGGCGCGAGTTTTAGCGGCGACAATATACGGCTTGCTTCAAACGGACTTTTCAGAAATCTGTCGAATGCCGCAGTCGAGGCTTGGGTTTTCCCGCGTGGATCGGGCACCAGCGTCGGCGGGCATTCGATATATTTTGAAGACGTGGGCATCAGTCCCGGCTCGCGTCTTCAAATATTGCGCAACAGCAACGGAGCAATTCAAATTTTCGGACGCGACGCCGCGGGAACCATTATTAACGTCATCACGCCCGCCGGAGTCGCTCCGCTCAATGAGTGGACGCATTTTGTCGCTGTCTATGAGGCTGGCGTCGGCGTTAAAATTTACATCAACGGTATTTTGGCGGCGACCACAAATAACGCCGCGCTGACGAATTTTTCCGCCGATAACTCCGCGCGTGTCAGAATCGGCGCGTCAGGAGCGACTGACTCGGTTTTCGGCGAATTCGTCGGCGACATTGACGAGTTTTCGATTTACAACCGCGCTCTGACGGCAGACGAAATCACATCAATCGTCAATGCCGGAATCGCCGGAAAGCTCAAACAAAATGCGACGGTTGACACGAACAGTTTAGTTTCATTATGGCAGGGCGAGAACAATGCCAACGACACGCGCGGCGTGAACAACGGCACTTTTGCCGCCAACACTTACGCGCCCGGCAGAGTCGGACAGGCATTTCAGACAAACGGCGGATTCGTTTCAGTTCCGGATTCTGCATCTTTGGATTTTACCAACGCCTACACGATCGAAATGTGGGTTGCGCCGAACGTCATGGGACAGCCGGACGGCTCGGCGTTTTTTGCTTGCAAAGGCAACTGCTTCGTGGTCAATGATCAGCCTTACAGTCTCGGCTTTCTCGATACGCGAAACGTCTATCTGACCGTCGGCAATAACTCGGCGATTGACCGAGTAGTTAGCAATTCGACTTTGCCTCTAAATGCATTTTCGCATATCGCCGGAACCTACGATGGCACGACGATGCGGCTATACATTAACGGCGTTCTGGACAATTCAAAAACGACTTCAATCGGAACGCTCGTCAATAGCAGTCTGCCATTCACTTTCGGCGGTACCAGTTTTTCAACAACGGCAGGAATTTTCGATGAAGTCGCGCTCTACAACCGCGCTCTGACGGCGGCGGAAGTGCGGGCGAATTACGAAGCCGGAAACGCGCTCTCGACCGTCGTCGGCGACGCGCGAATCAGCGCGTCCACGATTCTGAATGCCGGAACGATTCAGCAAATTCCGCTCGTCGGCAGCATCCTTCCCGCTTTGCCATATGCACTTCCGACCGGATTGTTTTACGAAATCGCCGCAAACGTGAACGTCCCGAATCCGACTGTGTGTTTTAATCTTCCGTCTTTCACCTTAGCGCAGTTTGATGAACTGCGAATTTACCATCTCGAAAATAATCAATGGAGAAACCGGACGGCAATCTCGAACACTTACCCGACGCTTTGCACGACCGACTTGCCGTCGCTCTCGCCGTTTGCAATTGTTCGATTTTCGCCGACCGCCGCCAGCGTCTCCATCGGCGGGCGCGTCCGCCACGCAAGCGGTAAAGGAATTTCCAGGGCGCAAGTGTCGCTGACCGATGCTGACGGCAATACGCGCACGACCTTGACGGATTTTTACGGAAGTTATCAATTCGACGACGTTCCGACGGGCGAAACTTATATTATCGAAGCGAGCTATCGGCGAATTCTATTCAAGGAAAAAGCGCAAGTGCGATTTGTCGGCGAAGAGGACTTGGGAATTGATTTCGTCACGGCAGAATGAGCTTTTCGCCTGACGAAACGAAAATCTCTTTCCTTCCAGTGTAACAGGTTGATTTTCATTTTTATAAATGTATTTAATTTGACCGGACAACAGCACGATAAAGCGAGTATGAAATGAAAGGCAAATTGTTTTAATTACGTTCATTATAATACTCCATAATACTCCCGATTCTGTGATACACTTTTCGCGATTCCAATATAAATTTCAGGAGGCGAATGATGAAATCATCCGGCAGAGTTTTTACGGCTACGCTTTTAATTGTTGTGTTTTTTGTTTTCAGCGCGGCGGCGCAGCAAAATGTTCGTGATTTGTTAAATATCGAGCGTAGTGCTTCGCTTAACTTCTTATCTTTATCCGGCAAGCTGTTTTCCTTTAAATCAACGTCTGCGTCGAGACCGGCGCAAATTTTCGATGTAGCGGTTAACAACAATTTTTACTCGTCCGGCAACGTGTCAATTCAAATCGGCGACACGGTTCGCTGGACGTGGATAACCAGCCGACCGCACACCGTAACCGGCGGAACGTGCGTCGGCAATGACTGTGCAGCCGATGATTCTTTTTGCTCGCCGAGCAACACGGACTGCGCTTCTGCTCCGGCTTCGGTAAACGGAGCAATCTATACCTATACGTTTAATGAACCCGGCGTTTATCCATATTTTTGCACGATTCACGGCAGTATGATGACGGCAGTAGTTACCGTCAACGCGCCGACGGCGGCGAGCGTTTCAGTTGGTGGACGCGTCCGCCACTCAAGAGGCAAAGGAATCATGCGGGCGCAAGTGTCGCTGACCGATTCGAGCGGCGCAGTCCGGCAAACTTCGACCGACTTTTACGGTCGTTACCGCTTCAACGATGTTCCGGCGGGCGAAACTTATGTCATCGCGGTCAGTCACAGATTCGTTCAATTCGAGCAGAATACGCAGGTGCGATTTGTCGGCGAGGATGATTTCGGCATAGACTTCGTGGCAATTGATTAACGGTTTTCATTTACTCGGAAACAATCGAGGCGCAGAGGATTTTTTAAGATTTTCTCTGCGCCTCGATTGTTTCCGGCTAAAATCTTCTTCTAAACGTCGTAATACATCGAAAACTCCAGCGGATGCGGACGCAATCTGAGGGGCTGAATTTCTTTTTCGCGTTTGTAGGAAACCCAACGCTCAATCATTTCACGCGAGAAAACATCTCCTTTCAATAGAAATTCGTGGTCATTTTCCAGCGCGGTTAGCGCTTCATCCAAAGTTCCCGGCAGATTCGGCACGTCTTTTAATTCTTCGGGCGACAAATCGTAAATGTCTTTGTCGAGCGGTTCGCCCGGATCAATGCGGTTCTGAATGCCGTCCAAGCCAGCCATAAGGAGCGCGGCAAACGTGATATACGGATTGCACGACGGATCGGGCGGACGAAACTCCAGACGCTTGGCTTTCGGCGATTGCGAGAACATTGGAATTCGCACGGCAGCCGAACGGTTTCTAGCTGAATAAGCCAAATTAACGGGTGCTTCAAATCCCGGAACGAGTCGTTTGTAACTGTTCGTCGTCGGCGCGGCGAAGGCAATCAAAGCTGGAGCGTGTTTCAGAAGTCCGCCGATGTAAAACTTCGCCATCTCGGACAATCCGGCGTATTGGTCGCCGCCGAACAGCGGTTCGTCGTCTTTCCAGAGCGATTGGTGACAATGCATTCCCGAACCGTTGTCGCCGTAAAGCGGTTTCGGCATAAACGTCGCCGTTTTGCCGTGCGCGTGCGCGGTGTTTTTGACGATGTATTTAAAGAGCATCAAATTATCCGCCGTGTGCAAAAGATTTGAAAAGCGAAAATCAATTTCGCATTGTCCGGCGGTGGCGACTTCGTGATGGTGACATTCGACGTGAATGCCGACTTCCGCCAAAATCAGCGAAGCCGCGTTGCGGAAATCAACCAAAGTATCCATCGGCGCGACCGGCACGTAACCTTCTTTCGGGCGAATGTGCATTCCCATATTCGGATGCATTTCGCTTCCACCTTTGCGCCCCGAATTCCAATGCGCTTCCTCTGACTCAATCGAATAACCCGCCCCGCGCTGTTCGTTGTGATAAGAAACTTCGTCGAACACGAAAAACTCGGCTTCGGTTCCGAAGAAAGCCGTGTCCGCGATACCCGTGAATTTCAGATAACTTTCGGCGCGAACCGCCACCGAGCGCGGATCGAAACCGTAACCTTCCTTCGTCATCGGCTCGACGACGTTCGCAATCAAACAAATCGTCGTTTCTTCGGCAAACGGGTCAACCCAGCAACGCGATGGGTCGGGAATAAGGAGCATATCCGATTCGTGAATATGCGCCCATCCGCGCAAACTCGATGCGTCGAAACCGAAGCCTTCTTCAAACGAATCTTCGCTCAACTGTTCAATCGGATAAGTTAGGTGATGCCACGCGCCCGGCAAATCCGTAAAGCGGATGGACACAAATCTCGCGCCCTGGTCGGCGGCATAATTCAATACGTGCTTTGCGTTCATAAATCTCCTTTTTGATATTTAATTGGATAGTTTTTTTGAAATGCTTTTTCAGCGCGTTTCTATGCGCTGAATTCAAAAAAGTGATTCTACACGAGTCATTATGCAGTTCAAAGCGAGAGAGAGATGTTTTTTCGCTGATTACTGTTATTTTTTACAATTATGTAAAGGCAGTAATTTTTTTCTACAATTATGTAAGATTCTTTTAGAAAAACACCGAATAATAAACGCAATTCATATTTGCCATCCTCGACTTTTTAGATTTTGCCTTCGTTATAAGCGGTCACTGAGGATTGTTAGCGGTCAAAAATAGCTGCCATTCTCTGTTGCTCAAATCTATGGGGCTTTTCCTGCATTTCTATTTCAAAGTCTTTTCAGTTCTCTCGAATCAATTGCCTGTCCAATTGCCTTTCCGATTTCCTTCTCAAAGTTTTGCCGTCCATTTGAAATAATCTCCTTTGAATTCTCGGCTTTCGATAATAGTGTCGAAAAGCTGAAAAACATTTCAGAATTCTCAAGATTTTTTCAGACACCAAAAAGCGCGTTTGATTTTCTCGAGAAAATCAAACGCGCTTTTTTACTCGACGTGATAAATTTTAAGATTCTTTCAATGCTTTCGAAATGCCGATAATTTCCTTTTTCAATTCGGAATATTTTTCATCAACGGATTTTAGCTCTTTTTTTCCAGCAAGCAGCCGAATCAATTCGCCGCCGGCAAAATAAAATCGCTGTTCTTCCGTGCGAGTTATTTTCGGCGTTCGGTTCGGGCGGGCGGGCTGGTCGTATTTGCGATTTTTAATAAACGCAAAGATTAAATCGCCACCGCGATAATAAAATTCGCCCGTCGCATTAAAACTTTCGCCGTAAATCTCCGCTGTCACCTTCCGCAAATCTGCGGCGGCAAAATAATACGTCGCTTCGGTTCCTTCGAGCGAGATGCCTTCGACGTTCTTCGTCGTCTTCTTATATTTTGATACGTCTTTATTAATCGCGGCAACTTCGGCGCGAATTTTAATAATTTCCTTTTCGGTTTGGGCAAACGCATTCGCCGTAGCAGTCACCAGGAAAACACCTGCCAACAAAACACAGAAATTTTTGGTTAGTAAATTTTTCATCTTTTCTCCTTCAAGTTTCAATGTTCAGCAGAAAGAAATTAGCATCAGCTTGTCTGTATTCCAAAACAAACTCTTCTGTATTCCGGCTTTTATTTGCCCTTAACATTGCTTGAATTTCAAAAATCAATCAGCAATTTTCACTGTCATCGTCTTCATCAGGATTGTAAATTTCATAGCCGTAAGCGTCGTCGTAGTAATAACTATTTTCCTTTTGGTCTTTGCTCCAATCCGCTTCGCCGCCCAATTCTGCTGTTTCTTCTTTGGCGCAAGTGATTTCCGTCGCGCTTTCTTCATCGGCTTTTTTACATTTCGTCTTTTCAGGCATAAATCATTTATAATCAATTGAAAATTTTTCACCAAGCAAACTATATGAAAATCAAAAATTATTTATTAACCGCCGGGCTAATCGCCTCGTCAATATTTTCGACATATCTCATCACTGCCACGACGACCGCGCAGCAGACGGCGCAGACGCGCGAACTCGGCACTGCCGATAACGAATATCAGGTCAGCGCGGTTTTGTTTATGCAAAAGGCGGCGGAATATCGCGCTCTGGCGTATCAGGCTTTTAATCTGGCGCGTTGGCAGATCGACGCGGATTTCGACAAAAAGAATGTCAAAAAATTGTCAAAGGAATTGCGGAAAAAGCCCCGCGCCGTCATCGTTGACGTTGATGAAACGGTTCTCGACAATTCGCCGCACCAGGCTGAATTGATTAAAAATCGAATGCCCTTTAACGAAACAGTCTGGACGGGTTGGATAAACACGCGCACGGCGAAACCGATTCCCGGCGCGGTTGATTTTCTGAAATATGCTAACTCGAAAGGCGTGCGCGTTTTCTACATCACCAACCGCAAAACAATCGAAAAGCAAGGCACGATTGAAAATCTCAAAGCCGTCGGCTTTCCCGACGTTTCCGACGAAACCGTCATGGTCAGAACCGCTGAATCGGGCAAGGAAAACCGGCGCGATATGGTCGAAGCGAAACATCGTATCGTTTTATTGATGGGCGATAATCTCAATGACTTCTCCGACGCTTTTGAAAATAAAACCGTCGCCGACCGATTTACCGAAACCGATAGAGTCAAAGACGTTTGGGGAAAACGCTTTATCGTTCTGCCGAACGTGATGTATGGCGATTGGGAAAACGCGATTTACGACAATAAGCGCGGTTTATCGGAAGTCGAGAAAACGGCGAAACGGGCGAGTGCTTTGGAGAACTATTAAATTATAAAATTGACTTTTTCAAATCAGTTTGAAGTTTCGGCGGAATTTAATTCTCTTGCCGCCATTAAACCTTTGAAAATCATAATCAAAGCAAAGAGATGAAAACCGGCGGACAAAAATCCGCCGAGCATCAAAGCCAAAACTCCGTCGAGCGCGTATAAAACCATTCCGACAACAAATGCCCAAATTTGCGCCCGACCCGAGAAAATGCCGCAAAAAGCGAAGACTCCGGCAACCATTACGTCCAATGACAGAGCAATCGCCTTGGCAATCGAGAAATCATTTGTTGCGCCGCCGATTTCATAGACGAGCGCGTCGGCAAGTTGAGTAACGGCAAGTCCGGCGAAAAAACTCCAATTTCCGCCGAAAAGAAACACTACCGAATTAACCAGCGAAAGCGCGGCAATCCAGTAAAACCAATTCGCTCCGCCTTTCATTTGATTGATTCTGTCATACTCTATTTTTGGGTCTTTCGGTTGGTCGGTTAAATTTAATGTTTCCATATTCCTTTGTAAGATTTCGGTTTTGCCTGATTATAATTTTTGGAAGCATAGAGAAGCGATATAATATGAAGTTTCTAATTTTAATGCAAACAAATATGCTAATGATAATTTCCAAACCACTAAAAGTTTGTCTCTTAACTTTTGTCTTTTGTCTGGCGGCATTTTCTCAAACGCTGACCGTGCGCGACATTATGCGCGAGCCTTCGATTGCCGGAATGCGTCCCGACTCGGAAAGGCTTTCGCCGAACGGTCAACTCGTCGCTTTTACGTGGAACAGCGAGGGCAAAGAGCCGCGCAATCTTTACTTGATGCCGACGAACGGCGGCGCGGCGAAAATAATCGTTGAGGCGGAGAAGAATTATGAAATGCGAACCGGCGCGCCGGAAAGCAAATTAAATTACGGCTTAACCGTGCGTGATGAGTTTGCGCGGGCGCGTGAAAAAAATCTTGGCGGCGCGGAATTTTCGCCGAACTCGAAGCGGCTTTTGTTCACGCAGAACGGTGATATTTACGTTTTGAAAATTGATCTGCAAACCGTTTCCGTTTCGCCGCCGCGTAGAATTACCAGAACGCAGGGCGCGGAGTTTGCGGCGCGTTGGCTGAACGATTCGACGATTATTTATCAATCGGGCGGCAACTTTTTCGCGCTCGACATCGAGAAAACTTTTCTCGTTCAATTAACCCGCGAGGCAAATCCGGCGGCGTTCGTTTCGGTTTCGTTCGCCGTGCCGACCGAAGACGCGAAACTTTTGGCTTATGCGGTTTCCGACGGCTCGCGGCAACGCGCTTTGTTTGTGCCGAATTATTTGGACGAATTCACCGTCGCGCCGACGTTCCGGCGCGGCTTTACCGAACAGCGAGTTTTAGTCACGAAGACCGACGGAAGTTTAGAGCGACCGTTTGAAATCAAACTGCCGAAAGCGGAAGGCGCGGCATACTTGCGAAACATAAAATGGGCGGCGAACAACCGCAGTTTAATCATTGATCGCGTGGACAAGGACACGAAACGGCGACAGCTTTTTTATATCCACAATGTCGGCGGCAAAGACGAGCAAATAATTTTACTGACCGACGAAAGCGACCCAAAATGGATCGGCAGTTTATCAAACCGCATCGAACCGCATCCGACCGACGACGCGCGGATTTTATTTGCTTCGGAACGCGACGGCTACAATCATTTATATTTAGCGACGCTCGAAAAGAGAAAGCCCGAACCGAATACGTCGGGCGCGATTCGTCAGGAAAATCCGAGCGACGCCGGTTTTACTTCAAATGTGAATATCAAACAATTAACCAAAGGCGCGTTTGAAATTGAATGGGTGAAATGGCGGAAAAACGGCGAGCAAATTGTCTTCTCCTCCAGCGAAACGGACACGGCAACCCGCGATTTTTATACACTCGATTTGCAGAATGGCAGCAAGTTCAAACTTCCTTCGAGCGAAGCCGGAATGCGAACAAGCGCGCAGTTATCCACGAAAGGCGATGCGGATTTTCTGCTTTACAACTTTTCTCGCTGGAATGAACCGACCGAACTTTACGCGCACCGCGTTTGCCCCGAATGCAGCGGCTTGCCGATGCCGAAACGATTGACAAATTCGATACCGGACAAATTCAAGCAGACGCAATGGAGCGAACCGCAATTCTTTTCGTTCAAAGCCAAAGACGGCAAACAAATTCCGGCGAAAATATACTTGCCCGCCGGATTTGATAAAACAAAAAAATACCCGATGGCGATTTTCGTACACGGCGCGGGCTATCTGCAAAACGTCATCAACGGCTGGAACAATTATTACCGCGAGTTTATGTTCCACACGATTTTGACGCAGAAAGGTTACGTCGTTCTCGATATTGATTATCGCGGTTCGGCGGGTTACGGACGCGATTTCCGAACCGACGTTTATGATTTTCTCGGCGGACTTGATTACGAAGACCACATTGACGCGATTGATTACGGGGTGAAAAACTACGCGGTTGATGCTAATCGAGTCGGTGTGTATGGCGGCAGTTACGGCGGTTTTATGGCGGGAATGCTGGTGATGCGCGCGCCGGAGAAAATCGCGGCGGCGGCAGCCTTGCGTCCGGTTTTCGATTGGAAAAATTATTTCGCCTCGTCGCCGGTTTATACGACCGAACGGCTCGGCTTTCCAGATAAAAACCCCGAAGCATACAAACGCTCGTCGCCGATTTCCTACGCCGACAAATTACAAAAACCGCTGCTGATTCTGCACGGAATGGTTGACGACAATGTTCACGTACAGGATTCGATGCAGCTTATCGAAAAATTGATGCGGCTTGAGAAAACGCAATACTTTGAAGCGATGCTTTACCCGTCGGAAAATCACGCTTTTCAAAGACCGACGAGTTGGGCGGACGAATACGAGCGAATTTTGACTTTCTTTGAGAAACACCTAAAATAATAAGCAGTTGGAAGTAGCAGTTGGCAGTTGGCTCGTTGATAACTGCCAACTGCTTTTTATTTATAATCTGTTAAATTATGCGAATACTTGTTACCGGCGGCGCGGGCTTTATCGGCTCGCATCTTTGCGAAAGGCTTTTGAATGACAAACACGAAGTCATCGCGCTCGACAATTTTTTTACCGGCAGACGCGAGAATATCGTTCACCTGCTCGACAATCATCAATTTGAACTGATTCGGCACGACGTGACTGAACCGATACTGCTCGAAGTTGATCAGATTTATAATCTCGCCTGTCCCGCTTCGCCGGTTCATTACCAATATAATCCGGTTAAAACTGTAAAGACGAGCGTTATGGGCGCAATCAATATGCTCGGAATGGCGAAGCGCGTTCGCGCTCGCATATTTCAGGCTTCGACATCGGAAGTTTACGGCGACCCGCTGGTTCATCCGCAAACGGAAGATTATTTCGGCAACGTCAACTGCATCGGAAATCGCTCGTGTTATGACGAAGGCAAGCGCGTCGCCGAAACTTTGTTTATGGATTATCACCGGCAAAACGGCGTTGACACGCGCATCGTTCGCATTTTTAATACCTACGGTCCGAAAATGCGTGCCGACGACGGGCGCGTCGTGTCGAATTTTATCGTTCAGGCGTTGCGCGGCGAAGAATTAACGATTTACGGCAGCGGCGAACAGACGCGCTCGTTTTGTTATGTGGACGATTTAGTCGAAGGCTTCGTTCGCTTGATGAATACCGAAGCCGAAGACATTCATCTGCCCGTCAACATCGGCAATCCCGGCGAATTTACGATGAACGAATTGGCGGAAGAAGTCGGCAAGGCAATCGGAAAAGAAATCAAGGTTAAATATCTGCCGCTGCCGCAGGACGACCCGAAACAGCGACAGCCGAATATCGAACGCGCGAAAAAACTTCTCGGCTGGTCGCCGACGATTCCGCTGGCGACTGGTTTGCGGAAAACCGTGGCTTACTTTGCGGAACAAATCGGAAAATAGGACGACCAAGATAATCTTAATTCAAGGAAAATATCTATTATGAAAATACTGATCACCGGCGGCGCAGGTTTTGTCGGCTCGCATCTCGCCGACAAACTTCACAACGAGGGACACGAAATCACCATTATTGACGACCTTTCGACGGGTCGTTATCAGAACATCGAACACCTCGAAGGCAAAGAACGATTTCATTTAATCATTGACACGATTATGAACGTGCGTCTGATGGAAGAACTGGTTCGCAATGCGGACAGGGTTTTTCATATGGCGAGCGCGGTCGGCGTGCGTTTGATTATGGAACATCCGGTGAAAACCATCGAAACTATTTTTCGCGGCACGGATGTCGTTCTCGATTTGTGCGCGCGTTTTCGCAAAAGAGTTTTGATTCCTTCGACCTCGGAAGTCTACGGCAAAAGCACGCAAGTTCCGTTCGCCGAAGACAACGATATTATCAAAGGCTCGACCTCGAAACATCGCTGGGCTTACGCCTGCGCCAAAGAGTTAGACGAATTTCTCGCGCTCGCGCATTGGAAGGAAACTCGTCTGCCGGTCGTCG
>CBDUBY010000038.1:0-23709 GCA_965365505.1 uncultured Pyrinomonadaceae bacterium | reverse complement strand
CGCGCCAGCACATTGATTTGTTCGAGCGTTTTCCGGTGAATCTCGCGGTCAATCAGTTCCGCCACATCGTTGACGGGCGCGACTTTCGCAGTCGGATTTTCGAGCGTTTCGGTTTGCATATTTCATCTTGCCCAAATTCCTAATTTTTCTTCTTTTGCTATTTCTTCAAGCCTTCGATAAACGCAGGCTTTGTAATTTGAAAAAGTATAATCATCAGGTTTTTTATAACGAGCAATACCTTTATTTATCAAAGAACGACTTGCTGAATACACATCGTTATAATAAACATCAGCAGCCATTCGATTATCATCATTTTTGTGATTGTAGATTAGAAAGAAAACTTTCTTCTTCAAGATTTCATTGGAAAGAAAATCTTTGGCTTTACTTTCACTCACTGTTGCATCAACAGATACTAAATCAACCGTTCGGCTCTTGCCATCGGATTTGATAATAACCGTGTCTCCATCAACAATTTTAATGACTTTTCCGCTTAATCGAACAGCTAATGTGCTTTCCGTTTCTGGATTGCCACAAATAGTATGAAATTCAGGCGTGCCGTCTTGCGCCTTTATAGAAAAGCAAAACAACAAGATAAATGAAATTGTAAATAATATTTTCATTTCACAAATTTCCGCGTTTTCGCTGCTCGTCTTCAATCGAAACGAACAATGCTTTGAAGTTTCCTTTGCCGAAACCTTTGCAGCCTTTGCGTTGGAGAATTTCGTAGAAAACGGTCGGTCGGTCTTCGACGGGTTTGGTGAAAATTTGCAATAGATAACCTTCTTCGTCGCGGTCAACGAGGATTCCGAGTTCTTTTAAACTCTCGATGTCTTCGTCAATTTCGCCGACGCGCACAGGGATTTCTTCGTAATACGAATCGGGGACGCGCAAAAATTCCACGCCGTTTGCCTGTAATTGTTTGACCGTTTGGCGAATGTCTTTGCACAACAGCGCGAGATGCTGCGCGCCCGCGCCGCGATAAAATTCGATGTATTCCTGAATCTGCGATTTTCCTTTTTTGCTTTCCGCCGGTTCGTTAATCGGGAATTTGATGTTGTGTCCGCCGTCCGACATCACGATTGACATCAGCGCGGAGTATTCGGTCGAAATGTCTTTGTCGTCAAACGTGATGTAGCGGAAAAATCCCAAAACGTCGCGGTAAAAATCGCACCATTCGTTCATCTTGCCGAGTTCGACGTTGCCGACGATGTGGTCAACTAAAACGATGCCGACCGCTTCGCCTTCCATTTTTTGCTCGACAAAACCGGGCAGAAACACGCCATTGTAGTTGTGTCCGTTATTCGTATTGTAGGAAATAAACGAATGAACCGTGTCGCCGTAAGTGTGAATCGCGGCTTTGCGAACCGAGCCGTTTTCGTCTTTCCAATCGTGCGGTTCAATAAACGCCTTCGCGCCGCGCTTCACCGCTTCATTAAAAGCGTGGTCGGCGTCTTCGACGTGAAACGCAATATCGCGCACGCCGTCGCCGTGCTGTTTGATATGCTCCGCCGCGTGATGTTCGGGCGCGAGCGGCGTAGTCAAAACAAAATTAACGCGGTTCTGTTTCAAAACGTAACTCGTCGTTTCCCGATTGCCAGTTTCCAAACCAGAATACGCTAGGCGCGAAAAGCCGAACGCCTTGCGATAATAAAACTCCGCCTGCTTCGCGTTGCCGACGTAAAACTCGATATGATGTATTTTTTTTAAGCCTAATGGATTTTTTTCGTCTATCATTTTTTATCTTTACCTCTTTGTATAAAACCTATTTCTTTGTCCGATTTGTTCGGCGGTTTCATCAAAAGCCGAATCGCCGTAAAAACTTTTTTGAAATTCTCATCGTGTCCGCCGAGTCTGTCTTCAATCTCGATTAATTTTTTACCAACCTCTTCATTAGTCAAAAGCATTTTCCGCATACTGACAAATGCCTGCATAATCCCGATATTAACCGCACGGCGCGTTCGCTTTTTAAAATGCCTGATAACATTGCCACGCCTTGCTCGGTAAAAACATACGGCAGATAACGTCTGCCGCCGCGCCCTTTGTTTGAGGTCACAATTTGTGACCTCAAAGATTCAAATTCTTCTTCGGTTAATTGAAATCTGAAATCTTCGGGAAATCTTTGCAAATTTCGCCCGACGGCTTGATTAAAAACTTTTGTCGTAACGCCATAGAGCGTTGCCAAAACGCTGTCGAGCAACACTTTCCGTGCGCGCACAACATAAATTTTGCGTTCAACCGAATCAAATGTAACGAGCGCGTTCTCTTGAGATTTTTTATCCTTTGCCGCCATAATTTTTAAGTTTGAAGTCACAATTTGGAATATCAAAAATGGAGTTAATTATACTTTTTCAAACCTAGTGGATTTTTTTCGTCTGTCATAATTGCCTCTTTATAAAATTATTTCCAAATTTGCCACCAAGATTTTTTAACTTCTGAATCTTCAGAAATTTTGTTTTCAGTTGGCGTTTTCCCGATTTTATAATAATCAGATTGAAAGTTGTCTTCCCAAGTCAGTCCGAGCGGCGTAAAACCAATGTCTTCAACTTTCGAGCCTTGATTCAAAAGATTATTTACCGCCTGCATTTCTGCTGAACGCCACGCGACGACAAGAAAATTATCTTTATCATAATCATGGTTTACTTCTTCCTGCACGCATTTGTTTCGCCGTTTCTTCAACTTTTCTCGCCAAAGTTTTTGTAACTTTTACTGTTTCCATAACTTTATTTTAACTCAAAAACCGTCAGGCAAATCAAAAGCAAAATTGAACGCGAAAGGTAATTCATAAATTCTTACTCCAAATCAATCAAATATTTTCATAACGTGCCTTATGCCATTTACGCCATCTTTCGGGAATTTCGCGTCCGCCGTTTTGTTTTCTGATTTCGAGCATTTGGTAGTATTGCTCTTGTAAATCAACGAGCTTGGCGATTTTTTCCATCGGCGTTAAGTTTCGCAGATACGTTCGGGAAATTCGCTTGCGCTTCGTTAAATCCGCCACGACTTCGGTTTGTAAATTATCGTTCTTCATCGGCGAACCTCCATTTTTCCTTGTTCCACTTCGACATCAAATCGTGTCGTTCCAAAATGTCGAACAGCTTTGCTTCGTCTAAAAAATCGGCTTCCCAAAACATCGTAATCTTTTGATAATCTTTCGCTCTGCCGGCGAAAAGCCACATTGCTATCAGATGTTCTTTGCCAATCACGGAAACATTTGAATCTTCAATTCTCAGCGTGTCGGCTCGCTCAATCGCTTCCGTCCACAACGCACTGTGACTCGCTTCGACAAACTGCACGAGCCAACCGTGAATGTTGACAAATTCGTGATCGAAGGAAAAGCCGTGCTTTTTAGCGTAATCATAAATCGCGGATAAACTCAAAATCGGACTTTCGTTTTTTTCTGTCAGGAAAAAGAAAATATCCAAATCAATCGTCGAAATCGGTTCATTGTGCAAGATTGCCGCGAATGCGCCGCCGATAGCATATTTTTCGATGATTCCGGCGTTTTGCAAATCGTCCAAAACGCCGAGAACTTTATCTATCGCCGCTGACGAAGATTGATTTTCCATTGCAGCTATTTCGCAAAGCTCTCAATATACTTTCGGGTCGTTTCCTTCAAATACGCATACGACGGAATGACATACAAAACCGGCTGCATATCCGAATAAGCGTAAGTTGTATTGATAACTTGTTCTAAATCAAAAGGGCGACGCTCGACCGAATCGGTGAAAGCGTGTTCGAGTTCGCCGAAACTCGATAAAAGTCCCGCGCCGTAGGCTTTGAGTTCACCCTCTTCTTCGACTAAACCGTATTCGACTGTGAACCAGTAAAGCCGTCCGAGTTCTTCTAATTGTTCGTCGGTCGCAATGCGCGCGCCGTGTCCGATGAACTGAGAAAAATCGGCGAAATCGCGGTTCGTGAAATTCGGAATATGTCCGATGGCTTCGTGAACGATGTCGGGTTCGGGCGTGTATTCGGGGCGCGACGGATGGCGAATATACTGCGTGCAAAGCATCGTTCGATATGACAGCCAACTCAAAAATGCGCGGGTTTCGACAAGTCCTTCAATCGGCGCGAGTCGGAAATTGGAAAGTTCCTTGAGCCGTTTGTTCATTTCCGATAGCTGCGGAATTCTGCTGGTCGAAATGCCGAGCTTTCGTTTCGCTTCGAGATAAAACTCGCTGGCGCGTTCGGCTTGAATCTCTTCTAATTTTGTGGCGACGATTTGCCAGACTTTCTGCTCTTCGTCCGTGTATTCGACATCGGTAATTTGATGAGTTTCACGAAAGTTTTTGGCAAGCGCAGCAATGTGATCGCGGCGTTTTCTGTATGCCTCGTCGCTCGCGCCCGGATGGTCGAGATCGAGCTGGTTGATTTTCTCGAATTTCATATCACGAAATTCGGGCAAATCTTCGTCTTTTATTTCGTTGTTTGAAACGCTGAAAGCAGGTTTGTTCAAAACGGTTTTGACTGACATTTTCTTTTAAAACTCCTTTTCGATAAAACTTTTATTGAATATTTAAAATTGCTCGCCGTATCTTTTATTGTATGCGAAACGGGTTTCATTTTGAATAAGCAAAATTTGTTTATGTGCTAAAATCGCTTTACATTTTCAGTTTGTTTGCGATTTTGACTTTAGATTTTAAGATGATTGACTTGATTGATTGGAAAATACTCAAAGAGCTGCAACAGAACGCGCGAATCAGTTTTGCCGAATTGGGACGCAGAATAAATTTGACGACGCCTGCCGTGATAGAAAGAATTCGCAAACTCGAAGACGCAAAAATAATCACGGGCTACCGGGCGGAGATTGACGCGGCGAAAATTGGGTTGCCGATAACGGCGTTTATTCGTATGAGCATTGCGGGCGTAGATTATTCACATATTATCGAAGTCGCAAAAAAATCTCCCGAAGTTCTGGAATGTCATCGCGGCACGGGCGGCGATTCGTTTATTTTGAAAGTCGCCGTTTCTGATGTCGAACATCTGCAAAATCTGATTGATAAATTAGTGCCGTTCGGCATTA
The DNA here is from genome assembly GCA_965365505.1 of uncultured Pyrinomonadaceae bacterium. Taxonomy (GTDB): domain Bacteria; phylum Acidobacteriota; class Blastocatellia; order Pyrinomonadales; family Pyrinomonadaceae. The sequence continues at coordinate 18,686 of CBDUBY010000038.1, read as the reverse complement.
CGACAACTTCCATCGTGCTTTCCTCGCCGGTCAAAAGCCGCGTCATCGAGTCAATTAAACCCGAATAAAAACTTGCCATCCGATAAATTTGGCGATAAAGTTCTTTCAGAATGCGAGACTGAATCCGATGAAACAATGTCCGAATTGCCAAACTAATTACACTGATGATTCTTTGAGTTTTTGTCTAAATGACGGAGCCGCTTTGATTTCCAACGCGCAGACGGCGGCGGAAACCGTGCAGATGTCTTTTGATAAAAATCCGATGCGCGTCCCGATTGCGACCGATTCGGTGCCGACGTATTTTTCGCCGACAATTCCTTCGCCGCAAACTCAGCCGGTTAAAAAAAGTGTCAGCCCGATTATTATCGGCATTCTGATTCTGTTTCTGTTCTTGTTCGGCATTGCCTTAGCCGGGTTTATTTTATTGCGACCGTCAAGCGATAAAAATACTGTCGCCGCCGTTTCACCAACTCCGACCGTTTCGCCAACCCTGAAATCCGACGACGAAACCGCCAAACTCAAAGAAGAAATGGCAAATTTGCAAAAACAACTGCAAGATCAGAAAAATCAAAAACCGACTCCAACCGGCGAAACATTTACGCCGCCCAAACAAACGACGCAAAGCGCTAAAACTGCCCGCGCCAACTCGCCGCGCGACGGATTTCTTGCCCTTCGCAGCGAGCCGAATTCGGAAACCGGTTATCGCATCGCGCAGATTCCGCACGGCGCGATGTTAACGGTTCTCAGTTGTCCGAAAGCGTCAAATGTCGGAAAAATGGCTGGACGTTGGTGTCAGGTCGTTTATAACGGTCAATCGGGCTGGGCGTTCGATGCCTTTATGACCTTTTAGTTTCGCGCGTTTACGAAATAGACTGATAAAGTTTTTTTAGTTCGCGCAAGTGCGCTTCGATGCTGAAATTTTCTCTTGCGTAATCGAAAGCGCGGTTGGCTAAATCTTCACGAAGGTTTTTATTCTCTAAAAATTTTATAATCTTCACGCTTAAAACTTCGTGGTTTCCGACGGGGAAAAGCTCAGCGTATTCGCCGTTCGCGCTCGCTTCGAGAAGCGGTTCGATGTCTGAAACAATCATCGGAACTCGCGCCAGCATCGCTTCCGCTGCTGCTACCGGCAAACCTTCCTGCAAGGATGAAAAAACGAATAAATCGAGCGCGGCTAAAATGTCGGGAACGTCCGCCCGCCCGCCTAAGAAATGAACGCGGTCGCTGATGTCGTGCGCCAGACAAAAATCAACGCACTCTTTAAATTTATCTTCCGCGCCCGCTTCGATTTTGCCGACTAAAACGCAGTGCGCGTTTTTGATTTCCGCGAAAACTTTCGGCAAGGCACGGCAAACCGTCATCTGGTCTTTGCGCGGCGCGCTGTAGAAATTGGCGATCATTCCGACTAGCAAATCCGCATCCGCCAAACCCAACTCGCGTTTGAATCGTTCGCCGTCGCCAGTCAGACGTTTTTCGTCAACGCCGTTATAGATAATTTTTGTATTTTCGGGAAAGTTCAAGCCGTTTTCCGATTCATACCACTTGACGAGCGCGCGGCTGACGACGACGTTTATCGAAACGCGCGGAATGAGAAATTTCAGCGTTAGCAGATTTTTTTTGTCGTGAATAAAACCTTGATGCGTCAGAACGATGCGCGTTCGCGTTCCTCGACAGGCGAGATAAGCGTGAATGGCTTCGACCGCCTGCTGTGTGTGAACAATTTCGATTTGCCGATCTTTAATGATTTTCCTTAGCTGGGCAACGACGCGCAGATCTATCGGCAGACGACGTTTCAGACGAACGAACTCGACACCCGAATTTTCAAAATCCTTTTCCAGCGCGCCGCCGCCCGTCGCTGCGATCATCAAATCCAAATCAGTGGCTTTCGCATTGCGGCACACATCCAAAATCAATGTTTCCGCGCCGCCGCGATTAAGCGAATCGAGTAAATGTAAAACCTTCATTTTCATTGCCGGCGTCTGATTTTTGTTTGATGTTTGATGTGAGTTTAAATTTCGAGTGTGCCGAAACGCTCGGCGGTTCGCTGCTGCCACAGTTTGTTGCGAAATCGAAGAATCGGTTGCGGCAGCAGCAGCCTTGATAAAATACGCAGAGCAAGAGCGGGATTTTCCGCGCCGCGCCAATTTTTCAAAGCCAATTGCCAGGCAAGTTTTTTTGAGCCGCGCCGGACAAAAATCTCGGCGTAACGAAAATTGATGTTTTGCTCGATATGTTTTAACTGCGCCGCATCGAGCCGCAAGATCGCTGCATTGCGCTGAAGCGCGTCGAGAACTTCACGCCGCATCAGCAAAATGTCGCCGCTCGTGTTATAGCCGTGCTGTCGCCAAGCCGCGTGAACTTCCTGGTCAAAAACGAATTCGCCGATGGTCGAGAGTTTAAGATAAAGCTCAAAGTCTTCGAGCCGCGAGTCTTCATTCCAACGCACTTTTTCGAGCGCGGAGCGTGAGTAGAAAACGCTCGAACTGACGGGCGCGGTGCCGGTCAAAAGCATCTTCCGGTCGTCATTAAATTTGTAAGCGTCCCAATCCGCCGAATTGTCCGTTACGCGGTCGGCTTCGTCAATTAAAAAAGCATTGCCGTAAGCCATTACCGCCGCCGGATTTGCCTGCATTTGCGCGGCGCGGCGTTCCAGAAAATGCGGCAGCCAAATGTCGTCCGAGCCGAGATAAGCGAAAAATTCGTAGCCCGCGCTGTGACGAAAACCTTCATTCAAAGTGCGGCACAAACCTTGATTTTCTCTGGCTACAAGGCGCGCCGGAAACGGAGAATCCTTTAAGGCTTGCTCTATAATTTTCACCGAATCGTCGCGCGAACCGTCGTCAATCACAAGCAGTTCGGCAGGCGGCAAAGTCTGTTTGAAAATTGACCGCAGACAGCGTTCGATGAACGGCGCGTGATTATAAGACGGAACTAAAACGAAAACTTTTGGCGAAAACATCGTTTCCTAGTTTAACCTGAAAGCCATTTCAGGAAAATTCAAGCGGCAGCATTTTTTCCGGGCGGATTTTTAACTTAACATAGCAGAGAAAATTTAGGATACACAATGACCAAATCAGAGCTCCGAAAAATTTATCTGGCAAAACGAAGATCACTTTCGGATTTTGAATGCGGCGAGAAAAGCCAAAAAATCGCCGACGCATTTTTCAAGAATTTTGATTTGAGAAACGTTCGCTTTCTGCACGTCTTTCTCGCCATCGAAAAAAATCGGGAAATAGAAACTTCGCTTATTTATAAACGCTTGTGGCAGGATTTTCCCGACGCGACGACGATTGTTCCGCGCATTAATTTACAAACAATGACGCTTGAAAATTTGCGGTTCGCGCCCGACACGCCGCTCGTTCAGAACAAATGGCACATTTTTGAGCCGACGGCGGGCGACCTGTTTGAAGTCAAAAAAATAGACGCGGTTTTAGTTCCGCTGCTCTGTTTTGACGAGCGCGGTTTTCGCGTCGGTTACGGCAAAGGTTTTTACGATAAATTTTTGAGCGAGTGTCGCGCCGATTGTCTGAAAATCGGTTTGAGCTATTTCGCTCCAATCGAGAGAATTGCCGACGCGCAGCAATATGACGTGCCGCTTAATTACTGCATCACGCCGGAGAAAATCTGGAAGTGGGAAAGTGAAAAAGTTTAAAGATGAAACAGCCATCTTAGCCGACAAACATTTTCACATTTTCAAGTTTCCACCGTTCGACTTTAGAAGGTCGCGGATTTCCGCCAGCAGAACTTCTTCGCCGGTCGGCGGAGTCGGCGCGGCGGCGAGCTTGTTGAATAAACCGACGGCGTAACGCGCCAGAAAAAACATCACAATTGCCACAATCAGAAAAGTGATAACGTCGTTGATAAATTGTCCATACATTATCAATGGCTGTTTCGCCGCAATTGCCGCTTCGATTTCCTTGCCGTTCGTCACCGGCATCTCGCCGAGATTCCAGACTTTTTGTTTGAAATCAATGCCGCCGGTCAGCAGACCGATAATCGGCATAATAATTCCGTCGGTAAATGTTTTGACAATCGCGCCGAAAGCCGCGCCCATAATTACGGCAATCGCCAAATCCAGAATGTTTCCTTTAGCAATAAACGCTTTGAAATCGTTTAGCATATTTGTTTGTCGCCTCTCTTTTATTATTATAATTTGATCTGAAGGACGAATCGTTTAATAAAAAAAGGCTGTCGAATATTCCACGTTCGACAGCCTTTCAAAAATTCGATTCCGCAAAATTTATAACACAATTTTTACGCGGGCAACAAACCTTTCAATTCCTTTACTATTTTCTGCACGTCTTCCTGATCTTCGAGCGCGAACATAAAAAAGTCGTAGCTCGTCTTGAAACAAATTACGCCGTTGCCGAAAAACCAGACGCCTTCGAGCAGCGGATTTCCGCCGAGCAGCCAATCAATCGGAAAGCCGGTGATGGTTTTCGGATTGAAGATATTCGACATCAAAACCGCGCCCGACGCGAAACTAAACGCACCCAAAAGCGGTGCGCCGACGCGCTTGGCGATGTCGCGCTCAAATTGAATTTTTTCCGTTTCGGCTTGCGAAAGCTCACCTTTGGCAATCAATTCATCCTGCGTCTTCAAATACGTCTGAAACTGCTCGCTCGCCTTTTGAACCGACCACGCCGGCAGAGCCGAGTTGAACAGCCAGTGCGAACTGATGCCCGTGAAAACGACTCCAAGACCGGCACCGACCGCCATCGAAACGCCGGTCGTCGCGGCTTGGAAAGGTTTTTCGGAAATCCAGTCAGCGGTCTGCTGCACGGTTTTTATCGCCGAATTTATCGTTCGCGTCCAGCTCGCGCCAAAGTTAAACGCCTCTGAAACGCGGTTGGCGGTCGTGCCGAAAGAACCTTTGGCTTCTTCATAAACCGCGCCCGCTTTGTCGGCGGCGACGTTGAAAACCGCGCCCGCTTGCTTACCGACTTCCTTGATGATTTTTTCCGCTTCGACGGCAGATGCGGCGGCAACATCGGCGGCGCGCCCGCCCGCATCTTCGGCGGCACTACGAAGCGGTTCGCTCGCTTCCCAAGCCTTTTTCGCTGCGTCTTCAGCAGTTTTGACAGTCGTTTCGGCAACCTTCGCGGCTTGCTTTCCGACTTCGGAATTTTCGGCTTCGCTTCTGATTTTCTGTGCGCTTTCCTTAATTGTTTCCGCACCTTTTTTCGCCGCGTCTTTCGCGACCTTCGCGCCTTCTTCGATTTTTTCCTTCAAATTGATCTGCTGGTCGAAATCTTCGAATCGTTCCTTCGCCTCGCGCTGCCATTTTTCAAATCGTTTTTTGTAATCAGCCATTTAATTTTCCTCTCGCGGCAAAATACGTTTTCGCCTGATGTTTTGTTCGTTTCGATGCAAACTCTCGGCTTAACTTTGTATGATTACACCACCCGGCGCGGCGGTCAAATTTGCGAGCGTGTCAGAACCGCCTGCGGTAGCGGGCGGGTTTATTTACGGTTTAACCCGCCCGCTACCGCAGGCGGTTCTGACAGTTTTATTGACATTGACAAGCATTTTTAGTCTGGCAGCAACGCTCGATGCCTTCGCGCAATTGCAGTGAAAAATCGAGCGAAACGGTTTTTTGGTCAGGCGCGGAAATGGTTCTTTCTTCTTCACGGTCGCTGCGCGGATTAACGTATTTGAACCAGAAGCCGTCGGTCACCGCGTCGCAGGACATCGGCGGGTAAGTTAAATTTAATTTATTGAAATTCAAATCCTGCGGAACTTCGGCGAGCGCGTGACAGGCGAGGCACGACGATTTCGGATTATCAACCGGACCGTTTAATCGTTCGCCGCAACCGAAATGCTGCGGAACGGGAACGCCGCGATTCAAGAAAGATTCCGCCGTTTCGTTGCCGAACATCAAGCCGAGCGGCACGACGCGCAGCCAGGCTTTTTGGTCGGGCGAGAGCTCAACTCCATAAGAAATTTCAAGCGCGTCATCGTGATAAAGAAAAGTGCCGAAAACCCAGCCGGTCGGCGAAACGTCGTCGCGGACGGAAACGTCAACTTGTAGCAGACGCATCGTTTGCGGCGGCATTTTGCCGCGATAAATGTCCGCCTTCCAATTGATGCTGTTTCGCAGAAAATCTGTTTCGGCTTGCGTGAACAACAGTTTGACGGCGACCGTTCCTTCGGGAAATCCGCCGCTGGGAAAATTTGCCGGATTAGGCTTGCGCCTGAGCATTTCCGTCCAAATTTGATTGATGTAAAATGCGCCCGGCTCGTTATAAACGCTGACCGCCCAATTTTCAATCGGCAGTTTGTCGTCATCACAGATTTTGCCTTCGACGAGTTCCTTCGTGCACGACCGCCGCTCGACTGTCAGACCGCGCATAAATTCTCTACCCGTCGCGCCTGCGTGCATCCACGGCGCGTGAAACCATTTTCGCTGCCTATTTTCCTGCACCGTCCAATTCGTTTCGAGATTGCCTGTGTAAGCGTAATCGAGAACCGCCAGCAGATATTCCTTCCACTTGGTTTTAAACTCTTCCGGTTGACGGACGATTTGTTTCCAGGCGAACTTTTCATTTGTATCGCGCCGCGCCGCGCCGTAATTCTGACTCAATTGAAAAACCCGTTCGTTCGGATTTTCCAGACACCATTTCATCGTCGGTGCAAACATTTCGTCGTAACTCGGAAACGGAACGGTCGCGGGCGGGCAGGGCGAAACGGTTTTGTCAGGTGCGGGTTTGTTGAAAAAAAACAGAAACTTGGCGAAAAATAATACGAACCCGACGATGAGTAAAATTTTTATTTTCATCGCTAATCACAGTCCTTAATTTTCTTCCGCTTTTTATTTATCAACTGGCAAACAAAAAGCGGAAGAAAATTTTGTCAAAGTCGTTTTAATCTTATGAAAGTTCGGATTCATACGCTTGCCAGCCCTGCTTAACTTTGTGTGTGAGAGTATAATTTCCGCTGTGTCTGGTTGAGTCAATCGTTACGTCAACCGCAACATCCATTGTCACGACGGCTAATGTCGGATCATTCGGGTCTATCGTGTAGCTGACGTTTGAAATATCGAACTGGTTGACTATAATGTCGCCGCTTTCGTATTTTTCGCGAAACTCGGTTTCCGTGTAATCTTTTCCAAAGAAATTTTTAAAGACATATTCGTCGCTGCCGAGAAATCGCAGCATCCTTCCAAACCAATAATTAGAGCGGTTGCCGCCCGATTCGTTAACTATCGCGGTGGCGAACTGCGTGGCAAAATAATCATTTTCCGGTCCGTCTGGCATAATTTTTTCCTTCCTTGATTTTAAGTTTTTCGGGGTTAAAGCGTGATGAAAACTTTGCAGAAATTTTCTGAAAAAAGCAAATCTTTTCCGGCAAAGTTTTCGTAACCTCGCTGAGCAACCGTTATGCCAGTATCCTGTGCCGCGAAAGTTTTAAGATTGCCCCGCATAAGTTTTGACAAGTATATCAAAACTGATAGTTTAAAAATCGGTTTTAATGTGAAATGATTGCAGCAACAGTTCGCAAAAAACCAATAAAGCATTTTCAAGATCGTTCAGATGAGTCTGAATCCCGGAACGAAAATCAATCGTTACGAAATCCGTTCGCTGCTCGGCGCGGGCGGAATGGGCGAAGTGTGGCGAGCGTTCGACACGCAGCTCGAACGCTCGGTCGCGCTTAAGTTTCTCAAACACGCGGACGACGCGGAAAAGCTGAAGCGTTTCCGGCAGGAAGCCAGAGCCGTTTCCGCCTTGAATCATCCGGGCATTTTGACGATTTACGAAGTCGGCGAATACGAAACTTACCACTACATCGTTTCCGAAATAGTCGCGGGCGCGAATTTGCGCGAAACAATAGCCGGAAAAAATTTGTCGTTCGACGAAATTCTCGACATCGGCATTCAAATCGGGAACGCACTGGCGGCGGCGCACCAGGTCGGCATCGTGCATCGTGACATCAAACCGGAGAACGTGATGATTTTGCCGGATGGTTACGTGAAAGTTCTCGATTTCGGGCTGGCTAAATTCGTCGAAACGGAAAAGAATTCGCCCACGGATTTCGATGGTTCAACCGCTTCATTAATCCACACGAAGGCGGGAATGATTATCGGCACGGTCAATTATATGTCGCCCGAACAACTGCGCGGCAAACCGATTGACGAGCGCACGGATATTTGGAGTTTGGGCGTGTGTCTGTTTGAAATGCTCACGCGCCGCCGCCCGTTTACCGGCGAATCGGTCAGCGATGTCATCGCCGCCGTGCTGGAACACGACGCGCCGCCGATTTCCCGTTTCGACGCGAGTATTCCGCCGGAAATTGAAAACGTCGTTGCCAAATCTTTGGAAAAAGATAAAGAACGACGGTTTCAATCCGCAAAGGAATTTGTGGCGGCGTTAAAGACCGTCAAAACCGTTTCGGTAAATGGAAACTCGTCGGCGATGAATCGGGACTCGTCTCTGGATTCGTTTCATTCGCGCCAAACTTTATTTACCAGCGCCAACCAAATTTCGACAGTCAGCGGCGAAAATTTGTCGGGCGTTTTTATCGCCGGAACGCATTTTGGCTGGCGCGTGATTTTGTTGTCGGGTTTGCTGCTGGCGACAGCATTCGCCACTGTCGGCTGGGTTTATATTTATCCGTCGCTCGCCCGTCAATCTTCCGCCGAACAAATGAAATCCGTCAGGTTCACTGCGACGGGCGACGTTTTAAACGGCGCGATTTCGCCGGACGGACGTTTCGTGGTCTACGTCCAGAACCAGGGCGGAAAGCAGAGTTTGTGGCTCACACAAGTCGAAGAAACCGCCGCCGAACAACTGATTGAGCCGAGCGCAGACAGTTATTCGGGATTGACTTTTGCGCCGGACGGAAATTGGATTTACTACACGACTTTCGGCAGCGGCGGAATGGGAAAACTCAGCCGCATTCGTTTGCTCGGCGGTGCGCCGCAGGAAATCGCCAAAGACGTTGATTCGGCGATTTGCTTTGCGCCCGACGGAAAAAGTTTCGCGTTTATCCGCAGTAATCCGAAGGCAGGCGTTGACCAAATTATTATCTCAAGCGCGGAAACGGGCGAGCGAATTTTGAGCGAAAAAAAACGTCCCGAGTTTTATATGACCAGTTCCAGGGAAAGCCTCTCCTGGTCGCCTGACGGTAAATCAATCGCGTGTCCGCTGGGTCGAATCGGCGCGGACGGCGAGTTTATGAGCGTCGCGGAAATTAACGTCGAAACAGGCGAACACACATCCGTTACCGAAGCGAAATGGTATCGCGTCGGGCGCGTCGTGTGGACGAAAAACTCGAACGAGTTGTTGATAACAGCGGCGGATTTCGGTTCGGAATCGTTTCAAGTCCGCAAAATTTATCGCTCCGACGGACAAACGAAAAACGTCACGGGCGATTTGAACGATTATTTTAATTTGAGCCTGAATCAAGATTCGACGCTTTTGCTCGCCGCCGCTTACGAAAGAAACTCGAAACTTTACACCGCTCCCATTGAGCATCCGAATCAAACAAAAACATTCGCGGGCGGCGGCTACGACGGCATCGGCGGCGCGGTGTGGACAAACGACGGGCGAATTTTATACGTTTCGACCGAGAGCCGCAATCGTGACATTTGGATGCGAGGCGCGGAAGGCAATCCGCAGCAACTGACCTTCGACAAAGCGGCGGACGATTACCCTTCGATTTCAAACGACGGGAAACACATCGTTTTCGTTTCGTCGCGCACCGGCGTTCCGCACATCTGGCGAATGAACGGCAACGGCGGCGAGTTGAAACAATTAACGGCTAAGGGCGGCGAAAACCTGCCGGTCATTACACCTGACGGAAACTTTGTCCTTTACTCGGGAACCGAAGGTCGTCCGCTACTGTGGAAAGTCTCAATCGAAGGCGGCGAACCGGTGCAGGTGACCAAAGAGCAAACGAACGGCGCGGCAATATCGCCCGACGGAAAATTCATAATCTGTCTGACGCGCGGCAATGAAGTCGAATCGCCAACGCTGCTTGCGTTAGTTTCGTTTGAAACCGGAGAAATTATCAAAACATTTCAACCGGCGGGCATTCTCAGTTCGCCAGGTTTCCCGGCGACGATGCGCTGGCTGCCCGATAGCCAAACATTCGCCTATGCCGCTCATATAAACGGCATTTCGAACATCTGGACGCAAAGCATTTCAGACGGCGAGCCGAAAAAAGTAACCAATTTTACGGCTGACCGAATTTTTTCGTTTGACATTTCAAAAGACGGGAAAAAATTCGTCTACGCCGGCGGCGTGCTTCGTAATGATTTGATTTTGATTGAAAACTTCTAACGAAAGATTGTTGTGGTTTATTTCTTATTTATCACCCTTTAAATCATCTTTAATTCCGAGTTCACGCGCAAGACGATGCAGATTGTTCGGATGAATTTTGAGCCGCCGGGCGGCTTCGGTAAAATTTCCGTTCGAGGTCTTGACGGCGGAAATCACGATTTGGCGTTTGGCTTGCTTTAACTGTTCATTGAAATCGCCGCCGAGAACTTCTTCCGCCGAATCAAGTTCAAGCATTTCCTTCGGCAAATCTTCGGGCGTGATTTTGTCGGTCGTGCCGAGAACCACGGCGCGTTCGATGACGTTTTCCAGTTCGCGGACGTTGCCCGTCCACTCGCCTTTCTGCAAAATTTTTACGGCTTCCTTCGACACGCCGACGATTTTGCGGTGACAAATCTCGCTGTATTTGCGAACGAAATGCCGGGCGAGCAAAGCGATGTCGCTTTTGCGTTCGCGCAGCGGCGGAACTTTAATCGGCACGACGTTCAGGCGAAAAAATAAATCGTGACGAAATCTTTTGCTTTCCACATCCGCTTCGAGATTTTGATTGGTGGCGGCAATCACGCGCACATTGACGCGAATCGTTTTCGTGCCGCCGACGCGCTCGAATTCGCGCTCCTGCAAAACTCTCAGCAGTTTAACCTGAATCGGCGCGGCGAGGTCGCCGATTTCGTCCAGAAAAATCGTGCCGCCGTCGGCGATTTCAAATTTGCCTTTTTTCTGCGCGAGCGCACTGGTGAACGCGCCGCGCTCGTGCCCGAAAAGCTCGGATTCGAGCAGATTTTCATTCAGAGCCGCGCAGTTAATCGCCACAAAAGATTTATCGCGACGCGGTGAATTATGATGAATCGCGCGGGCGACGAGTTCCTTGCCCGTTCCCGATTCGCCCGTAATCAAAACGGTCGAATCGGTCGGCGCGACTTTGCCGACCAGATGCAGAACTTCTGCGAGCGCGGGACTTTCGCCGACCAAATTCGATTCGACTTGCAGGTTGTCTTTCAAAGCGGCGTTTTCCCACCGGAGATTTTCGATTGATTCGGCATTGGCGAGCGCGGCGGAAACGAGAAAGGAAATTGCCGTCATCTGTTCGAGATGAGCTTCCGTAAAACGAATTTTCGGGTCGCTCGCGTCAAGATAAATCAATCCTTTGCCGTCGCCGATTTTCAGAGGCACGCACAGTAAGGAAGAAACCTGCGAGTGAATTAAACTCTTTGCCATATTAAGATTTGAGTCCGACAAATCGTTGCTCAAAAGCGCAACCTGCTCGCGCAAAACCTGTTCTGAAACGGTGCGGCTAATCTGCATCGTCGCCGTGTCGCCCGCGTTTTTTGCCGAAACGCAAATTGACCGCGAATCGGTCAAATCTTCGCCGGTTATGAGAATCGCGCCGCGCCGCGCCGGAACGAATTCGAGTATCGTTTCTAAAATCACGCGCTTTAATTCTTCTGAGTCTGCTACTTCATTGATGGCTCTGCCGAGTTTGACGAGGACGTTTAAATCGTTCGGAAAATCGGCGGCGGCGCGGTTCGGAAAAAGCCGAATCGTCGAATTCGTAACGAGCGTGCCGTCGTCAAATTGAGCGTTGAGCAGCGGCGCATTATCTTTTTCAGAAATCAGAAACATAAAATAAAAATTTCCGACGCGAATCTGGTCGCCGTGTTTCAGGCGATGAACATTAACCGGCAAGTCGTTGACAAAAGTTCCGTTGTGGCTGTTGAGGTCTTCCAGACTGAAAAAATCGCTCTCGCGGATAATACGGCAGTGCTGACGGGAAGCAGCGATGTCTTTAATTGGTAAATCGCATTCCGCGCTGCGCCCGAAGGTGAAAAATTCGTTCTCGTCTAAGTTCAGAAAAATCGGCTCTGAATTTGTGTCGCCGTTCAGAAACATCAGTCTGGGTTTAACGCTCGCTGGTTTTTTCATAAGGAGAATAGAAAATCAAAATCGAACATTTTTCCGGTCACAATAGATATATCATTTTCGATAGCTATACTATCAAAAATGATATATCTTCGCTCGAAAATTTCGCAAAAAAATCTGGAAGAAAATTTTAGAGTCTTTATTTTATCGGGATATTACGCGAATGCGCCGAAATTCCTATGTTCGGCACACCAATAGCAAATAGAAAAATCAATGAACGCGGAAAGGCAGACGATAGGTTCTAGAAACCGGAAATTATATGCCGCGAGCAACTGAACCCAAGAATTAAGTTTATAAATATTCGAGACCCTAAAATCTCGATTAAACTCATAACTCACCTGGCAAAAAGGCGGAATAGTCGGTTCCGCCTTTTTGATTTTTAAACGCGCAGCAGAATGTTGTAGCTTTTAATTTTCGAGTTCAGCGTCGTCGCGTTCAGTCCTAAAAGACGAGCGGCGCGTGATTGGTGTCCGCCGGTTTGGTCGAGCGCGCGGCGAATCAAATCGGTTTCAAAACGGCGCACTTCGTCGTAGAAATTTACGCCGCGCGAGATGTCTATGTCCTCAGATGTGCCTTCGCCGTCCTGCATCACGTTCAGCGCGAAATTCGGGTCGCGCACTTCCGGGCGCAGACATTCGACCGTAATTTCATCGGTCGGCGCGATAACGACGGCGCGTTCGATAATGTTTTCGAGTTCACGGACATTGCCCGGATAATAATAATTTTCAAGTAATGATAAAACTTCCGGCGAAACCGTTTCGCTGATTTGCCGCAAATTTTCGTCGTTGTATTTTTGGATAAAATGCTGCACGAGCGGCAGAATATCTTCGCGGCGCGTGCGAAGCGGCGGCAGTTCAATCGGCACGACCGACAGGCGATAATACAAATCTTCGCGGAACGTGCCGTTTTTGACGGCTTCTTTTAAATCAACATTCGTCGCGGCGATGATTCGCACGTCAACTTTAACCGGCGCGGTTTCGCCGACCGGCGTAAATTCGCGCTCCTGAATCACGCGCAATAATCTGACTTGAGTTTCCGGTCGCAAATCGCCGATTTCGTCGAGGAAAATCGAGCCGGTGTCGGCGACTTCAAACAAACCTTTTTTCGCCGCGACCGCGCCGGTGAACGCGCCTTTCGTGTGTCCGAAAAGTTCTGATTCAAGAAGTTCCGAAGGAATATTTGAACAATTGACGACGACGAAAGGTTTGTCGGCGCGCAGGCTGGATTCGTGAATTGATTTAGCGATGAGTTCCTTGCCCGTTCCCGATTCGCCCGTGACCAGAACGGTCGAACGCGCCGGAGCGACTCTTTCAACCAACCTGAAAACATTTTCCATCTGCTCGGAACGACCGATAATCGCATCGCGTTTGACCGAGCGCGTCATTGCCTGACGAAGCGAAACTCGTTCTTCTTCCTTGCGCCGTTTTTTGATTCCGCGAGCGACGAGCGCGAGAATCTGTTCGTTTTGAAACGGTTTCCTGATACAGCCTTCCGCGCCTTTGTCCCACGCGGAAATCGCTGTATCGAAAGTCGCGTAAGCCGTAATCATCAACACGACCGCTTCGGAATCCATTTTTATAATCGTTTCAAGCGCGGTCAAACCGCCCACGCCGGGCATCGAAACGTCCATCAAAACGACATCGTAAGTTTTCTGCTCATACGCTTCGACGGCTTCCTCGCCGGTTTTCGCCAAATCAACTTTGTAACCCGCGCCCGTCAAAATCGTTTCCAGAACGTCGCGCATTATCTCTTCGTCGTCGCAAACTAAAATTGTGCCTTTCTTTGCCATAAGTTTTCGAGTGTAACAAAATAGATGTCGAAAACTGAAAAATGTTTCGCCGCCGCGAAAACAAAGAAATTTTAGCCACAGATAAGCACAGATGAAACCAGATAAAAACCCAGGCGAAAAATCAAAAATCAAAAATCAAAAATCAAAAATTCACATCGGCTGTCAGGGTTGGAATTACGATGATTGGACGACGAAAGCCGACGGCGCGACAATTTTTTATCCGCGCGGAACTCGCTCGAACGAGATGCTCGCGCTTTACGCGCAGGTTTTCGATTCGATTGAAGTTGATTCGACTTTTTACGCGATTCCCGCAAGTTCGGCGGTTGAAAATTGGTATAAGAAAACGCCGGAGAATTTTACTTTCTCGCTCAAACTGCCGCAGCAAATTACGCACGAATACAATTTGCGCGAACCTTCGTTTCCGATGCTGGAAGAATTTTGCGAAAGAGCGTTACTGCTCAAAGAAAGGCTCGGCGTGATTTTGATTCAGATGCCGCCGAACTTTGAAGCGTCGAAAGAAAACGCCAAAGGCTTGCGCGATTTTCTGGCGGAACTGCCAAAGACGATTCGATTCGCTGTCGAGTTTAGAAATCGGGAATGGCTGGTTGATTGGACGTTTGAAGAATTGCGGAAAAACTCGGTCGCGCTTTGTCTGGTCGAGGGAAATTGGATTCCGCGCGGGCAGATGTTCGAGGCGATTGAAAAGCCGACGGCGGATTTTTCATACATACGCTTTATGGGCGAGCGCGATTTGACGAGATTCGATACGGTTCAGCGCGAGCAGGACGCGAATTTGCAGATGTGGAAATCGGAAATCGAGCGGATAAAGGCTCAAGACATCTTTGTTTATTTTAGCAATTTCTACGAAGGATTCGCGCCCGCGAGCGTGAATAAATTGAAAGAATCGTTTGGACAAGCAATCATCGAAGCGAGCCGTTTGGAAAATCAGAAATCGCTTTTCTGACCGTCGAAAAGCGCGCCGTTTCCAAATGCGCTTTGAAAAAACGCTTGTTCCGAAGAGAAGTTGAAGATTCCGTTGTGCAGATGGTCATTCCGACACACATTTTTCATATTCCAGAGAAAAGTTCGATATTCCAGAGAGAAGTCTCGGATTCCGGCGCGTCGCTCGAATTTCGACGCGGCGAAGGCGCATTCCGAACATTTTTCCGCGAATTCAAACTTTTCCCTCAACCGAAACGTAAAAGAACACGGCGTTTATAAAATATAAAAAGTTACGGAGCAATAATTTAACAAAAATGGCAATGTCAAAAACAGCGAAAACACTTCTCATACTCGGCGGCGTGACGCTCGCCGT
Source organism: uncultured Pyrinomonadaceae bacterium (assembly GCA_965365505.1). Classification (GTDB taxonomy): domain Bacteria; phylum Acidobacteriota; class Blastocatellia; order Pyrinomonadales; family Pyrinomonadaceae. The sequence continues at coordinate 3,385 of CBDUBY010000038.1, read as the reverse complement.
CGTGCTGGTGGCGATTATCGGAATCGCGCTGCTGGCGGAATCAATGGGCAAACCGAGCGTGCCGGAAAACAGCGTTTTAATTTTGCAAGTTTCGGGCGGTTTGCCCGATTACGCGCCGGAAGACCCGACCGCGAAGTTGTTCGGCATCAGCCAGCCGCAATCTTTTACCAGTTTGCTGACGCAGCTTCGGAAAGCGAAAGTTGATAAGCGCGTCGGCGCGGTGCTGCTCGACATCGAGATGCCGGGCATCGGTTGGGGTAAGGCAGACGAATTGCGCGACGCGATTAAGGATTTTCGCGCTTCGGGCAAGCCGATTTATTCGTTTATGGAACTTGGAATGAATAAAGAGTATTACATCGCCACGGCGACCGAGAAAATTTTCCTGCCGCCCGCCGGAGATTTATACGTCAACGGTTTCGCTGCCGAAGCGACGTTTTACAAAGGTTCGCTCGACAAACTCGGCGTCGAAGCGGAAGTCGTTCAAATCGGACCGAAATACAAAAACGCGCCCGACCAATATACGAAAGATAAAATGGGCGACGGTCAGCGCGAAGTTATTAACGCTATTTTGGATGAATACTCCAATCGCTTAACGAACGGTATTGCCGAAGCCAGAAAAAAATCGTCGGAAGATGTCAAAGCCATCATTGACAACGCGCCGTATCACGCGCCCGAAGCTAAACAACTCGGCTTGATTGACGAAGCGTTTTATCGGGATCAGGTCTATGAAGAATTGAAAAATCGCCTCGGCTATAAAGCCGAAGACAAACTGCGGACAATCAGCGGAAACGATTACGGTGAAATTCCTTCTGATTCGCTCGGCTTAAATAACGGCGAACGCATCGCGGTCGTTTACGCATCGGGCGCAATCAACGTCGGCAGTTCGAGCAACAGTATGTTCGGCGGCGAAATGGTCGGCTCGGACACGATTGTCAAAGCCGTCAACCAAGCAGCGGAAGACAAATCAATTAAAGCGATTGTTCTGCGCGTTGATTCGCCCGGCGGTTCGGCTCTCGCATCGGATTTGATGTGGCACGCGCTCGAAAATGCCAAAGCGAAAAAGCCGGTCGTCGTTTCGATGGGCGACGTTGCCGCTTCGGGCGGTTATTATATCGCCTGCAACGCCAATAAAATCGTCGCCGAGCCTTCGACCGTCACCGGCTCAATCGGCGTATTTATGGGCAAGCCGGTGCTGAAAGGTTTTTACGATTGGGTCGGCGTAACGAACGAATACGTTTCGCGCGGCAAAAATTCCGAAATCTTCAACGAAACCAGAAAATGGACTCCCGAAGAACGCGCCAAAATGGAAAATCAGGCGAATAAAATCTATTTCGACGACTTTGTTCCGAAAGTCGCCAAAGGTCGCAACAAATCAGCTGAAGACGTGAACACCATTGCGCAGGGTCGCGTTTGGACCGGAACACAGGCGAAGCAAAATGGATTGATTGACGAATTCGGCGGTCTCGAACGAGCAATTGACATCGCCAAGGAATTGGCAAACATTCCCGCCGACAAAGAAGTGCGGCGTATCGGTTTTCCCGAAGCGCGTCCGTTTCTCGAATCGTGGCTCGGCAGCGGCGATGACAACACTTACGCCGACGCGAAAAAACTCGAAGCGCAAAAGGCAATCGTCGAATCGTTGCCCGCCGACGTGAGAAAAACTCTGCGCTACGCCGAGATGTTCGACCGTATGAAGCGCGGTGAAGCGATGCTGCTGCTGCCTTTTGAACTGCAAATTAAATAAGTTTCGACATTTTGAATTGATGAAAAAGGCGTTGAGTTATTAAATAACTCAACGCCTTTTTCGCTAGCCGAATTATTGCGTCAGGATTTAATACACCGCCGTTTTATAAAACAATACGGTTGAAACTTAATTCTTCTAAACATTGCAAAGATATATGTTGTCCCGCTTCGGCACAATGCTTGCGAACAAGTGCTTTGTGATTGGAATTATGCTTTATCTCCCAAAAGCATAAGGAAATCTTAATTCAACTTAGGAGAGATTTTTATGACTAAGAAAAAATTATTTACAATTGCAGGCGGCTTGATTCTTTCCGCCGCTTTAACGGGTGTTGCTCAAGACACAACAACTAAAACAACAACGACTAAAACCACTAAGAAAACCGAAGTAGTCCAAAACTCGGACGGTACGTATTCGGTTATCGAATATCCGGTCGGCAAAGAAGTTATCGTTGAACTGACACCAAGTGCCGGTATGAATTCGGCACGCGGTTCGGCTCGCGTGATGCGGATGGGCGATTCAACAAATGTTAATTTCGATTTGAGCGGAGTTGGCGATAAAACGTCGAATTTCTATGCTTATGCAGTTGACCCGAATGGCGCGGTTACATATCTCGGACCAATCTCGTCTGAAAATGGAATGGCGAAAGGTACGTTTACCACGCCGTTGAATCAATTTATGCTGGTGCTTTCGCCGAACGAAGGTTTGACGAGCATTGCCGGTGATGCGCCGATCATCTTTCGCAGCACAGTTCCAAAAGGTTATGCGGTCGTCAATAACAGAATGTCAAGCGTGGTCGGCGGTGATGAAAAGCAAGTAGCAAACACGCAAGCTGTCGCTTCGACTTATGACGTTCCGCTGCTCGGCATTTCCGGTATGGAAAAAGGCGAAACAGAAATCAGAGTGAAATTTGCAGGCGAACTGGAAGGATTGAAAGGAAAAGCGTATCTCGACAACAGCAATCAGGGATTGACGAAAATCAAAATGCGTTTCGATGATATGAAATTGGCTCCGAAGCAAAAACGTTATGTTCTCTGGGCTGTTTCACCCGAAAAGGAGTATACGAAAATCGGACAGATCATCAACAACGGCGACCGCGCCGAAGCCGAAATTCGCGGCGAAACCGCACTGAAAGATTTCGGTTTGTTAGTTACACTAGAAGACAAAGACGTTCTTCAGCCGTCGGGTAGAATGTATTCGACTTTCAGCGTTAATCCGTAAATTCGTTTAATTTTTTGTGGAAAAGGCGGCAAATGCTTAATGACATTTGCCGCCTTTTCCACTTTGTGTTTTCTAATTTATTTTATATCTTCCGTTTTAAGAATTTTACATTCGTTGCAGTAAGGTAAGTCTGCACCTTTGAGAATACCACAAAATGTTGTTGATTGAAATTCATTCGATTCGATGGCGAATATCAATCTTCCCTTTGATATTTTAAGCGTTTCTAAATAGCTCGCCATTTTAATGATGTGCTTTTTAGTCTGTTTAGTATTTTCGTTTTTTTTGATGCTCAGTAAAATGTATGCTTGAATGTCCGGTTTATCTAATAGCTCAAATGCTAAATTACGTAATCTTGCCTTTTCATCTCGCCAAGAAAGTTTTTCGTAAATGTCAATAGCAACAGGGTCAGCCATTTCTACAATA